>CBHTUE010000312.1:0-5469 GCA_966096115.1 uncultured Phenylobacterium sp.
GACGGCAGCGCAGCCGCGGAGCGGCGCGCCGGAGGCGCGGCCTTGACACGCTCAGGCCGGCAGGCTCGCAATCAACCATGGATTTAAGGGCGGGTGGCATCCCGCTCGGGATGCTGCCGGGGGCGACTTGAGATCCGACTATGAGGTTTGGCTTACGGCTGAGGGCTACGACCAAGGAACGGTCGCCAGCCAGTTGCATCGCGCCGGGCGCGTCGAGGCATTCTACGGCGATCTCGACAAGCACTACGCGGCTGACCGGCTCGCGGGGCTTATGGAGACGCTGCGGTACTCGACAGAGGACGAACGGCGGGGGCGGGCGAACCACACCCGCATTCCAATCAACGGCAATCTTCGCAACAACCTCGCGAGCTATCGAAGCTGCCTCTCTTTCTATCGTCGCTTCAGAGAGGCGGGTGGCATCGCCGCGAGCGTTGCGGCCGCTGGGACGTCGGCCGTCGCTATGCCCAGGCCTCGACCTCGGTCGCCGTCGCCGACCAGGGTGGTCCCACCACCCGAGCACGCTCGGACCCTCGCCGAGTTCGGTTTCGACGGACAGGCGGCGCTATCGGCGCTTATCGCCGCTTCGCGCTATGGTGAGGTCGCCCAAGCCGTAGCCTCCCTTGCGGTGTTCTCGCATCCTCAGACCGTGGCTCAGACACACGGCAGGGGCCTGTTCCCGACAATTCGCGGGACACCAGGCCATTTCATCGAGGTCGACGGCCGACGACTGATGACGGACGACAACCGCAGCCCGACCGATGCCTTTCGCTGGGCCAATGGCCTGGGCACCCGGCTGCGGGATATCCAGCTGAACCACATCTACTCGGCGAGCCGCGATCCGGAGGCCTACACATCCCTGGCCAACCTAGTGATGACGCCCGCATTCCTGGCCAAACTCACCGATACGAACACGGAGGTTCAAGCGCTGCTGAAATGGCGGGCGTACGATCTCTACGGCTGGATGGCGGCAGGGCATGAGAAACCCGAGCGTCCGGAAGGCTATGCGGCGCTGGCCTGGGCCGCTCCGCTCCCAGCCGTAACCGACCTAGCCATCCGGATCGAAACGGCGCTGCAGCGAACGCCGAAGAGTCGCACGACGATGGCCGCGCGAAGCCTCGGCTGGCTCTTGGCGTGACCGAAGCCGAGTTCATCGCCGGCTATCCCCGCCTATGGCACATGGCGCAGGACGGGGCGTGGCCGTCGATCCGGGCGTATGGGCTGTTGTCGACGTCGGCGCTGCTGGACCTGTACGGCGTGGGCGGCGAGGCGCGGGCGCGGCTGGAGACGCGGCGGCGGGCGAGGTCCGAGACGCTGGAGGGCGAGGGGCTGCCGCGGGTGGTGATCCGTGACCAGGGGCCGCTCTCGGAGACTCGGCTGGCGGCCTGCCTGGACGACGGGTTGTCGCCGGCCGACTGGCTGCGGAGCCTGAACGGGCGGGTGTTCTTCTGGCTGAAGCGCCGGCGGCTGGCCGAGCTGCTGCAGGGGCGCGCCTACCGGGACGCGGCCCACACCGTGCTGACCGTGAATACGGCGAGCCTGATCGCGGTGCATGGGGCCAGCGTGCGTCTGTGTCCGATCAACAGCGGGGCGACGATCTACGATACGCCCCGGCGCGGCCTGTCGACCTTCTGCACGATCGCGGACTATCCGCTGCGCGAGGGCGGCCGGAGGAAGGCGATCGCGGAGTTCACGGTGGAGCACGCCGTGCCCGATATCGCCGACCATGTGGTCGCCGTGCATCGGTGGGACCGGGGGTTCGAGCGGCTGTGGCTCAGACCGGGCGCCGCGGAGGATGAAGGGCCTTAAGGCGCTCTAGCCCCAGCGCCCCCTCCACCGCTTCGCGGTCCCCCTGCCCCGTGGACGGGGGAGGTTCGCTCATCACCGCCCTCCGCGTTCCGGACCGCACTTCCCCACCCGGCTCGCTTCGCGAGCTGTCCCTCCCCAGAAGGGGAGGGCGACGGCTCGGCGCTTCGGCCCCAGCGTCACCTCCGCATCCACCGCGGGAGCGGGGCGTCCCTGGCCTGGGCGTCCGGGTCGTTGAGCCAGGTGCGGACGGCTTCGTACATGGGGGCCCATCTGCGTTCGTGGGCCATCTCCATGGCGATGCGGATGTGGCGGGCGAAGTCGGGGTGGGCGCGGGTCCAGTCTCCGACCGTGCGGGCGGGCGGCATATCGTCGGCGCGACAGGCGGCGCCGATCGTGCCGGCTTCGAAGACCGCGTCGGCGACGTCGTCGGCGATGAGGTCGCAGTAGGTGGAGCGGCGGCCGGTGCGGGGCTGGCGCGCCTCGACGCGGACGGCGTCCAGACGGGCGGCGAAGTCGGGGTGTTTGCGGCGCCATTGGTGGAGGGTCTTGCGGTCGGGCATGCCGGGCTCGGCGCAGAGCTCGCGCAGGCTCTGGACGTGGAAGCGCTCGCAGATCTCGTCGGCAAGGGACGGCGACCGGCGGACGGAGGGGCGGCGCAGGGCGGGCGGCGGCGGGCCGCCGGCGCGGCGCAGCCACTTGCGCAGGGTCGGGCGGCTGGGCCAGCCGGGCGTGGCGGCGATGGCGTCGAAGCTCTCGCCCGCGGCGCGGCGGACGTGGAGTTCGGCGAGCAGCCGGGCGCGTTCGGCGCTGGGGTAGGCGTCGGCCATCGGGGGACGATGGCGGAGCGGGGCGTCAGGGGCGGACGTAGGTGCGGTGGGCTCGGCGTCGTCGCCCTCCCCTTCTGCGGAGGGACAGACAGCCGGAGGCGGTCAGGGTGGGAGGTGCGGGTCGGAGTGGTGAGGGTGGGGGTTGGCCTTTCGACAATCCCCAGGCTCGGCGCCCGGTCGTGACTTCCCCACCCGGCTCGCTTCGCGAGCTGTCCCTCCCCAGAAGGGGAGGGTGACAGCTCGGGGCGCGGTTCAGAGCGCGAAGGTGAAGCCGCCATTGACCGGGTAGACCTGGCCGGTGATCCAGGGCGAGGCGTCGGAGGCCAGGAACTGGACCATGTTGGCGACGTCGTCGGGGCGGCCGGGCCGGCGGACGATGTACTTTTCCAGGGTGCGCTTCAGGCGTTCCGGGTCGCCGTTCAGGGTGCGCTCGACGGCCGGGGTGGCGGTGAGCGCGATGGCGACGCAGTTGGCGGTGATCTGGTAGCGGCCGAGGGTGCGGGCCACCGAGCGCATGAAGCCGGCGGCGCCGGCCTTGGCGCCGGCGTAGATCTCCATCGAGGCATCGCCCCAGCGGCTGGCGTCGGAGATGACGGTGATGATGCGGCCGGGCGCCTGGCGCTCGAGCATGCCGGGGATGACCGCGGCGGTGCAGTTCATGACGCCGTACAGGTTGACGCCGATGAAGCTGTTCCAGACCTCGGGGGTGGTCTCCCAGAAGGGCTTGCCGAGTTCAGCGGAGGGGGTGGCGCCGGCCTTGCAGGCGTTGTTGAACAGGATGGCGAGTGGGCCCAGGTCGGCGGCGGGCTTGGCCACCATGTACATGACCGCCTGGTGATCGGAAACATAGCACGGCAGGGCCAGCGCCATGCCGCCAGCGGCGCGGATCTCCTCGGCGACGGCTTCGGCGCGGCTGAGGACGTAGTCGTTGACGACGACGCCGCCCGCGCCCTTGGCGTCGGCCAGCTGCAGGGCAACCTGGCGGCCGACCCCCTGCCCCGCGCCGGTCACGAGGGCGACGCGGCCGCCCAGGTCGAGGATGTCGGTCATGGTGGGTCTCCGTCCCTTGGTTCTGTTTGGGGGAGTATCCGGCGGCGCCGTTGGGTCAGGGAAGGGGCTGCGACGCGGCCTTTGAGACACATCAAGCCGACGTCAGGGAATGGGCCTAGATTGCACGTCAGCGTCACAGTCCGAGGCGCAAGCGTAAGATGGTCCCAGGAGGACCCAACAAGACAGACCCCGGAGACGTTCCCATGCGCACCAACCCGACCGTCGCGGCCCTCGCCGCGCTCACGATCGCCCTTCCGGCCGCCACGCCGGCGGCGGCGGCCAATCCCCTCGCGTCGATCTTCAGCTGCCAGGCGTCGGGCGGGAAGCAGGAAGGCGGCGCCGTGATCGGCGGGGTGGTCGGCGGACTGGTCGGCAACAAGGTCGCCGGCGACAACAAGACCGTGGGCACGGTGTTGGGCGCGGCGCTGGGCGCGGCGGCCGGATCCTACATCGGCTGCAAGATGCAGAAGAGCAGCCAGCGCAAGGCCGAGCAGGCCGCTCGCGACGCCCTGGACCGCAACCGCACGACCCGCTGGACCGACCCGGCGACCGGGGCCTCGGGCGAGACCCGGCTGGTCTCCACCGAGGGCGGGCCGGTGGCGCTGGACAAGCTGCGGCTGGCCTCCGGCGTGGACCTGGCCGGCGGCTATGACGGCCTGAGCGGCCGCTACCAGGCGCCGAAGGCGGCCAACCTGCGCGCCGGTCCGTCGACGGCCGCGGCCATCGTGGGCAAGCTCCGCCCCGGCGAGCGCATCGACGCGCTGGCGCGGGTGAGCGGCACCAACTGGCTGCTGGCCGGCCGCGACGGCGTGGGCGTGGGCTACATCTCCGAGTCGGTGGTGCGGCCGGTGGCGGGCGCGCAGGTCGCCGCCGCGGGGCCGGTCTGCCGCACCTTCGACCAGACAATCCGCACGGCCGACGGCGGCGCCGACACCCAGCGCTACCGGGCCTGCCGCGGCGCCGACGGCGCCTGGGCGGTGGAAGGCTAGCGCTGCGTCTGCGAACCGGCCCTAGCCCAGCTCGTAGCTGGGGCCGGCGAAGCGTTGCCGGGTGACGCGCGGCGGCTTGGGCTGGCCGCGCTTGGGGGCGGTGTTGGGCGCGCCGGCAGTTACGCGTCCGCCTCGGCCATCTGGGCGCGCATGGCGGCCATCATCTTGGCGAAGGCGCCGGAGCGGATCAGCTCCTTGCGTTCCTCCAGGCCGCGGTGGAGTTCGGCCAGCGTCTTGGCGGCGTGTTCGTTGGTCTTGATGGCCGCCCAGTAGGCGGCGACGTTGGCGGGCAGCGTGGTCTGGACGCCGGTGGCCGGCAGGGTGTTCTCGACCAGGAACAGCGCCGGGACCAGGGCGCAGTCGGCCATGGTGAGGCGCCCGCAGCAGGCAAAGCCGTCCTTACCGATCAGCTTGTCGAGGGCCTTGAGGTTGCGGATCACCTGGCCGGCCAAGAGGTCGATGACGCCCTGGTTCTTCTCGCCGTAGGTCTGGCCGGCGAGCATGAACATGTTGTTCATCAGGTAGATGTCGCCGATGCGAGCGACGGTGCGGATGTGGGCGGTCTCGCGGGGGGTTTTGCCGAGCAGGGAGGGCGTCGGATAGACCTCCTCCAGGTACTCCGCGATCACCTCCGACTCCGGCATCAGGTCGCCGTCGATGTCGAGGACGGGGATGCGGCCGATGGGGTTCTGCTCGCGGAACTTGGGCGTGCCGAAGGTGGCGGGCCGCTCCAGCGCGATGTCGGTGATCCCCTTGGCGTAGATCTGCATCCGCACGCGGGCGGAATAGGGGCTGAG
>CBHTUE010000313.1:0-5425 GCA_966096115.1 uncultured Phenylobacterium sp.
GGCAGGCGCCACTTCGTGGTGGTGCTTCTCGGGCTTCATGCCCAGCTCGCCCATCACGGCCAGCATCTCGCCGCGCAGGTCCTGGGCGCTGTCCACCGGGTTCACTGGGAAGTAGCCGCCCTTCGGGCCCGGGCGGTGGCCCATGTTGCCCTCGTCGTACGACTTGCCGGAATTGATCGGCAGTTCGCTGGCATCATAGGAATAGCCGGTGTTGTGCGGCTGGGTGTTCCACTTCACGTCGTCGAAGATGAAGAACTCGGCTTCGGGGCCGAAGAACACCGTGTCGCCGATCCCCGAGGACTTCACGAAGTTCAGCGCCGCCTTGGCGATCGAGCGCGGGTCGCGGTCGTAGGGCGTGCCGGTGTCCGGGTTCACCACGTCGCAGAACAGCGCCAGCGTGGTCTGCTGGTAGAAGGGGTCGATGATCGCCGAGTCCAGGTCGGGACGCAGCTTCATGTCGCTTTCGTTGATGGCCTTCCAGCCGGCGATCGACGAGCCGTCGAACATGGTGCCGTCGGTCAGGAAGTCGTCATCGACCAGGTCGATGTCGAACGTCACGTGCTGCATCTTTCCGCGGATGTCGGTGAAGCGCACGTCGACGTATTTGACGTCCTTCTCCTTGATCAGGGCCAGGATGTCTTTGGCTGAAGCCATGGTGGTTATCCCCTTCTTGAACTGGTCTTAGATGGCTATCGGGCCGGTCTCGCCGGTGCGGATGCGCACCACCTCGACGACCTCGGAAATGAAGATCTTGCCGTCGCCGATGCGGCCGGTGCGGGCAGCCGAGGAGATCGCCTCGACGGCTCGGTCCAGCTGGTCATCGGCGATGACCACCTCGATCTTGATCTTGGGCAGGAAGTCCACGACGTACTCGGCGCCGCGGTACAGCTCGGTCTGGCCCTTCTGGCGACCGTAGCCCTTGGCCTCGATGACGGTCATGCCCTGGACGCCCAGCTCCTGCAGGGCCTCCTTCACCTCGTCGAGTTTGAACGGCTTGATGACGGCTTCGATCTTTTTCATGCGGGGCGACCCAGCACGGGCCGCCCGACCGCCACAAGCACGCTTGCATTGCTTGCCGTGGGGGCCGGATGGGAAACTAGGGTGTCGCCTGAAAAATAGGCGCCAAGAGTTCAAAAAACGATCAGGCCGGGATTCGCCTTGTGAGGCGGTTTTCGGCCCCTAGGATCGCCGGCAATTGTCGTGGGAAGGCGCTTGAGGATGGACGATCGCACCCCGGTTCTCATCGGAGCGGGCCAATTCACGTACCGGGGCGATCCGGGCCAATCGCCGTCGCCGACCAACATGCTGAAGATTGCAGCGGAACGGGCTGCGGCTGATGCGGGAATTGGCGCCCGGGGGCTTGCGGCGCTCGACAGTATCGTCGTGGCGCCCTCGGCGATCGCCCAGCCTGGAGCCTCGCGAAGCCGCGGCGCGCCGTTCTCGAGCAACGCCCCGGCGCAGTTGGCCACGCTGGTTGGCGCCAGCCCGCGCTGGGCGGCGCTCTCGGCCATGGGCGGCAACAGTTCGCAGTACATAATCAACGGGCTGGCGGAGCGCATCTCGCACGGCGAGACGGACCTGGGCTTGGCCGTCGGCTGCGAGGTGCTGGGTTCGGTGGCCAAACGGATGGCCAAGGACCTGGGCTTCGAGGACTGGATCGCCGCCGAGGACCTGACGCTCGACGCGCCGCCGGTCGTCGGCGACACGCGGCCCGGCGTCAGCCCCTATGAGGCGCGGCACGGCCTGGACCGGCCGATCAACATCTATCCCATCTTCGAGAACGCGCTGCGGGCCCGCGACGGCCGCTCGTTGGCCGACCACGCGGCGCGCATCGGCGCCCTGTTCGAGCGCTTCACCGAAGTGGCGGCTGAGAACCCCTACGCCTGGTTCCCGACCCGGCGGTCGGCGGAGGAACTGACCACCGTCAGCGACCGCAACCGGATGATCGGCTTCCCGTACCCCAAGCTGCTCAACGCCATCATGGAGGTCGACCAGTCGGCCGGCGTGCTGATTGCCAGCGTGAAGAAAGCCCGCGAGCTGGGCGTGCCGGAAGACAAGTGGGTCTACCTGCACGGCTGCGCCGACGCGCACGACATCTGGCACGTACTGGAACGCCAGGACTTCCACTCCAGCCCGGCCATGCGCCTCACTGGTCAGCGCGCGTTCGAGATGGCGGGGATCGGCGCGGACGATCTGAGCTACCTCGACCTCTATTCCTGCTTCCCGTCGGCGGTGCAGGTGGGCGCCGAGGAACTGGGCCTGTCGCTGGATGACCCGCGCGGCTTCACGGTGACGGGCGGGCTGCCCTATGCGGGCGGGCCGGGGAACAACTACGCCATGCATTCGGCGGCGACGATGGTGCAGAAGCTGCGCGAGAAGCCGGGCGCCTACGGGCTCGTCACGGCCAACGGCTGGTACCTGACCAAGCAGTCGACCGGCATCTATTCGACCACGCCGCCCAAGGGACCGTTCGAGCGGCAGGACCCGGCGGTCGTGCAGCGCCAGATCGACGCCCTGCCGCACCCGCAGGTCGTCGAGACGCCGCAGGGCCGAGGCGTCATCGAGACCTACACCGTGGTCCACAAGCGCGAGGGACCGTTCCTGGGCATTGTGGTCGGCCGTGACGAAGACGGCCGCCGGTTCGTCGCCAACACGCCGGGCGATCCTGAGACCCTTGCCACCCTTGAAGCGAGGGAGCAGATCGGGCGCGCCGGAACGGTGACCCAGTCCGGCGCCCTCAACATCTTCACCCCGGACTGATCCATGGCCCGCCTTTACCTGATCCGCCACGGCCGCCCCTCGGCCACCTGGGGCGGGCACGACGACGATCCGGGCCTGGACGAGGCCGGGGACGCCCAGGCGCGGCTGGCGCGCGACTGGCTGCTGTCGCGGCCGGACGGCGAGCGGCCGAAGCGGGTGGTGAGTTCACCGCTGCGCCGCTGCCGCGAGACGGCGCAGCCGACGGCGGAAGCGCTGGGCGTGACCGCCGAGATCGACCCCGCCGTGGGCGAGATCCCGACGCCGAAGGCGCTGACCGCCGAGGAACGGGGGCCGTGGCTGCGCGAGGCGTTCGGCGGGACCTGGAAGGCGATCCAGGGCGACTTCGACTACGAGGTCTGGCGCCGCCGGATCGCCGCCTCGTTGGTGGCGCGCGGCGATACGGCGGTGTTCTCCCACTACGTGGCGATCAACGCCGTGGTCTCGACCCTGCTGGGGGTGGACGAGGTGCTGGCCTTCCGGCCGGACCACTGCTCGATCACCGTGCTGGAGACGGACGGCCAGACCCTGACCCTGATCGAGCAGGGCGCCGAGGCGGCGACGAGCGTCCTCTAGCGATCCCAGATCGACTTGAACTCGCCCCCGCCGTTCAGGCGCTGGGCGGGGCTGGTCTTGTCGATGTGGCCGATGAGGCCCTGGTAGACGCCGTAGCCGACCAGTTCCTGCAGGCGAGGGGAGAACCCGCGCACCGTCTCGGGCGGGAGGCCCAGCTGCTGGTTCTCCTGCTGGCGGATGAAGCCGGCGCAGTAGTTCATGGCGATGCCGGTGCGCCGCGTGTCCGTGCGATTGGCGCCGCCGCCATGCCAGAGCGAGCCCTCCCAGATCAGCACGCTGCCCTTGGGCATCTCCGCGGCGATGGTCTCGTAGGCGCCGCCGTATTCCGGGTTGCCCTTCAGGTGGCTGCCGGGGACCAGGCGGGTGGCGCCGTTGGCCTCGGTGAAGTCGGTCAGCGCCCACATCGAATTGCAGACGATCGGCCGATGCGGTTTGTCCAGCGGGATCACTTGGTCGTCGGCGTGGATCGGCTGAGCCGTCTCGCCCGGGTCGATGGCGATCGACGAGAGCGAGGAGATCAGGCAGCCGGGATCCAGCACCCCCTCGATCACCGGTAGGACGGAGGGATGGACCGGGACCTGCTCGAACGGCGCGCCGTGGGCCAGGAGGTTGTAGATGCGCACCGTGTGGTGGCCCTCGAAGCCGTTCATCGCCGGCTTGATCCCCAGGTCGCGCTCGAGGTGGGCCAGGGCCTCGGCGAGCGCCTCGACCAGATCGGCCGCGATGGCGTTCTCGACGATGGTGTAGCCGTCGCGGCGGACGCGCTCGACGTGGGTGGTGCGTGCGGTTTCGTCCATCGGGGTCACACTCCAGTCGGATCGCCATGCTAGCCGAGCGGCTCCGCCGGTGCGAAGGGCTTGAACGGCCGTCTCGCCGATGGAAGAGAGACCCCCAGCCCAGGAGTTCCGCCGCTTGTCCGCGCGTCCCATCCTCACCGTCGCCGAGATGACCGCCGCCGACGCCGCGGCCATCGCCGCCGGGACGCCGGGGATCGAGCTGATGGAGCGGGCCGGCCAGGCGGTCGCCGACGCGGTGGCCCAGCGCTTCCGCGCACAGCCGACCCTGGTGCTCTGCGGGCCCGGGAATAACGGGGGCGACGGCTATGTCGCGGCCCGTCTGCTGAAGGTGCGCGGCTGGCCGGTCGAGGTGCGCGCGCTGGGCGATCCGGCGACGGACGACGCCAAGGCGGCCGCGGCGCGGTGGCTCGGAACGACGAAGCCGCTGGACGGGGCGCTGGCGGGACACCTGGTGGTCGACGCGCTGTTCGGGGCCGGCCTGTCGCGACCGCTGGACTCCGTGGCCGCCGGCGTGGCCACGCAACTGGCCAGCCGTCCGGAGACCGTTGTTGCTGTCGACGTCCCCAGCGGCGTGCCCGGCGACACCGGCAAGCCGCTGGGCGCGGCGGTGTGCGCGGGCCTCACGGTGACCTTCCATGCCCGCAAGGTCGGCCACGTGCTGGAGCCCGGCCGGGGCCTGTGCGGGGACGTGGTGGTGGCCGATATCGGGCTGGGCGACACGCCGTCCAGGATCGTCGAGAACGGGCCCGACCTCTGGCTCCCGCGCTTCCCGTGGCCGGCGGCGTCGTCGCACAAGCATTCGCGCGGCCGGTTGATCGTGGTGAGCGGCGAGGCGCTCAGCACCGGGGCGGCGCGGCTGGCGGCGCGGGCGGGCCTGAGGATCGGGGCCGGGCTGGTGACGCTCTGGTCGCCGACCGACGCGGTGGCCGCCAACGCCGCGCACCTGGAGGCGGTGATGCTGCGCGCCTTCGACACCGACCTGGAGCTGGAACAGGCCGGCGATCAGGCCGACGCCGCGGTGGTCGGCCCGGCGGCGGGGGTGACCGAGAGCACTGTGCTGAACGTGCTGGCGCTGGCGCGCACCGGCGCGGCCCTGGTGATCGACGCCGACGGCATCACGGTCTTCCGCGACGATCGCGACGAGCTGTTCTCGGTGCTGGACCGCGACGACGTGCTGACTCCGCACCCGGGCGAGTTCGAGCGGCTGTTCCCGGGGCTGCTGAAGGGATCGGCGCACCGCCTGGAAGCGGCCCGCAAGGCCGCGGAGAAGGCCGGGGCGGTGGTGTTGCTGAAGG
>CBHTUE010000314.1:0-5362 GCA_966096115.1 uncultured Phenylobacterium sp.
AGTTGGTGAGGCGGACGCAGCCGTGGCTGGCGGTCTTGCCGACCAGCTTCGGCTCCGGCGTGCCGTGGATGCCGTAGGTGTCCTTGGTCAGGTCGATCCAGACGGCGCCGACCGGGTTGTTGGGCCCGGCCTTGATGGTCAGCTTGCCCGCCTTGGCGTCGCCGAAGTGCAGCTTCGAGGGGTCGTAGGTCCAGGTCGGCGCGGGCGCGATCGTGCGCACCAGGAGGTCGCCCGACGGCGTCGGCATGTCGGCGGAGCCCACGGTGGCGGGGTAGGCGGCCAGCTGCTTGCCGGCGGCGTCGTAGGCGCGGACCTGCTTCATGGCCTTGTCGACTTCGATCCTCGCGACCTTGGCCGGCAGGGTGTTGGGCGAGACCGACGCAACGACGATCTTCGTGCCGGCGACCGTGAAGTCGGCGCCGGGGTTCAGCGCCTGTAGCAGCGCCTGGTCCATGTGGAACCGCTCGGCGAGCGCCTCGAGCGGGCTCGCGTAGCCGAGCCGGTCCAGCTTGGCCATGTCCTCGTATGTCTTGGGGATCTCGGGCGTGTAGGGACCCGCGGCGTCGGCCTCGGTGATCACATAGTCGGTGAGGATCGGGCCGGTGTCGGCGGTCAGCTTCGCCCAGACGTCGGCGTCCAGCTTGCCGTCGGGGGTGAGGCCGTTGGCGCGCTCGTAGGCGGCCACGGCGTTGGAGACGTTCTCGCCGTCCTTGCCGTCGATGACGCCCGGCGAGACGTGGGCGCGGTCCAGCAGCACCTGGGCGCGGATCAGCATGTCGCGGCGCGCCTGCGGCGTGGCCGGCGCCTCGGCCCAGGCGGCCTGGTCGACGGGCTGGGCGACCGGCGAGGCCGACGGCGCGACGGGAGGGATGTCCAGCACCGGCGGCGCGACGGCCGCCTGCTCGGCCGGCAGCGGCGGCGCGACCGATCGGACAGCCTGGCCCTGGTCGGCGCGGATATCGCATGCGCCGAGCGCCAGGGGAGCGGCGCAAATCAGGAGGGCGCGGGCGAACTTCATGCTGGACCTCGGCGTTTCCCCGCGCGTTGCTGCGCGGTGGGATGATGAAGCTTCGAGACGTCAGAGGGTTCCTGGGGGCTTCGGCCGCCGCCACGGTGCTGTTGCTGCTGCTGGTGGCGCGGGTGACCGGCTGCTCGCCGCTGAGCGCCGTGCAGGCGCCGCCCGGCAGCGCCGCGCAGGACGTGGGGCCTCTGTCGCCGGAACAGCCGCCCAGCACGCCCCAGCCGGTGAGCACCGACTGCCGCAGCCCCGGCTGGACGGACGCGGCGCAGGCCAACGCCAATTCGCTGGAGTACCTGGCCTGGGCGCCGTTCGGCCGCCAGGAGACAGGCTGGCAGATCTATGCCCCGCTGATCCAGCACGAGATCCGCACCGGCTGCCCGGCCAACAGCGAGGGCTTCGCCGCGGCGCTGGCGTCGTGGCAACGGGCCAACGGGCTGGGCGGCCAGGGCGAGGCCGGCGTGCTGACCGAGCCGCTGTTCCTGGCGATGAAGAGCGTGGCGCAGACGCGCCGGGAGTTCGTCCGCGTCACGGCGCTGGGCGTCTGTCCCGGGACGCCGGACCTGATCACCGCGGCCAAGCTCTCCGAGGGCTATGGCGAGAAGCAGGTGTGGATGCGGCCGCGCGCGCTGGACGCCTACCGCCGCATGGTGGCGGCCGCGCGCGCGGAGGTGCCGGAGGCGGCGGCCGATCCGCAGCTGCTGACCATCTTCTCGGGCTACCGCAGCCCGGCCGCCGACGCCGCCCGCTGCCAGGCCGACGGCAACTGCGACGGGATCGTGCGCGCCCGCTGCTCGGCGCATCGCACGGGGCTGGCGGCCGACATCGACGTGGGCCACGCGCCGGGGTTCACGGTGGATTCCTCGGCCGATCCGAACCGGCTCTACATGACCCGCACGGCGACCTACCGCTGGCTGCTGGCCAACGCGGGGCGGTTCGGCTTCGTGAACTACCCCTTCGAGCCCTGGCACTGGGAGTGGACGGGCGAGGCGCCGTGACCATAGGGTTCGCGCCATGCCAAGCGCGACCTTGAACGGCGTCACCATCGCCTATGACGACATCGCCCCGCAGGGACCTGCCCAGCGGACGTTCCTGCTCCTCCACGGGTTCTCGTCGAACCGCAAGGAGGGCTGGGAGCGGACCGGCTGGTACACGGCCCTGTCGCGGCGCGGCTTCCGGGTGATCGCCCTGGACCAGCGCGGCCACGGCGAGAGCATGCGCAGCCACGATCCGGCGGACTATGGCCGCGAGAAACTGGCGGCGGACGCGCTGGCGCTGCTGGACCACCTGGGCGTGACCAAGCGCTGTGAGGTTCTGGGCTATTCCATGGGCACGCGCACGGCGATGCAGATCGCCATCGACGCGCCGGAGCGGGTGAACAACCTGATGCTGGGCGGCGTGGGCGGAAAGCTGTTCGACCCGCCGCGGGCGACGGAGAACGGCGAGACCATCGTGACGGCCATGGCCGCCGAGGACCCGGAGAGCATCAAGACCGAGTTCCTGAAGAGCTTCCGCCAGTTCGCCGACGAACAGGGCGAGGACCGCCAGGCGCTGGCGGCGTTCTCGCAGGCGGCCAGCCCGGCCCTCGACCGCGCGGCGCTGGGACGGCTGGACATGCCGGTGCTGGTGGTGGCGGGCGAGGGCGACGACCTCGCCGGCGACCCGGAGGCGCTGGCGCGGGTGTTCCCGCTGGGCAAGGGCAAGACGCTGCAGGGCTGCGACCACTTCTCGGCCATCCCGCACGCGTCGCTGAAGGCCGTGGTGTTCGACTTCCTGGACGGCCTGCTGGACGAGGACGACTTCCCGCCGTTCGAATGAAGCGGCGGCAGTCCTCCCCCTTTGGGGGAGGTGTCGCCGAAGGCGACGGAGGGGGTCCTCCACGACGGTCGGAACGGCGTGCGGCGGCGCGTTCTGAGCGGACCCCCTCAGTCCGCTTCGCGGACAGCTCCCCCAGCGGGGGAGCGACTGGGCTGCATCAGCTCCGCGGCGCGAAGTTGTACGGCCCGCCCTTTTCGAGCGCGCGCTTGTAGGCCGGGCGGGCTTGGAAGCGGTCGACCCAGGCCACGATGTTCGGATACTCCGCGGCGCGCTGCGCGCGGGCGATCTCGCCCACGAAGCTCATCTGCACGTCGGCGGCGGTGAGGTCGTTCCCGACCAGCCAGTCGCGGCCGGCCAGCGCGGCCTCGACGTAGCCCAGGTGATTGGCCGTCTCGCTCTCGATGCGCGGCCGGAGCGGTTCGCCGGCCTCGCCCAGGCGGCCGACATAGAGCGCCAGCATGATCGGCAGCATCGCCGAGCCCTCGGAATAGTGCAGCCACTGGTTATAGGCTTCGTAGTCGGGCGTGCCGATCTTCGGCGCCAGGCGGCCGTTCCCGTAGGTGCGCTGGATGTAGTCGACGATCGCGCCGGACTCGATGATGGTGAGGTCGCCGTCGGTGATCACCGGCGACTTGCCCAGCCGGTTCACCGCCGTCAGTTCCGGCGGGGCCAGGTTGGTGACCGCGTCGCGCTGGTAGTGCTTGATCTCGTAGGGTGCGCCCAGTTCCTCCAGCAGCCACAGGATGCGCTGCGAGCGGGAATTGTTCAGGTGATGGACGACGAGCATGGTCGGCGCTTCCTCATTTTTGCGGACGCCTAGAAAGCGGAATGACCGCAGGCGAGGCAAGCTGCCATAACAGGGCTCATGAGTCTGATCGTCCCCGACCTCGTCGAATTACTGGACCGCGCCGCGGATGAAGCCGCCGGCCTGGTGACCGCCATGACGGGCTCGATCGCCGGACGGGTCTGTAAGGACGGGCGGCCGGACCGCGCGACGCTGGACGCCGAGCAGCACGTGGCCCACGGGCTGGCCTGGGCGGCGGCCTATGCCGAGACGCTGCGCCAGACCGCGGCCTGGGCGCGGGCGCTGGCGGCGGAAGGGCGGTTCGGCGAGGCCGAGGCGTTGCCGGCGCAGCTGCTGGCGCACGAGTATCTCAGCCAGCTGGTCGGCGGGCTGCCGATGAACCAGGGGGAGATCTTCCGGCCGGCGGACGTGTTCCATCCGGCGGAACGGATGAGCCACCTGATCGGACGCCTGCGGCCGGGGGCCTCGCAGGCCGCGAAGCTGCGGATCGTCGAGCTGCTGGATCGGGCGCGGGGCCAGTCCTCGCTGGAGGCCAGCGGCCTGGACGAGACGCTGGAGGCGGTGCGCGACCAGTTCCACGGCTTCACGCGGGAGAAGATCATCCCCTTCGCCCACGGCTGGCACCTGCGCGACGAGCTGATCCCGCTGTCGCTGCTGGAAGAGCTGGGCGACCTGGGCGTGTTCGGGCTGACGGCGCCGGAGGAGTGGGGCGGCTCGGGTCTGGGCAAGGTGGCGATGTGCGTGGTCTCCGAGGCGCTGTCGCGCGGCTGGATCGGAACCGGCTCGCTGGGCACCCGCTCGGAGATCGCCGCCGAGCTGATCCTGGCGCACGGGACCAGCGACCAGCGGGCGGGCCTGCTGCCGGGGATCACCTCGGGCAAGATCATCCCGACGGCGGTGTTCACCGAGCCGGAGGCGGGGTCGGACCTCGGGTCGCTGCGCACGCGCGCGGTGCGCGAGGGCGACACCTGGAAGATCTACGGCGCCAAGACCTGGATCACCCATGCCGCCCGGGCCGACCTGATGACGCTGCTGGTGCGCACCGATCCGGCGAAGAAGGACCACCGCGGCCTGTCGATGTTCCTGGCGCAGAAGCCGCGCGGCGTCGCCGGCAACCCGTTCCCTGCCCCCGGCATGAGCGGCGGCGAGATCGGGGTGATCGGCTATCGCGGCATGCAGGAGTACGAGATCGCCTTCGACGGCTTCGAGGTGCCGCACGCGGCGCTGCTGGGCGGACAGGAGGGCCAGGGCTTCGCCCAGCTGATGGCCACCTTCGAGAGCGCCCGCATCCAGACCGCTGCCCGCGCCATCGGCGTGGCGCAGAACGCGCTGGACCTGGCGCTGGACTACGCCCTGCAGCGGCGCCAGTTCGGCGAGCCGCTGGCGAACTTCCCGCGGGTGGCCAACAAGCTGGCGATGATGGCCGCCGAGATCCTGGGCGCGCGGCGCTTGGCGTGGTTCGCGGCCCGGGCGAAGGACGAGGGCCGGCGCTGCGACCTAGAGGCCGGCATGGCCAAGCTGACCGCCGCGCGCATCGCCTGGGCGGCGGCCGACAACGCGGTGCAGATCCACGGCGGCACGGGGTTCGCGACGGAACAGCCGATCAGCCGGGTGCTGGCCGACGCGCGCATCCTCAACATCTTCGAAGGCGCCGGCGAGATCCAGGCGCAGGTCATCGCGCGCCGGCTGCTCGAAGGCGCGAACTAAGGGTCGCTCGTCAT
>CBHTUE010000315.1:0-5316 GCA_966096115.1 uncultured Phenylobacterium sp.
GGCCGAGCAAGCACCCTGGCGCGGCATCACCCCCTAAACACGGTTGCTCCCTCTCGCTTCGCGGGGGAGAGGCGGCGGCGCCGAGCAGGCCCTCCCGGCCTAGAACTGCATCCCGGCGCCGACGAAGAAGAAGCGGCCGCGGTTGTCGTACTGCGAGGCGCCCACGCCGGTCCCGGTGAAGGTCTCGGGCAGGGCCGGCGGGTGCTTGTCGAACAGGTTGATGACCCCGGCTCGGAACGTCATCTCGTCGTTGAACTTGTAGGTCGCGCGCAGGTCGTGGCGGAAATAGTCGCCGGTCTTGTAGGGGGCGAGCTGGTTGGGCTGCAGGGCGTTGTTCGAGATCATCGAGCCGAAATAGATCGTCTGCCAGGTCACCGAATACTTGTCGTAGCTCCAGCGGAACGACCCGTTCGCCTTCCACTCCGGCAGGCCGTTGTTGATGCTGTTGGCGAGCTGCGTGTAGGCCTGATTGGGCAGACCCTGGGTGGAGAACTGATACATCCAGGTGGCGTCCAGTCGCAGCGCGATGTCGCCGTAGTCCTTGCCCAGCACATCCTGCGTGTGGAAGCCGTAGGCCACCGAATAGTCGTAGCCCTCGACCTTGGTCGAGGCGACGTTCTGGTTGGTCAGGATCGTCTGGATCACGCCCCCGACCACCGCGCCGCCGTTGGTCCCGGTCGGGTCACGCTGGATCAGCGCGCAGAACGGGTTGGACGCATAGGGCGTCGTGGCGTCGTAGCAGAGGTTCTGGAACAGGGTGTTGATCGGGATCGTGCCCACCCCGTTGCGCAGGTTGTACTTGAAGTAGTCCACCGAGATCTGCAGCCCCGGAACCCAGCGCGGCTGGATCACCACGCCGTACTCGTAGGTGTGCGCCGTCTCGGCGCCCAGGCTGGGGTTGCCCCCGACCAGCAGCGGCAGCGACGGGCGGTTGGGGCCGAAGTTCGACTGGAAGGTCGCCGGATTCCAGCCCGGGATCGCCGCCGCGCAGGTCACCATGCGCGCCGCCTTCTGGGCTGCCGTGGCGCCGGCGAACACCGCCGACTCGCAGGGGTCGGTGGCCGCGGTCGTGAAGTTGCGGCTCTGCGGCGCGAACAGCTCGACGATGTTCGGCGCCCGCACGGCGGTGGACTGGGTCGCCCGGAAGCGGATGTCCTTCACCGGAGCCCAGGTGGCGGCCAGGCGGTACTGGTCGGTGCCGTGGATGGTCGAATAGTCCGAGGCCCGGCCGGCGATCTCCACCGTCAGCTCCTCGGCGAACGGCAGGTCCTTCAGGATCGGGATCCGCGCCTCGCCGTAGATCTCCTTGACGTTGTACTCGCCCGACCGCGTGCCGATCGAGTTGATGAACAGGGCCCCTGACGCGCCGATGGCGTCCTGGGCGAAGGCGCTGGTTTCCTTGCGGTACTCGCCGCCGAACGCCACGCCCAGCGGGCCGGCGGGCAGGTCGAACACGTCGAAGGCGAAGTTGATGCCGGCTACCGTCTGGGTGACCTTGGAGTCGGTCGACGACACCCCGTTGGCCCAGTTGATCGCCTCGCGCGACGCGCCGTTGACCAGATCCCAGGGCACGCAGCCGGCCGCGCGGGCCGCCACGTCGCGGCAGACCACCTGGCCGTTCACCAGGATGGCGTCGGTCGCTTGCTGCACCCGCTGCACGTTCGGCTCGTTGTACGAGATCGTCGCGCCGTCCAGGCGCGAATACTGGGCGTAGCCGTCGACGTTCACGTCGCGGCCGAAGGTCTGGAACTTGCCGGCGAAGCCGCCCGCAACGCGCCACTGCTCGCGCTCGGTCTTGACGTCGCGGTTGCCGAACTCCTGCCAGAACTTCCCGACATTGGCCGTGGAGGCCGAGGTCAGGGTCAGGCCGCCGCCGCGGGTGGCGAACGGCACGGGCACGCCGCCCGCCGTCGCCGGCGCGGTCCAGATCGCCCGTAGGGTGGCGGCCGCCGTGCCCGGCCCGTTCAGGAAGGCGTTGTCGCCCTTCAGGGTCACCGGCATGGTCCCGCCGCCGGCGGCGTTGGAGAACGCCGGCTGGAAGATGCCGTAGCCGTTAGCCTTGACGTAGCTGGCGTCGATGAACGTGTGCCAGCTCTCGGTGATCTTGTAGTCGATGTAGGTGCGCATCACCGCGCGGTCGCTCTTGCCCTGCAGGGCGTTGTAGATCGCGCTGTTGAACAGGGCCGGGTCCATGCAGGTGGGCTGCACCGAGCCGGTGGCGCAGTTGGCCGCCACGCGGGCGATCGAGGCGCCGTTGTCGCGCACGTCACGCGTCACCAGGAGGCCGCCCAGCACCGTGTCGGTCGACAGCGTGTTGGAGTTGCGCAGGTTGAACGAGGCGAAGGGCGAGGTGTTGGAATTGCCGCGCGGGATCACCGGCTGCGGGTTCAGCAGGGTGTTGCGCACGATGCCCGGGAAGGCCCAGTCGCGGTCCTTCTGCATGATCTTGCCCTGGCTGGCGTACTCGCCGCCGATCAGGAACGAGAGCTTGTCGTCGAGGAACGTCTTGCCCCAGTTGAAGCCGTAGCGGCCCTCCTCGCCGTCGCCCTCCTCGCTGATGCCGGCCTGCAGGTCCAGGTCGAGGCCCTCCTGCTTCTTCTTCATGATGAAATTGACCACGCCGGAGATGGCTTCCGAGCCATAGACCGCCGAGGCGCCGCCCGCGATCGTCTCCACCCGCTCGATCTGCAGCGACGGGATGGTGTTCAGGTCCACCGCCGGTGACGACGCGTCGGAGAACGGCAGGCGCCGGCCGTCCATCAGCACCAGGGTCCGCGCCGCGCCCAGGCCGCGGATGTCCGCGCGGGTCTGGCCCGCCAGGAACAGCGTCGAGGACGAATTCTGCGAGTTGGTGTTCGGGTTGATGATCGGCTGCTCCAGCAGCAGCTCGCCGACCGAGGTGTTGCCCGACTCGCGGATCGCCTCGGCAGTCACCACCGACAGCGCGGTCGGCGCGTTGAAGGTATCGCGGCGGATGCGCGAACCGGTGACGACGATCTCGCCGACCTCGGTGCTGTTTTCGGCGGCCTGCGCGGCGGCCGTGTCGGCCCAGACGGTGGCGCAGAGCGCGCCGGCCATGACAGACGAAGCCAGCAGCCGCTGGCGCATCGAAGTCTTCAAGTCCTACCCCTCCAGTGACCGCCCGGCCCAGGCGCCGGCGGCATGCGTGCGTTCCAGCGGTCACAGGTGATGAGGGGCGGTCACGCGGACGGCGCTCCCCAGGCCGCTGCTGGCGGAGGTGTAGGGTTGCGGTTACAGGGCGCTTAGGGAGATCGCCTCAACAGATACATGAAGGCCGCTCACAGGACCGGTCGCCTCGGCGACCTGGCCGCGGCCCTAAGGGTTTGTCGTCACAAGATATTCTTGGCGTTCGGGCGCAAGGCCGAGGCCCGCCGCAATGCCGCGCGCGGCGGTTGGTTACAGCCCCGTCGACCTGAAGTGTTGCGCCGTGTGTGGCGATCCGGACACGCATCTGCCGCAGGATGGAGCCCGCGCGGCGCCCGCGATGTGACCTCGCGGTCGCCGGTCCGTCACAGAAGCCTACCCCTCGCGGAAGTACGGCTCCACCGGACCCTGCAGCTTCATGGTCAGGGGATTGCCGTGGCGGTCCTTGGAGTTGCCGACGGACAGCCGCACCCAGCCTTCGCTGACGCAGTATTCCTCGACGTTGGTCTTGTCCTGGCCCTTGAACCGGATGCCGACGTTCCGTTGCAGGACCGCCTCGTCATAGTACGGGCTGTTGGGGTCGACGCTCAGCCGGTCGGGCAGGGTCGGAAGGGTCTCGTCGCTCATGGCCGGGACGTCGCACGAAGGGCGCCCGGGTTCAAGACGGGTGGTGCTTAGGTCGCGGGCGCGGCCGCCTGCGCCTGCTCCAGCGACACCTTCAGCTTCGCCATCACCTCGGGCGTCAGCGCGCGGCCGTGGTCGGGGTCCTTGGCCATGTCGTCGATGCTGGAGCCGGCGAAGATGGTCGCCACCTCCGGGTCGCGCAGCCGCTCGGTCAGGCCGGGGAAATGCTTGTCCAGCCAGGCCAGGGTGACGGGGTCGGCCATCAGGGTCTCGATCGGCGTCTCCAGCGTGTAGGGCGCGTGCGGCCCGGCGGGCGCCGGCGGCGGCGGGTTCGCGGGCTGGGCGGCGGCCGGCGTGGTCGCCGCGAGCGCGGCCAGCAGCAGCGCGAAGGCCAGGGTCCGCATGGTCATCCTCCCCATCGCGGACGCCCCGGAGACCGCCCGGCCGACCGCACGCCGCATCTTGCCGCACGGCCGCGCCAGCCGGATTGCCAACCGCGTTTCAACCCTGTTCAACAGCCGCCATGAAACTCGCCGCCGCCGCGCTCGCGGCCCTTCTGGTCGCCCTTCCCGCCATGGCTGAAAAGCTTCCCCCGCAACGGGTCTTCGACAGTCCCGACCTCTCCGGCCCACGCGCCCGCGGCGTCAAGCTGTCGCCCGACGGCAAGGCGGTGACCTACATCAAGACTCGCGCCGACGACCTCCTGGTCACCGACCTATGGATCGCCGACGTCGCCGGCGGCGAGCCGCGCATGCTGCTCGACGGCAAGAAGCTGGCGCCGGAGAACCGCGAACTCTCCGAGGCCGAGAAGGCGCGCCGCGAACGGGCCGGCGTCTCCACCCGCGGCGTTGTCGACTACGAGTGGGACAGCCAGGGCAAGCTGATCCTGGCGCCGGTCGAGGGCGACCTGTGGGTCTATGACGTGGCCGCCGGCCAGGCCCGCCAGCTGACCAAGAGCCCGGCCGACGAGATCGACGCCAAGGTCTCGCCCAGGGGCGGCTTCGTGTCCTTCGTGCGCGACGACAACCTCTACATCGTGCCCAGCGCCGGCGGCGCCGAGCGCGCGCTCACCGAGGGCGGAACCGAGCTGAAAAGCTGGGGCACGGCCGAGTTCATCGCCCAGGAGGAAATGGATCGCCACACCGGCTACTGGTGGAGCCCCGACGACAGCGCGATCGCCATCGCCTTCGTCGACCAGACCGGCGTCGATGTCGTGGAGCGCCCCGAGGTGAATGCGACCGGGGCCAGGGTCGTGCCGCAGCGCTATCCCCGCCCCGGTCGTCCGAACGCCAAGGTAGACCTCTACGTCCAGGCCCTGGGCGGCGCCCGCACCAAGGTCGACCTGGGCGACAACCCCGACATCTACCTGGCCCGGGTAAACTGGTCGAAGGACGGCAAGACCCTCTACGTCCAGCGCGAGAGCCGCGACCAGCGCCGCCTGGATCTGCTGGCCGTCGATCCGGTCACCGGCAAGGGCAAGGTGGTCCTCTCGGAGACCAGCCCCCACTGGGTCGAGCTGACCGACGA
>CBHTUE010000316.1:0-5310 GCA_966096115.1 uncultured Phenylobacterium sp.
ATGCGTCCTCGGTGCGAAGGCTTCGCAGGCGGAACCGGCGCCGCCGCGAGGTGTTCGGTCGGCCTCTTGGCATTGGAGCCGCAATGAATTCTCCCGTCGGGCTGATGGCCCTCGCGACGGCGCGCCCGCCCCACGACCTGCCGCAGGATGCCGTGGCGGAGGTTGCTCGCACCCTCTTCGAGTCACGCTTCCCGGGCTATGCGCGTATGGCCCCGGTGTTCCGCACCACGGGCATCCGCACGCGTCAGTCGGCGATGCCGATCGAGTGGTACCTGGAGCCTCGCGGCTGGCCCGAGCGGACGGCGGTCTATCTGGACGCCGGCGTCGACCTGTTCGCTCAGGCCGCCGAGGGCGCGCTGGCAGAGGCCGGCCTGACCGGGGCGCAGGTCGATATCGTCGTGACCGTCTCGTCCACCGGAATCGCCACGCCCAGCCTTGAGGCTCGCGCCATGGGACGCCTGGGGTTCCGGCCGGACACGGCCCGCGTGCCGGTCTTCGGCCTGGGTTGCGCCGGCGGCGCCACCGGCCTGGCGCTCGCCTCCCGCTTGGCGAGGGCGGAACCAGGCGCCGTCGTGCTGTTTGTGTGCGTGGAGCTCTGTTCACTGGCCTTCCGCATGGACGAGCCGTCCAAGGCCGACATCGTCGCGACCGCCCTGTTCGGGGACGGCGCGGCCGCCTGCGTGATGCAGGCCGGCGAGGGCGGGTTCGCGGTCGCAGACGGCGCCGCCGAGCACACCTGGCCGGATACGTTGGACACCATGGGTTGGCGGGTCGATCCGACGGGCCTCGGAGTGATCTTCGCCCAGGCCATCCCGCCGTTCGCGCGCAAACACTTTCGGCCCGCCATGGATGCCATGCTGGCGAGCCAGAACCTGACCGTGGGCGATGTGGACCGCTTCATCTGCCACCCCGGCGGCGTGAAGGTGATCGAGGCGCTGGAGGCGTCGCTGGAGCTAGGGCAGGGCGCGCTGGACCTGGAGCGCGATGTGCTGGCTGACCATGGCAACATGTCCGCGCCGACCGTCCTCCATGTGCTCGACCGCGCGCGGCGCCGCGGCCTCCCGACCCGGTCGGTCGTCACCGCCCTCGGGCCGGGCTTCACCGCCAGCACCGTGATGCTGCGCGCGGCATGATCTTGCCGCTCCTTATCCTGGGGTTCGTGACCGCGCAGCGCCTCGGCGAGCTGGTGCTGGCGCGGCGCAACACGGCGCGGCTGCTGGCCCGGGGCGGGATCGAACACGCACCTGGCCACTACCCCTTGATCGTGGCTCTACACGCCTGCTGGTTGGCCGGGCTGTGGGCGCTGGCCCGGCATCGGTCGGTCGAGATGGGCTGGCTGGCCGTCTACGTGGTGCTGCAGGGCCTGCGCGCCTGGACTCTCCTGTCGCTGGGCTCGCGATGGACGACGCGCATCATCACCCTGCCCGGTGAGACGCTGGTGAGGCGCGGTCCTTACCGCGTCCTGCCGCACCCCAACTATCTGGTTGTGGCGGGCGAGATACTCGTCCTGCCGTTGGTCTTTGGCCTGTGGGGCTACGCGCTGGTCTTCTCGCTCGCCAATGCGGCCATCCTGACGGTCCGCATCCGGGCGGAGAACCGGGCCCTGCATCCGGTCTAGAGGCTTGGCGGATGGCCGCGGCGCGTTAGGGTCGCCGGATGCGCCAGCCCAACGTGATCGTGATCCTCGCCGACGACCTGGGCTACGGCGACATCGGCTGTGACGGCGGCCGCCACATCCGCACGCCCCACATCGACCGGATGGCCGCCGAGGGCGTGCGGCTGACCGACTTCTACGCCTCGGCCAATGTCTGCACGCCGTCGCGGGCGGGCCTGCTGACCGGCCGCTACGCCATCCGCTCCGGCCTGGCGCACGAGGTGATCCAGCCGGCCGACACCACCGGCCTGCCCCCCGACGCGGTGACGATCCCCAAGGCGCTGAAACCGGACTACGCCACCGCGCTCGTCGGCAAGTGGCACCTGGGGCACGTCGCGCCGCACTGGCCGCCCGCGGTGCAGGGCTTCGACGTCTTCTACGGCCTGCCGTACAGCCACGACATGCGGCCACTGTCGCTCTACGAGGGGCAGGGGACAGACCTCACCCAGCACGAGGGCCGCGTCGACCTGCCGAAGCTGACCCAGCGCTTCTTCGAGCAGACGATGGCCTTCGCCGAGGCCAACCGGGACCGGCCGTTCTTCGTGCTGCTGGCGCTGACCGCGCCGCACGTGCCGCTGCGCCCGAACCCCGACGACCTGACCGGCTCGCCGGCCGGCGACTACGGCGAGGTCGTCGAGGAGATCGACCGCAACGTCGGCCGCCTGCTGGCGCGGCTGAAGGACCTGGGTCTGGACGAGGACACCCTGGTGGTCTTCACCTCCGACAACGGCCCCTGGTTCGAGGGTTCGTCCGGCCCGTTCCGCGACCGCAAGGGCGGCTCCGCCTGGGACGGTGGGTTCCGCGTGCCCTTTGTCGCCCGTCAGCCGGGACGCATCCCCGCCGGGCTCGTCGCCGGCGGCCTGGCCAGCAACCTCGATCTCCTGCCGACGATCCTGAGCCTGGCGGGCTTGCCGGCGCCGGAAGGTGTCGAGCTGGACGGCCGCGACATCTCAGGGATGCTGACGACGGGCGAGGGCTCGCCGCACGAGGAGATCCTGCTGTTCAACAACAATCACGTGGCCGGCCTGCGCACCGCGCGCTGGAAGCTGGTCGCGCGCTCCTACTACCGCGTCTACGACGTACCCTTGGATCAGCTGCCGCTGCTGTTCGACATGGATGTCGACCCCGGCGAAAACTACAGCGTCGCCGCCCTCAACCCCGAGGCGCTGGCCGACATGCGCAACCGGCTGGCGCGCGCCCGGGCGAAGTACGAGCCGATGGCCGACCTCTTCCCGCCCCACGTGGCCCCGGCGAGCGCGGCGGATCATCCGGACTAGGATATCGTCATTCCGCGGACAAGCCGCGAGATGACGAGACTCAGGTGTAAGCGAACCGCACCTGCGATCGCCCGAAGTCCAGGGCGACCTCCTCGAACTGGGCCAGCAGGTCCATGCCGATCACCAGGGCCGGGGTGTCCTTCAGGCCCCAGATGTCGAAGACGTGCATGTCGGCGTAGGTCACCGGCACGTTGCCCAGGTGCAGGCCGCCCAGGCGCAGGAACGGCAGGAAGATCGATTCGCCGGTGAAGGCCTCGCCCGCCAGGGTCTCCATACGCACATAGCGCGGCGGCTGGGTCTCGCCCTTCTTGACCTCGGCGGCGTGGACGATGTCGCGGAGCTTCTTGTTGCAGAGGCTGCCCTGGGCGCCCGAGTCGATGATGGCGCTGATCCGCTTGCCGCTCAGGTCGGCGTCCACGATCGTCAGCTGGCCGTGGCGGCGGCGCGCCGGCACCACGACCACCCGGCCCGGCTCGTCGACGTCCGTGCGCGAGCGCACGATCTCCAGCTTCTTGCCCTTGAAATCCAGCTCCAGGCGCTGGCCCTTCAGCCAGTCGACGCCCAGGACGCCGTCGACCTCCATGCCGGCGATCGGCAGGGACGGGGCGCGGACGTTGCGCCGGTTGCGCGGACCCACCTGCAGCTGGTCCAGGGTCACCATCGGCCGGTTCTTGACGCCGACGACGGTGTGCACCGGGGCCATGTCGCCGCCCGACTTCAGGGACAGCCGCTGCATCAGCCGATTCGAGACGCAGCTGATGTTGGCGCCGGTATCCAGCAGGAAGTTGAATGGGCCCTGGCCGTTGATCGTCACCGGGGCCAGCATGTGCTCGTTGCGGTCCTGGGTCGTGTCCAGGGTGGTCGGCGGCCCCTCTTCGTCGGGCAGTTCGATGTCGGCGGCGGCGCCTTCGACTGGGGCAGGGGGCTGGGCCAATGCCCTGCCGGCGGCGGACGCTCCCGCGGCGGCGGCCAGCAGGCCCAGGGCGGTATTGCGACGGGTCGGAGACATGCTCCGCTCCTCCCTTATGTCATTGACGCGAATTGTATCACCGTTCGCCAAGCCTAGCCATGCAACGCCCCGTGCCGGGGCGGCTTGCGGCAGGCGGCGCAGTTTGCGCGGCAACCTTGCGGCAACCGATTCGGCGGATCGTGCCGCCATGGACCGCCGAACCCTCCTCGTCGCCGCCGTCGCGCTCAGCGCGGCTTCCCCTGCGCTCGCCGCGGAGGAGAAGAAGGGGAAGGACGAGAAGGGCGACGTCGGCCAGTACGTCGACCTGCAGCCGGTCGGCCTGCCGATCGTCTCCAACCGGGTGCTGGTGAACTACGTCTTCGTCTATGTCCGCATCAATCTGACCAGTCTCGCCAACGCCTCGAAGCTGCGCGAGAAGGAGCCGTACTTCCGCGACGCCCTAGTGCGGCTGGGCCATCGGACGCCCTTCACCCTGCCGTCCGACCTCAGCAAGATCGACACCGTGAAGCTGACGGCGGCCCTGAAGCAGGAGGTCGTGCGCATCGTCGGCCCCGGCCAGGTGACCTCGGTCGTGGTCACCTCGCAGGCCCCGCGGCGGCGGATCAGCACCCCCAGGACCTGAGGCCAATCGCCCTCCTTGGGCGTGACGCCGGGGCGCCGGTTGCGCCACATGGTAAAACTTGAGTAGTTTCCGGCCCGTCTTTCGGGGCGCAGCCTTGCGCGCCGAGTTGGGGAAACTTCAAGGACGGGACGTTCCGGCGGGGCTTGCCAATGTCGGCGGCCGGCCGGGTCCCCCTCCGCGCTATCGCAAAGGGGTGCGCTACTCATGAGTTCAATGCTTTTGGCGGTGATCGTCGCAGGGGCGCTCGCCGTCCTCTACGCCGCCGCCCGGACCGCGACGCTGTTGCGCGCGTCTCCGGGGAACGCCCGCATGCAGGAAATCGCGGCGGCCATCCAGGAAGGCGCGCAGGCCTATCTGCGGCGCCAGTATACGGCCATCTCGATCGTCGGCGTCGTCGTGCTGATCGCGCTGGCGCTGCTGTTCCGCAGCTGGGAACAGCCGGTCGGCTTCCTGATCGGCGCGGTGCTCTCGGGCGCCGCCGGCTTCGCCGGCATGCTGATCTCGGTCCGCGCCAACGTGCGGACCGCCCAGGCCGCCTCGGAAAGCCTGGCGAAGGGCCTGAACCTGGCCTTCACCTCCGGCGCCATCACCGGCCTGCTGGTGGCAGGCTTCGCCCTGATCGGCGTCGCGGGCTACTACTTTGTGCTGACCCAGATGATGGGCTTCAGCGCCGATGCCCGTGAGGTCGTCACCGGCCTGACCTGCCTGGGCTTCGGCGCCTCGCTGATCTCGATCTTCGCCCGTCTGGGCGGCGGCATCTTCACCAAGGGCGCCGACGTGGGCGGCG
>CBHTUE010000317.1:0-5295 GCA_966096115.1 uncultured Phenylobacterium sp.
CGTCATCCCCCGGCTTGTCCGGGGGACCCAGCGTGAAGCTCGCCCGTGAGATCGTGATCGACCGCGGCGGCGGCGCGGTGGGATATCGCTAACTTACTCGTGGCGGATGCATGGGTCCCCCGGACAAGCCGGGGGATGACGTGTCTTATGGGGCGGCGTGTGGGGTGAGTGGGGTTGGCTGCATGATCCGGGTCTTGGGCGTCCTCGCCGCCGCTGTCTGCCTCGCCGGGGGCGCGCTGGCCGCGCCGGCGCAGCCGACGCCGGATGCGCCGGAGCTGGCCGCGCTCGGACCGTACAAGGTCGGCGTCCACACGATTGTCCTGACCCAGGCCGCCCAGCCGGACGTGCTGGACCCCGCGGCCGCCAAGGGCGCGGCGCCGCTGAAGGACCGCCGGCTGCCGGTCGAGATCTGGTACCCGGCGCGACCCGCCGCCGGTGCGAAGGCCGTCGTCTACCGGACCGAGCTGTCCGGCGAGCGGCCCGGCAGCCTGGTCGCCTTCACGATCCCCGGCCTGGCGGTGCGCGACGCACCGGCGGTCAGGGGCGGCTTTCCGCTGGTGATCGTCTCGCACGGCTACGCCAACACCCCGGCGGTGATGAGCTGGCTGGGCGAGGCCCTGGCGTCCAAGGGCTATGTGGTCGCCGCCATCGGCCACGGCGATCCGGACTATTCCAACTCGCGCGGGTTCCCCGGGCCGGTGATGCGCCGGCCGCTGGACATAGCCTTCGTGGCGCGGACGCTGGGCGCGCGCATCCGCGCCGGCGATCCGACGCTGGTCGGGGCGGACGCGTCGCGGGTGGCGCTGGTGGGCTACTCGATGGGCGGATACGGCGTCCTGACCGTGGGCGGCGCCAGCCTGGACCCGAAGGCCGCGGCGATGGTCCCGGGCGGCTACCTGACGCCCTTCGCCCGCGGCGGCGCGCGGCAGGGCGAACTGGCGATCCCCGGGCTGAAGGCGGTGGTGGCGATCGCGCCGGCCGGCATGCGGATGAGCGCCTGGGGGGCCGAGGGCCTGGCGGGACTGCGCAGCCCCCTGATGCTGATCGGCGGCGACGCCGACACCACGGTCGGCTTCAAGGACGGCATCGTCCCGATCTTCGACGGCGCGGTGAACGCCCCCCGCTACCTGTTGGTCTACCAGAACGGCGGCCATGCCCTGGGCCTGGTCCCGGCGCCGCCGCAGGCCAACCGCGCGCTGTGGGACTTCCAGTGGTTCGAGGACCCGGTGTGGCGCAAGGACCGCATCCTGGGGATCAACGCCCACTTCATCACCGCCTTCCTCGACCGCTACGCCAAGGGCGACGAGAGCCGCGCGGCCTATCTGGACAGCGACGTGGCGCTGGGCGGGGGCGGGACCTGGCCGGCGGCGGCGAAAGGCTACGGCGCGATCAGCCCCGGCGGCGCGGGGGCGACGTGGAAGGGCTTCCACCGCGGAACTGCGCTGGGCCTGGAACTGCGGCGCCGGGCGGCGGGGTCGTAGGGCGCTCCCAATTGATCGTCATCCCCCGGCTCGTCCGGGGGACCCATGCTTGGGCTGCCAAGACGTCTGCAATCTCGCTCAGCGTCGACGCTGCGGTTGATCACGACCTCACGTGCGAGCCTCACGATGGGTCCCCCGGACAAGCCGGGGGATGACGGGCGCTACCAGGCGTACGCCTCCGGCGCCGGGCCGCCGGGGCCGGGGAAGATGGTGTCCAGTTCGGACAACGTCGCGTCGTCCAAGGCGATGTCCAGCGCCGCCAGGTTGGCCTCGAACTGCGCCAGGGTCCGCGGGCCGACGATCGGGGCGGTCACACCCGGCTGCTTCGCCAGCCACGATAGGGCGACGTCGGCCGGGGCCTGGCCGAGTCGGTCGCAGAGGGCCTGGAACGCATCCACCTGCGGCGTGGCCTTGATGTAGGACCGGCGGCCGGGCTCGTTCTCCTTGGGCTTGCCGCCCAGGGCCCCGCCGTTGAGCGGGCTGTAGGGCAGGAAGGCCATGCCGTAGGCGGCGCAGGCGGGCAGCACCTCCAGCTCCACGGTGCGCTTCATCAGGTTGTAGACGCTCTGCTCGGACGCCAGGCCCAGGAAGTGGCGGCGCTGGGCGCTCTCGTTGGCCTGGGCGATGTGCCAGCCGGCGAAGTTGGACGAGCCCACGTAGAGCACCTTGCCCTGCGCCACGAGCACCTCCATGGCCTGCCAGATCTCCTCCCAGCGGGTGTCCCGGTCCACGTGGTGCATCTGGTAGAGGTCGATGTAGTCGGTGTTGAGCCGCTTCAGGCTGGCCTCGCAGGCCTCGCGGATGTGCTTGGCCGAGAGGCCGCGCTGGTTGGGGCCGACCCACGCGCCGGTCCGCTTTACCGGATCGGGCGAGCCCCACTCCATCGGGCGCGAATAGACCTTGGTCGCCAGCACCGTCTTCTCGCGACGGCCGCCGCCCAGGGCGAACCAGCGGCCGATCAGCGCCTCGGTCTGGCCGGCGTTGTAGTTGTTGGCCGTGTCCAGGAAGTTGATCCCGCGCTCGAAGGCGGCGTCGAGGACGGCGAAGCTGTCCTTCTCGTCGGTGAGCCAGGAGAAGTTGACGCTGCCGAGGCCCAGCGGGCCGATCTGGAGGCCGGTGGAGCCGAGCTTGCGGAGGGTCATGCGGAGGTCCTGGGTCTGGGCGTGATCTGGGGTGGGACGCTAGCGGAGGGGCGGCCGCGCAACAACGAACGCGGCGAATAGCGGTGTGACCGCGGTGCGAAGCGGCTAAGCTTGCGGGAACGAAGCTAAGCCTTGGACGCTCCCTCCCGCATGAAGTCACTGCCGAACATCCTCACCGGCTCGCGCCTGTTCATGGCGCTGTTCATGTTCGTGGCCTTCGCGGCGGCGGCCGGGGCGGTGCCCTATTTCTCCAACCGGCTGGAGCCCGACACCCAGTTCGCGCTGCAGCGGTGGGCGGTCTACGCCTTCGTGCTGGCGGCGGTGACCGACTTCTTCGACGGCTGGCTGGCGCGCAAGCTGGACGCGGTCAGCGTCTGGGGCGCGATCCTGGATCCGATCGGCGACAAGGTGCTGGTGTGCGGCGCGATCCTGGGCCTGCTGGCGCTGGGGCCGCAGCCCTATGTGGTGCTGCCGGCCGGGCTGATCCTGTTCCGCGAGTTCACGGTCAGCGCGCTGCGCGAAGTGGGCGCCAGCAAGGGCGTGAAGCTGCCGGTGACCCTGCTGGCCAAGTGGAAGACGACGCTGCAGCTGACCGCGCTGGCCATGGAGCTGATCGTGGCCGCCTGGGGCGCGTTCAGCCTGCCGGAGGGCACGGTGCTTCGCGAGTATTTCGAGTGGGCGGCGCACGGCCTGTTCTGGGTGGCCGCGCTGGTCACCCTGGTCACCGGCTGGCAGTACTGGGACCAGACGCACAAGGCGCTGAAGGGCTGAGGCCCACACCCCGCACCAACACGCTGAAATCTAAAGATACGTCATCCCCCGGCTTGTGCGGGGGACCCATGAACACCTTCGCTGCCGAGCGATCTGCAGCGCCGCCGCCGGGATATTTCTGCCCCGAGGGTGTCAATGGGTCCCCCGGACAAGCCGGGGGATGACGATCATATTTGGTGTGGTTTGGAGTCAGGCGAGCGCGGCGTAGGCGGCTTTCCAGAAGTCCTTGTGCAGCCGGGGCGGATCGGGGCCGTCGAAGACGCGCTGGGTGAGGAGGATGGCCGTCAGGTCCTTGGCCGGGTCGGTGAACCAGGAGGTCCCGAAGCCGCCGTCCCAGCCGTAGGACCCGGGCGCGATCCCGTTGGGGTTGGGCGCGACCCACACGCCCACACCGTAGCCCCAGCCGCGGCCGGGCCCCAGGATGTCCTTGCCGCCGTCGATCTGGGCCGGGGTCAGGTGGTTGGTCTTCATCGCCTTCAGCGACGCTTCGGACAGCAGCCGAATGCCGTCCGTGGCGAGGCCGGTGCGCAGGAAGCGGGCGAAGGCGGCGTAGTCGTCGGCGGTGGAGACCAGGCCCGAGTCGCCGGCCGGGAAGGCCGGGGGATCGGCGTACATACCGTTCGGCGGGTCGAAGAGACCGAGCTTGCCGCCCGGCTGCGGCATGTAGCCGGTCACCAGGCGGTCGACCTTGTCGTCCGGGACGTAGAAGGCGGTGTCGTTCATGCCCAGCGGGCCGAGGATCCGGCCCTGGAACACCTCCGGCAGCGACTGGCCGGCGGCCCGCGCGATCAGCACACCCAGCACGTCGGAGCCCAGGGTGTAGAGCCAGCGCTCGCCCGGCTGGGCCATCAGCGGCAGGGCGCCCAGGCGCTGCATCCACTCGTCGGGGGTCATGGTCCCGGCGGGGTTGGGCATGCCGAAGCCGTAGAGATCCTGGGTGGCCTTCAGGATCGGATAGCCCTCGGCGAAGACGATCCCCCAGCCCAGGCGGAAGCTGAGCACGTCTTCGACGGTGATCGAGCGGGTGGCGGGAACGGTCTCGTTCAGTGGTCCGTCGAGGCGCTTCAGCACCTGGCGGTTGGCCAGTTCCGGCAGCAGGCGGTCGACCGGTTCGTCCAGCGTCAGCTTGCCTTCTTCGATCAGCATCATCGCGGCGACGCCGGTGAGCGGCTTGGTCATCGAGGCCAGGCGGAAGATCGCGTCGCGCTTCACCGACGGGGCGTCACCCAGGGCCGTCTTGCCGATCGGGAAGGCGTGGGTCTCGGCGCCGCGGGCGACCAGGGCTACCAGGCCGGGCGCCGAGCCCTTGGCCACGTGGTCCTTCAGCATCGTCTCCAGTTTCGCCAGTCCGTCGCCGCTGAACATCCGGGGTTTCCTTTCGCAGCCCACGAGGCCGGCGGCCGCCAGACTGGCGGCGCCGAAGAGGGTCTGGCGTCGGTTCATCGTCATCTGCCTCCCAGCCTCTTCCCGAGGACGTGCGTTTCAGCCCAGTTCCGACACAGCGCTCAGCATTCCGCCAGATTCACGGCCAAGCCGCCAAGCGAGGTTTCCTTGTAGATGTGGCTCATGTCCTCGCCGGTGCGCTTCATGGTGGCGATGACCTTGTCCAGGCTGACCGTGTGCTCGCCGTCGCCCAGCATGGCGAGGCGCGAGGCGTCGATGGCCTTCACCGCGCCCATGGCGTTGCGCTCGATGCAGGGGATCTGCACCAGCCCGCCGATCGGATCGCAGGTGAGGCCCAGATTGTGCTCCATGGCGATCTCGGCGGCGTTCTCGATCTGGGCGTTGGAGGCGCCCAGCGCCGCGGTGAGGCCGGCGGCGGCCATCGAGCAGGCGACGCCCACCTCGCCCTGGCAGCCGACCTCGGCGCCGGAGATCGAGGCGTTCTTCTTGTAGAGCGC
>CBHTUE010000318.1:0-5247 GCA_966096115.1 uncultured Phenylobacterium sp.
AAGCGGCCGCCTTCATCAAGGAGCGGAACACCGCGATCGGCGGCAAGCTGCCGCTCAACACCAACGGCGGCGGGCTCTCCTACATGCACTCCGGGATGTACGGCATGTACGCCCTGCAGGAGAGCGTGCGGCAGATGCGCGGCACGGCGCCCGCCCAGGTGCCGGGCGCGAAGATCAGCGTCAGCCACGGCGTCGGCGGCATGTTCGGCGCGTCGGGCACCATCGTGTTCTCGAACGAGGCGCCGTAGATCCGTCAGGGTCTTCCCTTCCCGCGTTGCGGGAAGGGGGGACCGCTCGCCGAGCGCAGCGAAGAGCGAGCGGTGGGAAGGGCGAGCGGCCGGCAGTGCGCCATCAGCCGCCCGGTCGATCCGCCGCGCCTGAGGTTTGCCCTTTCCACCCCCCGCTCGTCAGCCGGCCTGCGCCGGCTTCGGCGGGCGGTCCCCCTTTCCCGCGAGCGGGAAAGGAAAGGCGAAAGCGGGATGACACCCGTGGAAGGAATGACCTAAGTTCCGTACCCAAGATTTGAAAAATCAAGGGCGGGGACCATGCAACCATCACGGCGCGGCCTGCTGGCCGGCATCGCAGGCCTGGGCTTCGCCCCCGGCGCCGCCCGCGCGGCCGGCGAGGCGGACATCTTCCCGGTCGTCGAGACCGCCCAGGGCCGGCTGCGCGGCATGACCTCTGGCGGGGTCAGCATGTTCAAGGGGATCCGCTACGGCGCGGACACCTCCGGCCGGAACCGCTTCCGCCCGCCGCAGCCGCCGCCGAAGTGGGCCGGGGTGAAGGACGCCTTCGCCTACGGCCAAGTGGCGCCGCAGATGCCCAACTCGCGGGCTCGCGCCTACTCCGGCCTGATCCACTTCGACATCCAGCCCGGCGGCATGGGCGAGGACTGCCTGGTGCTGAACCTGTGGACCTCGACCCTGAACCCCAACGCCAAGAAGCCGGTGGTGGTCCACATCCACGGCGGCGGCTTCTACGGCGGCAGCGGCAACTCGCCCGGCTACGACGGCGAGGACCTGGCGCGGTTCGGCGACTGCGTGGTGATCACCCTCAACCACCGCCTGGGCGTGCTGGGCTACCTCAACCTCACCGACTGGGGGGCCGGCTACGAACACTCCGGCGTCGCCGGCATGATGGATATCGTCGCCGCGCTCAAATGGGTGCGCGAGAACGCCGCCGCCTTCGGGGGCGATCCGGACCGCGTCCTGGTGTTCGGCCAGTCCGGCGGCGGCGGCAAGACCTCGATCCTGATGAGCATGCCGTCCGGCCAGGGCCTGTTCCACCGCGCCGGGGTGATGAGCGGCTCGACGCTGCGGGTGCAGACGGCCGAGCAGGCGCGATCCACCTCGGCCGCCTACCTGAAAATCCTGGGCCTCGACAGGTCCAAGGCCGCCGCCCTGCAGACCGTCCCGTTCACCAGCCTGCTGGCCGCCCAGGTCACGCTGGAGGCGCCGGAACGCGGCCGCGGCGAGGCGCCGCGCTCGTTCAGCCCCTCGCTGGACGGCAGTGTCATCCCCGGCCACCCGTTCGATCCGAAGGCCCCGGCGATCTCGGCCAAGGTCCCGATGATCGTCTCCACCGTGCTGGAGGAGCGCGCCTACCGCATGACCAACTTCGACCAGACCGAGGCCGGCCTGCGCACCGCCATCGCCCGGAGGGTGGGCGAGGCGCGCGCCGACGAGGTGCTGGCGATGTACCGCGCCGACGGGCCGGCCGCGTCGCCCTTCCGGCTGCAGGCGCGGTTCGACACCGATGAACAGTTCCGCGCCGGCGCGATCACCCAGCTGCGCCGCCGCGCCGAACAGGCCGGCGCGCCCACCTGGTCCTACTACTGGACCGCGCCCAGCCCGGCCTACGGCGGCCGCTACGGCGTGCCGCACGGCATCGACGTGGGTCCCAGCCTGCACGACGCCCGCGGCGGCCTGAACGGCGCGACGGCCGAGAGCGTGCGGCTGGCCGACGAACTGGCCTCGGGCTGGATCGCCTTCGCCGCCACCGGCGATCCGAACAATCCCAAGACCCCGGCCTGGCCCGCCTACACCCTGCCCCGTCGCGCCACCCTGGTGCTGGGCAGCGACCGGACCCAGGCGGTCGACGACCCCCGCAAGGCGTTCCGGGAATTCTGGGAGACCCCGCCGCCGCGGGGGGCCTAGCCCGTTCGGGCGCGCGCCCTCTCCAATCGCCAGTTTCGTCATCCCCGGGGGATGACGCGCCATTGGTGAGGATGCGGCGACCCCGTGCTACACCGCCCCGCATGTCGGGCGGGCGCACACGAACCGGGCTCCTGGGCGCGTTCGCTGCAGCCCTGCTGTTCGGCGCGCCCGCCGCCGCCGAGACCCTGACGCTCAAGGGCGTGATGACCGGCGCCGACCACCAGACCTACCGCGAGGTCCCGTTTAGGGTGCCGCCCGGGACCACCGCCGTCACCGTGGACTTCGCCTACACCGGCAAGGCGCAGAAGGCGGTGATCGACCTGGGGATCCGCGATCCTGCCCGGTTCCGCGGTTGGAGCGGCGGCAACAAGGCGCGCTTCACCCTGACCGAGATCTGGGCGACGCCGTCCTACCTGCCCGGCCCGCTGCCACCCGGCGCCTGGAAGCTGATCCTGGGCGTGCCCAACCTGCGCAAGGACGGCCGCGCGGAGTACGTCGCCACGATCACCCTCGACCACAGCCCCGTCTTCCACGGCTTCGCCGCGGAGCCGCTGAAGACCGGCCCCGGCTGGTACCGCGGCGACCTGCACATGCACACCGAGCATTCCGACGGGTCCTGCGCCTCGCAGGCCGGCAAGCGCACGCCGTGCCCACTGTTCAAGACCCTGGAGGCCGCCGCCGCCCGCGGCCTCGATTTCGTGGCCGTCACCGACCACAACACGACCTCGCACTTCCAGGACCTGGCCGAACTGCAGGGCTACTACGATGCGCTGCTGCTGATCCCCGGCCGCGAGGTCACCACCTTCCACGGCCACGCCAACGTGTTCGGCATGACCGGCCCGCTGGACTTCCAGCTGGGCGGCCCACGCGCCCCGACCCTGGCGCGCATCCTCGACCAGGTGGAGGCGGCGCAGGCCCTGATCTCGCTGAACCACCCCGCCCAGCCCTCCGGCGAGGCGTGCATGGGCTGCGGCTGGACCGCCCAGACCGACTGGGCGCGCATCCCCGCCATCGAGGCGATCAACGGCGCGACCCCATCCGGCCCGTTCTCCGGCATCCCGTTCTGGGAGGCGCGGCTTGACGCCGGCTTCCACGTCACCGCCGTCGGCGGCTCCGACAACCACGACGCCGCCCTGCCCCCCGAGCGCGGCGTCGGGCGGCCCACCACCGTCGTCCACGTCGAGGCCCTGTCGCAGGACGCGATTCTTGAGGGCATCCGCGCCGGCCACGTCTTCGTCGACGCCCAGGGAACCCGCGACCGGCTGCTGGACGTGCGCGTCGAGGCCGCCGGCCGCGCGGTCGAGATGGGCGACCGCGTCGATGGCTCGCGCGGCGGCCGCCTGACCGCCCACGTGACCCACGCCGCGGGCGGCTACATCCGGCTCTCCGGCCCCTCGGCGCCGAAGCTGAAGGCCGCGCCGCTCGGCGACGACGCCGCCTTCAACCTCGACTTACCCTCCGGCGCCCACGGCTGGCTGCGCGTCGACGTGGTCGGACCCGACGGCGCCCTGTGGCTGCTGGGCAATCCGATCTTCCTGGACCCGGAGCCGAAGCCGCGATGATCGACCTGCACTTCACGCCCACGCCCAACGGCCAGAAGATCAGCATCGCGCTGGAGGAGCTGGAGCTCCCCTACACCCTGATCAACTACGATATCTTCGAGGGCGACCAGCACACCGCCGAGTTCGGCCGCATCAATCCAAACCACAAGCTGCCGGCCATCGTCGACCACGACCCGCCCTTCGGCGGCGGCCCGCATGCGGTGTTCGAGTCCGGCGCCATCCTGCAGTACCTGGCCGAGAAGACCGGCCGCCTGCTGCCGAAGGACCCGCGGGCCCGCAGCGTGGCGATCCAGTGGCTGACCTGGCAGGTGGCCAACGTGGGCCCGATGGGCGGCCAGGCGGCGCACTTCACCCGCTATGCGCCGGAGGAGATCCCCTACGCGATCACCCGCTACACCAACGAGATCGGCCGCCTGCTGCTGATCCTGGAGCGCCGGCTGAGCGAGGCCGAATACGTGGCCGGCGACGAGTACTCGATCGCCGACATCGCGCTCTGGCCCGGCCGGTTCATGACCCCCGAGGTCGCCGCGCAGTATCCGAACACCGCCCGCTGGCACGCCGCGATCGCCGCGCGGCCGGCGGCGATGCGCGGCCGCGAAGCCGGCAAGGGCATCCCCGCCAAGTACGCCCAGCGCAAGGCGGTGCTCTCGCCGGAGCAGTGGTCCAACATGTTCGGCGACAGGATGTGGGGCGCGGTGCGGCTCTAGGGCCGCTCGCCGCTACGAAGGCTCCGGCCGGACCGCGCGGAGCATGGCGCGGATCAGCATGACCGTCTCAACCTCGGCGTCGGGGTCGCTCGCCTCGCGCCAGGCGCTCTGCACGACGATGACCAGCTGCTCGGCTGGATTGATGTAGATTCGCTGTCCGTACGCCCCCAGCGCCAGGCAGGCGCCGGCATGCAAGCCGCTCGCGAACGGCGCGCCGGGCAGCGACCACCAGTGGTAGCCGTATCCCGCCGGGCTGCCCGGCGTCAGACGGCCGAAGGCGGTGGCGGCGCTGTCGGGCTGGCCGGCCAGATCGCGCCAGCCGGGCGGCAGCACTTGCCGGCCGTTGAACGCCGCGCCCTCCTCCAGCACCAGCAGACCGAATCGGCCGACGTCGCGCAGCCGCGCGCTGACGCCCAGCCCGGCCAGCTCCAGGCCCTCCTCGGACTCGAGCTGCCAGGCGGCGTCGGCCTCCGCGCCGGCCGGCGCCCAGACGGTCTCCGAAAAGTAGTCGGCCAGCGGGCGGTCCGTGGCGGCCACGACCAGGGCGCCCAGCAGGCAGCTCTCCCCCGTGGAATAGTTGAACACCGCGCCCTGCGGCGCGGCGCGCGGCAGGCTGCGCAGCAGCTCCAGCACCGCGCCGGGGCGCTGGCTCACCATGGCCTGGCCCAGCCGCCGCACGTCGCCGCCGTCGGAATTGGCCCCCTCGTCCCAGGCGACCCCCGAGGCCATGCGCAGGATGTTGCGGACAGTGACGCCCTCATAGGCCGAGCCCCGCATCTGGGGCAGATAGCGCTCGCAGGGATCGTCCAGGCTGCCGATCGC
>CBHTUE010000319.1:0-5222 GCA_966096115.1 uncultured Phenylobacterium sp.
GCAGCTCGTTCAGGTGATCGGCGATGTCGGGCGCGAGCTTGTCGAACGTCTCGGCAATGCCGCTGATGAACTTCCGCGCCTTGGTGATCTCGCCCACCAGCGGGTGGTCGGGCCCTTCGCTCAGCGGGATATCGCGGCACTGCTGCTTGGCCTTGGACAGCAGCATCTCGATGGCCACTTCGACCAGTTTCGGCACGCCCTTGGCCTGGGCCATCAGCTCGCCGACCTGGTCGATGATCGCCTCGATCGTGCTCTCGAGGCCCTTCCAGTCGCGCGGCGCGTCCAGCGGGGAGCGGTCGTTCTCGGGGAAACGGGTCGGCCACGGCGTCAGGTTGCCGTTCTCGAATTCCCACATCATCGCGAAGTTGGACGGGATGAACGCCTCGTCGTAGGTCGCCAGCGGCGCGCCCGGCGGCCGGTTCAGCTCCGCGTAGACGTCGTGCATCATCGGCAGGGCGTTGAAGTAGCTGCCCACGAAGCCGTGGATGCCGTGCTCCTCGATGCGCATGTTCTGGCCGCGCGAGGACGCGCACTTGCCGCCGAGGCGCCAGCCCAGCTGGTAGACGGTGATGTCGAACTTGTCCTGCCAGCCCGGCTGGCTGGTCATCTCGTAGGCGGTGGCAAGGCCACCCATGCCGCCACCCAGAATAGCCACCTTCTGCGGCGCCGCCGACTTAGACATCTCAGAGCCCTCAAGCCAATATTTAGGTTAAGCACTCTTGTCGGATAACGCGTTTCGTTAAAGTTAAACGCCGCAGTCCATGGTTAACTGAGCCCTAAACGCCCAGCCAGCCTGCCTTCTTTAGAGCGTCGACACAACGATCCAAGTCTTCGCTGCGCATGAAGGGGTGGCCCGTCTTCAGGGCCTCCAGCGAATAGGCTTCGCCGTGGCCGCCATGCTGTTCATGCGCCAGCCGGTCGCCGTCGGTAAGCGCCCGCTGGGCCTGGGCCATCTGGCCGGCGGCGCTGTAGCAGGCGGCCAAAAGGTAGTGCAGCGAGAACCTTTCCGGCTTGCGGGCGCGCGCATCGGCGGCGTCGCGGGCCGCGGCCTCGTAGTCGCCGGCCACGAAGCGGGCGATGGCCTTGGACCGATACCACAGCCACGACTGCGGATCGTTGGGGCTGGCGGCGATGGCGCGCTCGGAATAGGCGATGGCGTCGTCGGACTCGCCCTCGAACGCCAGCAGCCGGCCCATCTCGCCCGACGCGGCCGCCAGGTAGGGATTGAGCTCCAGGGCCCGGCGCTGCTGGGCCTTGGCCTCGGTCATCCGATCCATCAGCGACAGCACCACGCCCAGGGTGAAGTGGGCGAAAGCGTCCGAGCCCTCGGCGGCCACGGCGCGGAGGGCGATGCGGTGGGCTTCGGCGATCGCCGAGTCCGGGTTGTGTGAGGTGCCGCTCCAGACGTCGAACAGCTTGCAGTGCGCCAGTGTCGACAGCGCCGAGACGTCGTTCGGCTCCAGCGCCAGCGCTTTCTCCAGGAAACCCTCGGCGAGGCGCACGTCCTCCGGCGTGGAGCGCCAGAAGTGGCGGCGGCCCTGCACGAACAGGCGCCAGAACTGCAGGCTGTACTCCGGCGTCTTCAGCGCCCGCGACTCCTCCCGCTCCAGCACCGCCGGCTCGACGGTGCCGATGATCGAGGACGTGATCTCGTTCAGCATGGCGAACAGATCATCGATGGGCCGGTCGTAACGGGCCGACCAGGCCGTCGTTTCGTCCACGCCCTGGATCAGGTCCACGGACACGCGCACCGTACCGCCCAGGGTGCGGACCTTGCCGTCCAGCACATAGTCCACGCCCAGGCGGGCGCAGATCGCCCCGGGGGCATGGCCGATCGCCTCGGAGTGCAGGAACGACTGGCGCGGCGTGACCGCCAGCAGCGGGGACTTCGACAGCCCGGCGGTCAGCTCGTCGGCCAGCGCCTCGGCGAACCAGGCCTGCTCCTCGTCGCCCGGCGCGTGGGTGAATTCCAGCACCACCAGCCTCGGCCGCGCCTGCGGCGCCACCGGGTGCGGTGCGGCCTCGAGCGGCGTCGCCTGGGTCGCCAGCCGGTAGCCCACGCGCGGGATCGTCTCCACGGCGAAGGCCCCGCCGCTGCGGTCGGCCAGGCGGCGCAGTTTCATCATCACCAGGGTGATGGCGTCCTCGCCGACGACGCGGCCGCCCCAGCAACTGGCGATCAGGTCGTCACGGCTCACCACCGCGCCGCGCGCACGGGCCAGGGCCACCAGCGCCTGCATCACCCGCGGTTGCAGGATCTCCCGGCCCTCCGGCGACACCACCTCCCGGGTGGGCGGTCGCACCTCCAATGGTCCCAGTGAAAATCCAGGCTGGTGGGCCAGCTGCATCGAATCCCCGAACGCCGTTCAACCTACTTCGACCCGGCGATTACGCCGTGCCACGCCCCCGCCGACTCCGAACCTAGCACAACCTTTGCGCCGTCGGCCGCTGAATGATCGGGTTCCGCTAAGGGAAAGATCGGCTCTTGGCCCTGTCGGTGGCGCGAGGAGACTGGTCTTCTCAATCGTGGGTTTCGACCCCGTCCCGGAGGCCAGGGGGACCCGACAAACCCCGCCCGAGCCTCCGACCCCGACGCTGCCGCCCGCCCCCGCGTGCGTGCAGCGCCGGGGAGCGCGCTCGCGAGAGCGACGCGGATGGGATCGGAACTCGCTCTGGGCTCTCACGGTAGGAGCCCGGCTCGTCCAGCGAGCCAGCCGCGACGGCCTGGGGAGGGCGTCGCGGGAGGCTCGGTATCTGGGCGAGGTCGCGGGCCCCCTGGACCCGTGGCGCCGTTATCGCCCCCGAACTGTGCGGATCGGGGGCACTTTTTTCGCCGGCTCGGGACGGCGGCGCCGTCAGCTGCAGAGACCGTGCCCCGGGTGCGCCAGGATCGCCATGGCGCGCGCCAGCGCCCCGCGGCGTCTCGGATCGCCGGCCAGCCAGGTCTCCAGGGCCTGGGTTTCGTCCGCGGTCAGCGGTTCGCCGTCCAGGCGTGCGGCCCAGGTCGCTGCGGTCTCATCGATGTCCGCACTCGTTTCGCGATGGTTGTTCGTCGTCACGCGGTATGTCTTTCCCCCCACCCAGAGATGCCCCGGGCCCGAGGATTCCGCCATCCCTGATCGCGGCCATCAGGACACGAAGCGCGCGGCCGATGTGTTTTTCGACCGTGCTCTCTGAAATCCGCATCCGTTCAGCGATCTGCCGCTGGGACAAACCCTCGATCTTTCGCAGCAGAAACGCCTCGCGGCACTTGGGCGGCAGGTTGGCGATCAGGACGCAGACCTGGCGCAACGCCTGGCGCGCCGCCGTGTGATCCTCCGGCGAGGGCTCGTCCAGCGCCGCGGTCAGGGTCTCGACGTCGCCGATCGCGTCGATCCGCACGATCCGGGCGCGGCGCAGGTGCCGCAGCACCAGCGACTGCGCGGTCTGGAACGCATAGGCGCGCGGCGACGAGATGTGCCCCACCGCCGGCAGGCCGGCGAGGACCGCGTAGGTCTCCTGGACGACGTCGTCGGTCTCCAGGCCTTCGATGCGGCGGCGACGCAACCAGGCGCGCAGCGCCGGTTCGTGCGGCAGGACATGTTGGGCGAGCCATTGGCTGCGGGCGTGCGAGGGGATCATCAGACCGTTGATCCGCCGTCGCGCGCAAACGGTTCAAGACTATCTGCGGAATCTGACAATAAAGATCGTGAAGTTACATCGGATACCGAAACCGCTTCCGCAGCGAAAAACAGAATACCCGACAATTCGACTTCATATACCGCGTTATATGTCGCGATCGCCAGTCATAGATGGCTATCAATACAGGTGTGAACCGCGCCGCGAGGTCGTTGGGGGGTTCGGGTAAACCTCGCGGCGCGGCCCGCTCGACCCGGCGACGGGAGGGCCAATGAGAAAACCCGTCAGCGTCGCCTGGCCAAGTGCCTTGCTGGGAGGGAGGCGCCGGGAGGCCAAATCCCCCGCCGGCCGGCGAACTTTGTCCGCATCGCCGCCGGTCCGGGGCGATCCCTGCAAGGGCGAAACCCGCGGCCGTTGCGCCGCCCCGGCCCAGTGGGGGATCGCCTGACCCCGCGCCTCTAAGGCCAAGCACACGGCGTGTTCGCACCGCGCCGCAAGCTTGGAGTTCACGCGTGCCGCAGTATGTGATCCAGAGAAGCCTGTCCGAGCCCGGCCCCGCCGCGACGGACGGACCGGTCGACGCCGCCCCCGGCGCGTCGCCGGATCGGGAGCCGGCGAGCGACTTGCGCGAACTCGGGCCCGAGGTCCGCTGGGTCAAGAGCTACGTCACCGAGCGCAAGATCTACTGCCTCTATCACGCGCCCAGCGAAGAGACGCTGCGCGCCCATGCGCGCGCCCGCGGCTTTCCGGCCGAGGTGATCGAGCGGGTCTGGGCCGTCTCCAGCACCAACTGCTGCGGCGGGACCTGACCGGCCCCACGCCATCCATCTCCTTTCACCCACCTTCCCGGGCCCAACGGCCCGGCCAATGGAGACCTACGACCATGAAGAGACTGTTTGCGTCCCTGCTGCTGGCCGGCAGCCTGCTGGGCGCCGCCCCGGCGGCCAACGCCGCCACCTTCATGCTGACGCCTGTCGTCAACGCCGACGGCAGTTTCAGCCTGGCTTTCAAGAACGAGCACATCGTCGGCGCCGGCTTCCTCGACAAGAAGGAGTTCGAGGACATCTTCGAATTCTTCCTGCCCCCCGAACTGACGGGCAAGCTGGGCGGCAGCATCACCACGATCGCCAACACGGCGAACGATCCGAAGGACAAGAGCAACATCGACTTCAAGTTCGTGACGCTCAACCTGCTGCCCTTCACCCTCACTCCGGTGGGCCAGGTCGAGAGCGGCGCGCGCATCCCGATGCCGGCCACGCCCGGGACCCAGCGCCTGATCGTGCACGGCTTCTCCGGCGGTGACGGCGCCTATGCCGGCACCATCACCTTCGCCCCCGACGTCCGCGCCACCGTGCCGGAGCCGGCCGCCTGGGCGCTGATGATCCTGGGCTTCGGCGGCGCCGGGACGGCCATCCGCACCCGCCGCCGCGCGGCCCACGCCTGATCGACCCCGTCGCGCGGCGTCTCTCCCGGAGGCGCCGCGCGATCCCTTTCCTGGAGACGTCGGGTCATGCCACCGCGCAAGCTCTACCGACCCCGCCCGTGGGACCGCGACGGTCACGCCAGCGGGCTTTTACCCATGTCTTCCGGCGCGCAGTGCGCCC
>CBHTUE010000320.1:0-5190 GCA_966096115.1 uncultured Phenylobacterium sp.
GCCCGCTTGCGCCCGCCGCGGCGGCCGTCCCGCCGCCGGCGTCCTATGCGGAGGCGTTGATGGCGGTGGGCTTCGACGACGAGGCCTACCGGCGGGACTATCCGTTCCTCGAAGCGCTCACGCCGCTGGAGGCGGCGGCGCACTACCACGCCTCCGGGCGCGTCGAGCGGTTCGACGTCCAGTTCCGTCACCCGTTGCCGGAGGGCCAGGCGCGGGCGGACGCGCTAGGAGCCGGGGCGGAGGATATCGACCTGCTGCGGCTGGACCTGGCCGCCGCGGAGCTGCGCCGCACCGATCCCTACGGCCGCGACGTCGAGCGCACGACGCACCTGCTGCGGACCACGCCGTCGCACCGGCCGATGCTGGTGGTCACCGACAGCCACGGGATGCTGTACCTGACCGAGGACGTGCTTCGCGAAGGCCGCCTGTTGCCGGTCCCGTTCCTGTGCACCGGGGCCTCGGCGCGGGGGCTGGGCAACTCGCAGTCGCGGGGCGGCGCGACCCAGCGCATCCGCGAGCACCTGGCCGCGCGCGCGGACGAGATCGCGGGCGGCGTGATCCTGCTGAAGTTCGGCCAGGTCGACCTGGAGTTCGTCTACGACTACCGGCGGATCCGCGACGGGCGGCAGGCCTTCGACCTGGCCGACGCGCTCGAGTTCGCCCGCGAGGGCGCGCGCCGCTACGTGGCGTTCGCGGAGAGCCTGCGCGACCTGACGGCGGCGACGCTGGTGGTCTCGGCGGCCCTGCCGCCGTCGCTGAACGACGAGGCCCTGCGCGCCGGCTACATCAACGCCCACATCGGCGAACTTCATGCCGATAGCGGCCCCGAGCAGCTGATGGCCGAGTTGCAGCGGCTGGAGATGCCGGACTGGAGGACGCGGACCGACCTCGCGCGGGCCTACAACGACGCCGTCGCCGGCCATTGCGCCGACGCCGGCCTGCCGTTCCTCGACGACTTCACCCCGCTGTGCGGGCCGGACGGGATCATCGATCGCGACCTGTTGATCTGGCACGGCGGGACCGACCACCACCTCTGCGCCGGCAGTCCGGCGGGTCGCGCGGCGGCCGGCGCCCTGGCGAAGCGGATCGCGGCCCTCTGAGCGTCAGGGACGGCTCCACGCTCTGCCGGGCTGGCAGAACTTGGCGTCCCTCCTCCTCGATGGAGGAGGGGAAGGGGTGGTGGTGCGGCCCCTGAGCTGACGTAGAGCCCATGGGTTGGCGCCGACCCGCGACCGCCTCGTCGCACTGCTTCGACCACCATCCCTGCCCCTCCTCCATCGAGGAGGAAGGGGCGCTAACCCGGTAAGGCGGCTGAATGCGGCTCGGTCCTAGTAGATCGGGGCGAGCGCCCGCGGCCGGTCGCGCTGGGTCCGGTCGCGCGCCGCGGAAGCGACCTCGCGCACGTCGACCGCCGCGTCGGCCATCTGGGTCTCCTCCGAGGTTTCGGGCCGCGCGGTGGCGGTCACCGTGACCACCTGGCCATTGGCGAGCTGGATCTGGCCGGTCTCGCCGGAGGCCAGCGAGACGCCGCCGGCCACGACGGGCTGGCGTGCATAGGTCACGCTGGCGGTGACCCAGTAGTGGTCGCCCTGCTGGAAGACGCTGGTGTAGAGGCCGTAGCGGCTGCCGGCGCGCCGGTAGGAGCCCTTCCGGCGCAGGGGGTTGGAGCCGAACGAGGTCATGTCGGACGACAGCGCCACGCCGTCTGGATCGACGGTGGCGGCGGTCACCCGCACGGCCGAGCCGGGGCTGATCAGCGGGCGCATGGCGGCGCGCGTGCGGCTGCGGGCGTAGGCCCACGGCGACGGCTGCGTCAGTGGCGCGGCGTCGGCCTGCGCGGCCTGGACGGCGGTCTCCGGGGTGAGGGGCGCGGGCTGCGGCGCGGGGGCGGCGTCGGCCGTCGCGACCTTGGCGGCGGGCTTGGGCTTCGGGGCTGCGTCGGCGGGCCGGACGGGCAGCGTCGGGGCCTCGGAGGCGGGCGCAGCGACCGGCGGTGGCGGTGCGGCGGCGACCAGGATCCGCGCGGGCTTGGCGGCCCAGGCCGCGCCGGCGCAGCTCAGGGCCAGCAGCGCCACGGCGGCGCGTCCGGCGGTGCGCCGCAGGCGGCTGGGCGAGGTCTGGGCCAGCAGGCGGATGCGGTCGGCCAGGGGATGCGCCGCCTGGGCCGGCCAGTAGCAGCCGAGCGGCAGCGGGCGGGCGGCGAGCTGGGCCTTCAGCATCGCCTCGGCGTAGGCGCGGCGCGCCTGCGGATGGGCGGCGACCACCTGGGCGTCGCAGGCCAACTCCTGGTCGATGCGCAGGTAGTGGGCCAGCACGTGGACCGCGGGGTTGAACCAGTTGATGCAGCGGGCCAGCGCCACGAGCGCGTTGGCGCGGACGTCGTGGCGGGCGATGTGCGTGGCCTCGTGGGCCAGCACGACCTGCTGCTCGCGCGGGGTGTAGAGCCCGGCGAAGTCGTCGGGGGTGATGATCCGCGGCCGCAGCACGCCGATCACCGCGGGGCCGGCGCGGCCGTCTCGCAGGGCGCGCGCGAACTGGTGCTGGCGCCACGCCAGCCAGGCGACGCAGGCGAACCCGCCGGTGATCCAGAGCAGGGCCGCCGTGGCCCAGACGTCGAGCTGGGGGGCCGAGGCGGCGACGCGGCCGACCGTGTCGACGGCGGGCGGCAGCGGGAGCAACGTGCCGGAGATCGTCTGCGGGGCGGCCACCGTGACCACGCGCGACGGCAGCAGGATGCCCAGCGCCGCCAGCGGGACCAGCGACCACAGTCCGTAGGCGACGCGGGCCCCGAACAGGCGACGGGCCGGCAGGCGGAGCGCCATGACCACCGCCACGGCGGCGGCGGCCATCAGGTTCATGACCAGCAGGACCATGAGCAGGTCACTCATCTTCCAGGTCCGCGATCAGCTGCTTGATGAGCTTGATGTCCTTGCGGCTGAGCGCGCGGTGCTCGGCGAAGTGCGCCACGAGCGGGGCCACCTCCCCGTCGAACAGCCGATCCACCAGCCCCTTGCTCTCGGACTGCACGTAGTCGGAGCGGCTGATCAGCGGGCGGTAGAAATAGCCCTCGGCCTCGCGCCGGCCCTCGATGGCGCCCTTCTTCAGGAGCCGGGTGATCAGGGTCTTCACCGTGCCGGGCGCCCAGCCGTGGGCCTCGCCCACCTCACCGACGATCCCGTCCGGCGTCAGCGGACCCTTCCGCCACAGCGCCTCCATGATCTGGCTCTCGGCCCCGGAGATCCGCATCGGTCCGTCCGCTCCATGAACGAAAATACACGTGTATTCTGGACGAGAATACGTCTGTATCTTCGCCAAGGCCGGCCGCGCTGGCCAGTGACATCGCGTTCATGTTGAGGGGAGACCGCGCGTGCGTTCGGGTTGGGTGTGGGCGGCGCTGGCCGTCGCTGTTCCTTGTGAAGCCGCGGCCCAGGCCGCGCCGCCTAATCCGGCGCCGGACAAGCTGCCGGCCGCGGCGCCTGGCACGCCGCCGGCGAAGGCGGGGCGCACGGTCGGCGAGGTGGTCGTCACGGGCACGCCGCCGCCGGTCCGCGCGGAGATCGACCGGCGCAGCTACAGCGTCACGGGCGACCTGCGCGCCACGACCGGTTCGATCGGCGACGCGCTGCGCAACGTGCCGTCGGTGGATGTGGACGTGCAGGGCAACGTCAGCCTGCGCGGCGACGCCAACGTCACCATCCTGGTGGACGGCAAGCCTTCGGGCCTGTTCTCCGGCGACGGCAAGGGCCAGGCGCTGCAGCAGATGCCGGCCGAGCGCATCGACCGGGTCGAGGTGATCACCAACCCCTCGGCCGAGTTCCGCGCCGACGGCACCGCCGGGATCATCAACCTGGTGACCAAGCGGGCCCGCGGGACCGGCCTGACCGGGGGCGCGCGGATCAACGCTGGCAACGAGGACCGCGTCTATGGCGGCGCCAACTTCGGCTACAATTCCAAGCAGCTCAGCGCCTCGGGCGAGGTGTTCTTCCGCAACGACCCGCAGAAGCAGACGTCGCTGGATGTGCGCCAGCGGCTGGACCCCGCGAGCGGGACGCTGGACCTGACCACCCAGGACCAGGTCGGCCACGGGCGGTTCGACATCGTCGGCGGCCGCACCAGCGTGGACTACGACGTGTCGCCGAAGACGCGGCTGTCGGCCGAGCTGCGCGCGACCTACATCGACTTCGGCCTGAACTTCCTGACCCACACCGAGCGGCAGAACGGCGCCGGCGCGACGACCAGCGTCTTCGACCGCGGCATCGACATCGACCAGATCCGCACCAACGAGGCCGTCGTGCTGGGGCTGGTCCAGAAGTTCGGCGACGGCCACGACTTCAAGGCCAGCCTGCGCATCGAGCAGAGCGACGACGACCGCACCCGCGACGGGGTGGCGGCGATCCTGTTCCCGACCGCGCCGGCCGCCTTCGACCGGCAGCGGATCGACAACCGACAGCGCGCCTTCGAGCTCAAGGGCGACTACCAGCGGCCGCTGGGCGAGGGGGCGAAGCTGAAGGCCGGGTTCGACCTGCAGCTGGACGACAACCGCTATGACAACCAGGGCTTCCGCGGCGGGTCGGTGGCGGGCCTCAGCCCCGACGCGACGCTGACCAACCGCTTCCTCTACGAGCAGAAGCTGAACCAGGCCTATGTGACCTACGAGCGGCCGATCGGCGACGTGACGGTGCTGGCGGGCCTGCGGCTGGAGGACGTGCGCCTCGACCTGACGCAGGAGACCACCGGCCGCAAGGACGAGAACGACGACTTCAGCGTCTATCCCAGCCTGCACATCGGCTGGAAGCTGAACGATACCCAGCAGATGACGGCCAGCTACAGCCACCGGGTCCAGCGGCCGCAGCCGGAGGACTACAATTCGTTCCGCTTCCTGCTGGACCCGCTGACGTCCCGGGCCGGCAACCCGGGGCTGAAGCCGCAGGACACGCACAGCTTCGAGCTGGGCTACCAGTACCGCAAGTCGCCCGCCAACTACCTGCTGACGCTCTACTACCGGGAGAATCTGCACGGGATCACCGACGTCACCCGCGACATTGGTGGCGGCGTGTTCCTGCTGAGCCGCGAGAACGTGTCGAAGACGCGGAACGGCGGGCTGGAGCTGGTGGCCAACGGCCAGATCGTGAAGGGGCTGACCTACAACGTCTCGGGCAACGTCTACTACAGCCAGCTGGACGCCTCCGG
>CBHTUE010000321.1:0-5146 GCA_966096115.1 uncultured Phenylobacterium sp.
AGCCTGCGCGATGGGCGCGTCACCTTTTGGGATGGCGAGCGCATCGACGACATCACCGCGCACCCGCGGTTCGCGACCCCGATCGCCAACACCGCCGCCGACTACGCCTATGACGACCCCGAGCGCGGCGGCATCCTCAGCTACCAGACTGACGAGGGCGGCCGCGCCCACCGGATCTTCCAGATCCCGCGCACCGAGGAGGACCTCGGCAAGCGCGTGGAGCTGATGCACAACATCTCGATCGGCACCGCGGTGACCGGGGTGTTCATGGCGCTGATGAGCGTCAAGGACCAGGTGGCGGAGGTGAGCGCCGACTACGCCGCCAACATCGAGCGGATGTACCGCCACTGCCGCGACAACGACCTACGCGGCGCCGAGGTGATCACCGACCCCAAGGGCGACCGCAAGCGGCGCGCGCACGAGCAGGACGACCCCGACCTCTACGTCCGCATCGTCGACCGCTCGAACGAAGGCATCACGGTGCGCGGCGCCAAGCTGCATATCTCGGCCGCCTCGCTGATCCACGAACTGGTGGTGATGCCGACCAAGGGCATGCGGCAGGACGAGACCGACTACGCGGTGTCGTTCTCGATCCCGGTCAACACGCCGGGCGTGAAGATCATCAACCGCAGCTTCGCGCCGAATCACGCGCTGTCCTCCTTCGACTATCCCGCCAGTTCGAAGCACAATTGCCCCGAGGGCTTCGTGATCTTCGACGACGTCTTCGTGCCCTGGGACCGGGTGTTCCTGGCGGGCGAGACCAAGCTGGCCAGCCGGCTGGCCCAGTCGCTGGGCCTGTGGGAGCGGACCGGCGGGGTGGTAGAGGCAGTGCGCCAGTCGCAGCTGTTCGTGGGCCTGGCCCAGCTGGTCAGCGAGATGCAGGGGAAGGACGAGGATCCCATCGTCCAGGCCTCGATCGCCGAGCTGATCTGCTATGCCGAGAACCTGCGGATGGGGCTGGACTACGCCTGCCGCAACTACGAGACGACGGCGAGCGGGATGGTCCATCCCAACGTGCTCGCGATCAACACGACCAAGTACTACTACGCCGCAAACTTCCACTCGATGGTGCGCCACCTGCACGACCTGGGCGGCGGCCTGGTGCTGACCTTGCCCAGCGAGGCGGACCTGCGGGCGGAAGAGACCGGCGCCTACATGCGCAAGTACCTGCACACCAAATCCAGCGTCGACGTCGAGACGCGCATGCGGGTCTACAACCTGATCCGCGACCTGACCGCGGACGCGCTGGGCGGCTGGAACCTGGTCGTGGCGCTGCAGGCCGGCGGCGGGCTGACCGCCCAGCGCTTCATGATGAACCGGACCTACGACATCGCCGCGGCGAAGGCGTCGGCGCTGCGCGCGGCGGGCGCTGCGTAACATAAGGCGTCACATCACGCGGTTCCGTCAAAATGTTGAACGCGTTATAAATTTGGAGTACCATCAGCACAACCTTGCAGAGAACGCGCGATAAAGCTCGGCCGCGAGGGGGAGGAACCACATGATCAGGCAATCGCTGGCGCTTTGCGGCGTCTCGGCGGCGACACTCATGCTCGCCGCATCGGCTCATGCTCAAGCCGCCCAGGACCAGGCCCCGGCCCAGGCGCCCAGCGCCGCGGCCCACGGCGCCAACGCTCAGGCGACGTCGACGTCGGCAACGGTGCAGGAGCTGGTCGTCACCGCCCAGAAACGCGAAGAGAACATCAACGACATCGGGATGTCGGTGCAGGCCGAGACAGGCGATCGCCTGAACAAGCTCGGGATCCGCGACACCTCCGACCTGCAGAAGATCGTGCCCGGCTTCCAGTCGACGCCCACCTATTACGGCACCTACGTCTTCACGATCCGCGGCGTGGGCTTCCAGGACACCTCGCTCGCCGGCAACCCCACCGTCAGCGTCTACAGCGACGAGGCGCCGCTGCCGTTCTCGGTGCTGACCAACGGCGCGACGCTGGACCTGGAGCGGGTGGAAGTGCTGAAGGGTCCGCAGGGCACCCTGTTCGGCAACAACGCCACCGGCGGCGCGATCAACTACATCGCCCGTAAGCCCACGACCGATCACTACACGGCCGGCATCGACGCCAGCTACGGCCGCTTCAACGACTTCGACGGCATGGCCTATGTCTCAGGCCCGATCACCGACACCCTGTCGTTCCGCGCCGCCGTCCGCGTCAACGAAAGCGGCCCGTGGCAGAAGGCCTACTTCACGCGCAAGGGCGACACCTTCGGCGGCAAGGACTTCCTGAACGGCCGCGTCATCCTGCAGTGGCAGCCGACCGACGCGATCAAGGCGACGCTTACCGTCAACGCCTGGCAGGACAAGGGCTACTCCCAGAACGGACAGCTGTTCGGCATCGCCGAACTGAGCCCGCTGGCGGTCCTGGCGCCGGCGATCCGCAACTACCCGCTGGCGCCCCACAACAACCGGGCGGCGGACTTCAACGTCTGCGTCAACAACTCGCCGTTCGACCCGATCGCCAACCAGAACCTGGGCGCGCTGGTCCCGAACTTCAATCCGACGCTGGTGAACCCGCCGGGCCTTTCGCAGGGGCCGGGCTCGGTCGTGCAGGCCGGCGGCCAGCCGACCAGCTGCCAGCAGGCGCGCAAGGACAACACCTACTTCAGCCCCGTCCTGCGGCTGGATTTCGACCTGGGCAGCGACCTGAAGCTGACCTCGCTGTCCTCGGCGCAGAGCTTCAGCCGCATCCAGGGCATCGACGGCTCGGCGATGGCGATCCAGGACTACCAGAACATCCAGCACGGCAAGATCGAGAGCTACTTCCAGGAAATCCGCCTGGCCGGCAGCTTCGGCGGCAAGGGCGTCTGGCTGTTCGGCGCCAACTACGAGAACGACAAGACCTGGGACCAGTTCCTGCAGACCTACAACGCCTCGACCGCCAGCCCGACGGTGTTCGCCTTCAACGCGGACCTTGGCGTCAACGTCAACTTCGCGCTCGGCCCGACGAAGCCGACCGACGTGCAGCAGACCGACACCTACGCGGCCTTCGCCCACGCCGAGTATCCGATCTTCGACACGCTGACCGCGGTCGGCGGCATCCGCTACACCAAGTACAACAAGCTGGGCGGGGTCTGCGGCAACGACGGGGGCGACGGCAGCTGGGCCTTCGTGGCCTTCCTGCTGCAGGGCGCGCTGGGCAGCACCTCGCCGAAGCTCTCACCGCCCGGCAGCTGCGCCTCGACGGGCCTGCCGCCGACGTTCAACTCGCCGCCCAACGGCGGGCTCTACTATTCCCGGCTGAAGGAGGACAACATCTCCTGGCAGGCGGGCCTGAACTGGAAATTCCAGGATGACCAGCTCGCCTACGTGAACATCTCCAAGGGCTACAAGGCCGGCTCCTTCCCGACCGTCGCGCTCGCCACCTTCCAGCAGACCAACCCGGTCGTGCAGGAGGCGCTGCTGTCCTATGAGGCGGGCTCGAAGCTCACGCTGATGCAGCGCACGCTGCAGCTCAACGGCGCGGTGTTCTACTACGACTATACCAACAAGCAGATCCTGGGCGCGGTGAGCGACCCGCTGTTCGGCGCGCTGCCCTCGCTGGTGAACGTGCCCAAGTCGCGGGTGCTCGGCTTCGAACTCTCGGCGATCTATGCGCCCGACTGGCTGCCGGGCTTCACGCTGCGGCCGTCCGTCAGCTTCCAGGACAGCAAAATCCAGACGTCGGGCAAGAACACCTGCGCACCGCCGCCGGCGCAAACCGACCCGACCCTGCCGGGCCGCGTCATCTGCAAGGCGGGCCACTACTACAACTTCGACGCCTTCAACCAGTACGCCGACTTCACCGGCCAGCAGTTCCCGCTGGCGCCGAAGTGGCAGGGCTCGATCGACGCCGAGTACCGCTGGAAGCTGACCGACCGCTGGACCGGATTCGCCGGCGGCTCGGTCCAGTTCCTGTCCAAGACGCACAACTTCTTCGTCAACGAGACCCCGATTCCGGCGTTCAAGAACGCCGGCGTGTCCGGGGTGCTGCCGGTGTTCGGCGGCTACGTCACCTGCACCGGCGCGGCCTCGCCGACGCCGGTCGGCCCTTGCCCGACCAACCACGCCAACGACCCGCTGACGATCCCGAGCTATGCCCTGGTGGATCTGCGGGCCGGGGTCGAGGGCGGCGCCTGGACCGCGCAGGCCTGGGTGCGCAACGCCGCCGACAAGCACTACTGGACCTCGTCGCTGCACGTGAACGACGTGCTGCTGCGCTACACCGGCATGCCGCGCACCTTCGGCGTCACGGTGAGCTACCGGTACCAGTAGCGGGTCGCCTCCCGGCGCGTGCTCGAGGCCATCCTCGACCGCGCCGGGAGATCTCCGGCCGTCCCCGGTTTCTTCTCTGCGCCTGCGGCGCCCCGGAGGCTTGAGGGGAGGGGCGGCGTTCTATAGGTTCCGCCCCCACGTTTCAGCGACAGGCGCGCGCCCGGAGTCCCCCTAAGTGACGGATCTATTCGAAGAGGTCGAAGAGCAGCTGCGCTCCGACCGTTACCGGCAGTTCGCCCGCACCGCCTTGCCATGGCTGCTGGGCTTCGCCGCCGTCGCCCTCGCCGCGACGCTGGGCTACTGGGGCTGGGACACCTACCGCACCAGCCAGGTGAACAAGGCCTCCGAGGAGTACGCCCAGGCCATGGAGGCCATGGGCGGCGGCAACGTCGGCAAGGCCAAGGAACTGTGGACGAGCGTCTCGAAGTCTCAGGCCGGGTCGTACAAGGCGCTGTCGCTGATGCACCTGGCCGCCTTCGCCCGCGACGACAAGAAGCCGGCTGAGGAAGTGAAGCTGCTGGACGAGGCCGCCAAGGCCGCCTCCGATCCGGTGATCGGCGACGCCGCCCGCCTCAAATCCGCCTTCGCTCTCCTCGACACCGCTCCCCTGACTGAGTTGGAGGGGCGCTTGAAGCCGCTGATGGAAGACGGCCGTCCGTACCGGGTGCAGGCGCGCGAGGCCCTGGCCTTCGCCAAGCTGAACGCCGGCGACCTGAAGGGCGCCCGCAGCGACTTCGTGCTGCTCTCGCAGTCCCTGGATGCCTCGCAGGGCGTGCAGGCGCGCGCCACGGCCGCCATGGGCCTGATAGACGCGGGCTCGGCCAAGGCCGTGCCGGCCGTGGTCAAGGAAGCCATCGCCTTGCCGCCGCCGATGGCCCT
>CBHTUE010000322.1:0-5110 GCA_966096115.1 uncultured Phenylobacterium sp.
CCGCGGCGGCCTCGCGCTCGGCGTCCGGCCCGGCGGCGACGCCGCCGCCGAAGGCCTCGGCCAGGGCTTCAAAGCGTTCGGTCGTCATGTCGTCGGGGGTCATGCCGTCTCATGCCTCCTTCAAATCACCCAGCGCCGCCCGCAGCGCCCGCCGCCCTCGCCCCAGCAGGCTCTCCAGCGCCTCGACGCTGACGCCAATCACCGCGGCCGCTTCGCTGTTGACGAGCTCCTGGTAGTGGCAGAGCACGATCGCGTCGCGCTGGCGATCCGGCAGGGCGGCCAAGGCCGCCGCGACGCGCTCGCCGGTGTCCCGCGCCAGCAGGCCACGATCCGGCGCCGGGCCCTCGTCCGGCCGTTCGGGCGGCTCTGCGACGGCGATCTCGCGACGGCGGCGCAGGCGGTCGTAGCAGAGGTTCAGCGCCACCCGGTGCAGCCAGGTGTCGAACTTCGCCGCCCCGGGCCGCCACTTCGGGGCCTGTTTCCAGACGCGGATGAAGGCGTCCTGGGCCACGTCCTCGGCCTCCTGTCCGTCGCCCAGCATCCGCCCCGCCAGCGCCAGCAGGCGCGGCAGCTTGCGCGCCACCAGCGCGCGCACGGCGGCGGGGTCGCCCGCGGCCACCCGCGACAGGAGCTCCTCGTCGGGATCCCCCAAGCCTGCCCTCGCCTGTTGCCGCGGGGCGCCTATTCGCTGCCGGGCCCACGCATCCTGTTCCGCATCATGAGCAGCTCGCCCTTGGAGAGCCAGCCGTCGTTGTTGGTGTCCGCCATCCTGAACCGCTGCTCGCTCATGGCGCTCATCTCGGCCTTGGAGACGAAGCCGTCCTTGTTGGTGTCGAACCGGGCCAGGAAGCCGCCGGCCGGGCCGCCCGGACGGGCGCCAGGCGGCGGGCTGCGGCCGTCGGCTTCCATGCGCTGGCGGGCGGCATCCAGCTCGGGCTGGCTGATCTTGCCGTCCTTGTTGGCGTCCATGCGGGCGAACATGCGGGCCTGGCGCTCCGCCTGCGAAGCCTTGAACTCGGCCAGGGTCACCTTGCCGTCGTGGTCGGTGTCCGGGTTCGGCGGCTGGCGGCCGGGCTCCCCCTGAGCCAGGGCGGCGTGGGCCCCGAGGGCGAGCGTGGCGGCGGCCACGGTGGCGAGAAGCAAGCGGGTCATGGGTCGTCGAGACGGCTGGTCGTTGTCCTGCCCCAGGACCGTTTCACGGCCGCGATGCAGGAGTCCGTCGCTACGATTTCACCGCTGCAGCATAGGCGGCGCGAGCGGCGGCCTGGGCCTGGACCAATCGGGTCTTGAGCGCCTTGAAGGTCTTCGCCCCGCCGGCGCGGGCCATGAGCGCCTGGAACGCCTTCGGTTCGGCCCCCGGATCGGGGTCGTCGCCCAGCGCCACCTTCAAGAGCTGGGTCAGGTCCTGCTGCAGCCGCCAGGCCTCCGACAGCGCCGCCAGCACCGGCGGAGCGGCCAGGCCGGCCTCACCCAACGCGGCGAGGGCCTCGGCCGTATTCGGTTTCAGCGGGCCACCCTCGGCCGCGTGCGCCAGCTGCAGGAATTGCGTCGCGAACTCCACGTCGACCAGGCCGCCGGGGCTGAGCTTCAGGTCCCAGTCGCCCTTGGGCGGCCGCTCGTCCTCCAGGAGCTGGCGCATCTCGCGCACGTCCCTGGCGGTGGTCGCGCGGTCGCGCGGTCGCCGCAGCGCCGTCTCGATCGCGGCGGTCGCGTCCGCCGCGAAGGCGTCGGACGTCGCCCAGACGATCCGGCCTCGGGTCAGCGCCAGGAGCTCCCAGGTCTCCGCCTCGCCCTGGTAGTAGTGATCGAAGGCCGCGAAGCTGACCGCCACCGGTCCCTTGGTGCCGGACGGGCGCAGCTGCATGTCCACCTCGTAGAGCTGGCCCTCGGCCGTGGGGCTGGACAGCGCCGCGATCAGCCGCTGGGTGAACCGGCCGTAGAAGGTCGACGCATCCCAGCCCTTGAGCTCCGACGCCGCCTGCGGGTCGGCCGCGCGGTAGAGCGTCATCAGGTCCAGGTCCGAGGTCGCGCTCATCTCGCGGCTGCCGCACTTGCCCAGCGCCACCACCGCCACCTCTCCCGGGAACCCACCGCCGAGCCGCGTCGCCTCCGCCAGGGCGGCCGGGCCCAGCGCCTCGATGCAGAGGTCGGCGAGGTCGGCGAAGGCGCGGCCCGCGACCTCCGCCGTGGCCGCGCCGCTCATCACCTGCACGCCGACGCGGAAGGCCTGCTCGCGGTGCACGCGGCGCACCACATCCATCGCCGCCTCGAAGCCGTCGGCGCGGGCGACCGCGCGCGCCATGTCGGCGCGTTCGTCGGCGATCTCGATGGGACTGAAGAAGTTCGGGTCGAGCATGGCGTCGATCGCCGCCGGCCGCCGGGCCAGGGTGGACGCCAGATGCGGCGCGAAGGCCAGCACCTGGACGATCAGCTCGAACAGCTTCGGCTGGGCCAGGAACAGCGACTGCAGCTGCACGCCGGACGACACGCCGCCGAAGAATTCGCAGAAGCGGTTGAAGGCCGTCTCCGGCGCGCCGGTCGCCTGGGCCGCCTCCAGCAGGCGTGGCGCCAGGCGGGTGAACAGTTCGCGGCCCCGTTCGGTGCGGGTGGCCTGCACGTGGCCGTGGTGCCAGGCGCGAATGGTTTGCGACACCCGCGGCGGGTTCGGGAACCCCATGCGGCCCAGGGTCGCCAGGGTCTCGGGATCGTCGTCGACACCGGTGAACACCAGGCTGCCGAAGCGCGACGACAGCTGTTCCTCCTCGGCGAACAGCTCGCCGTAGCGGGCGTTGACGGCCTTCAGGGTGCGGGTGATCTCGGCGTCGAAGCTGCGCAGCGGCGCGGGGCCGGTCAGGGCGGCGACGCGTCTGCGCTCGGCGTCGGACTCGGGCAGGCGGTGGGTCTGATGGTCGTCGAGCATCTGGATGCGATGCTCGACGGCTCGCAGGAAGCGGTAGGCGCCAGCCAGTTCGGCGGCGGTGGCGGGCTCGACGCGGCCGGCGGCCACCAGGGCCTGCAGAGCGTCCAGCGTGCGGTTGCTGCGCAGTTCCGGATGGCGGCCGCCCAGGATCAGCTGCTGGGTCTGGACGTAGAACTCGATCTCGCGAATACCGCCGCGGCCCAGCTTCAGGTCGACGCCCTTGGCGGAGACCCGCTCATCGACCTTGTGGGCGTGGATCTGGCGCTTGATCGAATGGATGTCGGCGATGGCGGCGAAGTCCAGGTTCTTGCGCCAGATGTAGGGTTGCAGTTCCGCCAGGAAGGCCGCGGCCGCGGTCACGTCGCCGGCGCAGGGCCGCGCCTTGATGAAGGCGGCGCGCTCCCAGTTCTGGCCGACGGTCTCGTAGTATTCCAGCGCCGCCGGCACCGGCATGGCGGGCGGCGTCGAGGACGGATCGGGCCGCAGCCGCAGGTCCATGCGGAAGACGTAGCCGTCCGCGGTCTTCAGCTGCATCAGCTCCGAGACCCGGGTGGTGAGGCGCACCGCGAAGGCCAGCGGCTCCACGCCGTCGGCGATCGGCAGCGCCTCCGGCTCGAAGAAGACCGAGACGTCGATGTCGCTGGAGTAGTTCAACTCGAAGGCGCCCTGCTTGCCCATGGCGATGCAGAACCAGCCGGGGACCGGACCTTCGGCGCCCTCGCCCAGCCTGGCCAGCCGCCCGGCCTCGAACTCGCTCCGCGCGGCGGCCTGCAGCGCCGCCTGCAGCGCGGCGTCGGCAAAGCGGGTGAGCGCGCCGGTCACCTGGTCGAGGTCCCAGACCCCGCCCAGATCGGCAATCGCGGTCAGGAGGTGAAGCTCCTGCTTCAGGAGCCGCAGCGGCTCGCCGGCGGCCTCTGCCGGGAGCGCCGCGACCGCCGCGGTGCGCGCCAGGATGTCGTCCAGCCGCGCGTCGGGATCGGCATCCAGCAGGTCGGCCAGCCGCCGCGGATTGCGCCGCGCCAAGCCGGCCAGATAGGACGAGGCTGCGAACACCGGCGCCAATGCCGGCCACGCCACCTCGAGCGCCGGCGTCCACACCTGCATCGCCACATGCCCCCGCAACCGCTCTGCCGCCTTGGCGTCGAGCACGGGACCACAGGGTTGAAGGGCGTCGGCGAGGCTCATGAACCGCCTCGCATTAAGTCAGGAATATCGCGCCGCCCATGCAGCACGCGCACGATGTCGACCCGATCTGCGCCTTCCAGGTAGAACACAACGTACGGGAAGCTTTGCGGCGCCCAGCCGCGGAGCCCCGGCGGGCCGCCGAACCGTTCAACGTAGCTTGGCGAGCCGGCGGCCGGGTGTGCAGAGATCAGGACGTAGGTCGCTGAAAGCGCATCGACGAAGGCGTAGGCGGCGGCCGTCGCGCCCTGGCTCAGGTAGTAATCGACAGCGTCCTGGACATCCTGTTTGGCGCGTCCGCGTTCGTTGACCGGTCTCGCGGTCATTTTGTCTCGTGACGACGGATGCGTTCCCGGAGGGCATCGAAATCCGGAGGGCCGGCGGACGGCGACTCCATGCCCTCCTGGATGAGCGCCCGGAACTTGTGGTGCTCCCGCTCACGGCGAATGAGCTCGCGAATGAACTCACTGCTGGTCGCGAAACCCCGCTCCGCGACCTGCTCATCGACGAAAGCTTTCAGGCCGTCAGGCAGGGAGATGTTCATCGTGCTCATGCGTGAACGATACGCTCCTGCCAAAAATTGGCAAGAATCCACCTATGGCCGCGGCAGGATGAAGGCCACGCGCAGGCCGGGCCCCATTTCGCCGACCTTGCCGGGGCCTTCGCTGAGTTCCAGGCGGCCGCCGTGGGCCTCGGCAACGGCGGCGACGAGGGAGAGGCCCAGGCCCGCGCCCGGCTCGTTGCGGCTGTTCTCCAGGCGCACAAAGCGCTGGATCACCCGCTCGCGGTCCTCGTCGGGAACGCCGGGACCGGTGTCGGTGACCGAGAACTCCACCTCGCCGGAGGAGCGCCGGCGCACGCGCAGCATCACCGCGCCCCCGGCCGGCGTGTACTTCACCGCGTTGTCCAGCAGGTTCGCCACCGCCTGGGCCAGAAACTCGCGGTTGCCGCGAACGGTCAGGTCCTTGGCCAGCTCGGCGGAGAAGTCGATGTCCTTCTCCTCGCAGA
>CBHTUE010000323.1:0-4973 GCA_966096115.1 uncultured Phenylobacterium sp.
CCTCTCGGCCGCTCCGGGGGTCATCCCGTGCGGGCTCAAACCGGGGCCCCCCGCACCCGCGGGGGGTTGCCGAGCTGGGAGGGCGCCTCGGGCCACACGCTGGTCCATCAGCGCCGCATCCAAGCCCATCATCAGAGCACGCGCGCGTTGCAGTCCGCCTGCTGGTAGGTTAGGCGCCAGTTTTGGCCCGGGGTGAGCGCGTTGACCGAGTGGAAGGTCCAGCAGATCAAGGTGAAGTCGGGCTACACGCCCGCGCCGTCGGCCCGGCCGGCCCAGCCGGGCGCGCCCGCGCAGCCGCCGGCCCAGCCGCCGCAGCGTGACGCGGGCGCCGACCGCGCGCGGCTTACGGAGATCCAGGCCGCCGCCCAGGCGCAGGACTACGACCGCGCCGCCGACCTGGCCGACGCGGCGCTGCAGACGGGCCTCGAGCACCCGGTGGTGCTGAACCTCGCGGCGCTCAAGTACGAGGCGGAGGGGCGCTACGACGACGCCGTGACGCTGTTGGCCCGGGCCATCGCGATGAACCCGCAGGACATCGGCTCGCGCAATGCCTTGGGCCTGGTGCAGGCCCGGGTGGAACGCTACGCCGACGCGCTGGCGACCTTCGACGGCGTAGTGGCTCTGCAGCCCGGTTTCGCCGGCGCCCATTGCGCCCGCGGCACGGCGCTGGAGGCGCTGGGACGGCTGAAGGAAGCGGAGGCGGCCTATCAGACCGGCCTGAAGTTGCAGCCCGAGAACCTTGGCGCCATGCAGGGGTTGGCCAACCTGCTCAGCCGCCGCGGCGCGCATGCCGAAGCCCGGCCGCTGGCGGAGGCGGTGCTGGCCGCCGAGCCCAACTTCCCCGACGCGGTGATGGTGCTGGCCGCGGCCGACGCGGCAGAGGGCGCGGGCGAGCGGGCGCAGCGGCGGCTGGAACTGTTGAGTGGCGACGAGCGGCTGACGCCGCAGCAGCGGGCCCTGGTGCAGGGCCAGCTGGGCGACGTGCTGGACAGCCAGGACCTGCCGGCCGAGGCCTTCCAGGCTTACGCGGCCTGCAACATGAGCCTGTGGCGCGCCTACGCGCAGATGCATGGCCAGGGCGTCGGCGCCCTGGAGTTCGCCCGCGGCATGATCGAGGAACTGCAGTCGATCCCGCCCTCCGCCTGGACCTCCGGCGGCGACACCTCGCCGGACCGTCCGAAGACCCATGTCTTCCTGCTCGGTTTCCCCCGCTCGGGCACCACGCTCCTGGAGCAGGTGCTGGCCAGCCACCCGGACGTCGAAGCCCTGGAGGAGCGCGAGACCCTGGCCGACGCCCAGCGCGCCTTCCTGGGCCAGCCCGCGGACCTTGCCCGCCTGGCCCGCGCGACCGAAGCTGAATTGAAGCCGCTGCGCGAGGCCTACTGGGCCAAGGTGCGCGCCGAGGGCGCCGAGCCGGCCGGCAAGGTGTTCGTCGACAAGCACCCGCTGAACACCTTCCGCTTGCCGCTGATCCTGAAGCTGTTCCCGGACGCGAAGATCCTGTTCGCCCGCCGCGACCCGCGCGACGTGGTGCTCTCCGCCTACCGCCGCCGCTTCGCCATGAGCGGCTCGGCCTACCAGCTGCTGACACTTCCGGGCGCCGCCGGCTACTACGATGCCGCCATGCGGCTCGCGGACGACCTGGACCCGGCGATGGCGGCCAACACCCTGGTCGTGCGCCACGAGGCGCTGGTCGACGACTTCGACACGGTCGTGCGTGAGGTCTGCGGCTTCCTGGGCCTGCCGTGGTCGGACGAGATGCGCAACTTCGCCGACAAGGCCCGCGACCGGGCCGTCGCCACCCCGACGGGCGCCCAGCTCTCGCGGGGCCTCAGCGCCGAGGGCGTCGGGGCCTGGCGGCGCTATCGCGAGCAGCTGGCCCCGGTGCTGCCGGTCCTGGCGCCCTGGGTCGAGCGCTTCGGGTATCCGGCCGAGTGAGCCTCTCGCGCCGCCGCGCGGTCCAGACGCTGCTCGCGGGCCTGGCCGCGGGTTGCGCGACGCCGCCGCCGCGCGAGCCGATCGTCTCGATCAACCTGGCGCAGACCGCGCCGCCCCCCGCACCGGGCACGGGCACGCGCCTCGAGAGTTCGTTCGACGAGGCCCTGCGGATGACCGTGCCAGTCTATCTGAGCTCGCGCGGACCGTTCCAGTTCGTGGTCGACACCGGGGCCAACCGCACGGTCGTCGGCATCGAGACCGCGGCGCGCTGCAGCCTGGCCAGCGACGGGACCGCCGCGGTGCACGGCATCGCCGGCATCCAGCCCGCCCCGCTGGTGAAGGCGCCGACGCTCCGGGTGGGGCAGGTGGTGTCGCACGACCTCAGCCTGCCGGTGCTGCCGAAGGCCAGCCTGGGGGCCGACGGCCTGCTGGGCATCGACGTGCTGAAGGGGCGGCGGATGGAGCTGAACTTCCGCGCCAACACCTTCGAGATCGGCCCCTCCGGCTCCGGGCCGGTGCTGGGGCGCGGCAACGACACCCGCATCCCGGATCCAAGCAAGGGGATCGTGGTGCCGGCCCAGTACCGCTCGGGCCAGCTGGTGATCTTCGACGCCGACGTGGCCGGCATCCCGGTGCGGGCGTTCCTGGATTCCGGGGCGCAGATCACCTGCGGCAACGAAGCGCTGCGCGACGCGCTGGTGGCGGCCGATCCGGCCTATGCCCAGCGCCTGGCGGCCACCGAGCTGATCAGCGCCACCGGCCAGACCTCCGTGGCCAGCTTGGCGCCGCTGCCGCGCCTGCGCCTGGGCGGGATCGGCCTGAACAGCATCCGCGCCGCCTTCGCCCCGCTGCACATCTTCAATCTGTGGGGCCTGAACGGGCGGCCGGCGATGCTGGTCGGCATCGATGTGCTGCGGAACTTCGACTCCGTCACCCTCGACTTCGGCCGCCGCGAGGTGACCTTCATCCGCACCCGCCGCCGCCCACCCCCGCTGCCGGGAACCTAGGCGATCGGCCGAGAGGGCGCGTCAGCGCCGCAAGATTCAGCCACTGAAAACACAGAAATCACTGAAGGCGGCGGACGCGCAGAGCCGCTGCAGCTGGCGCAGCACGCGACCCAGCCTTCAGTGATTTCAGTGTTTTCAGTGGCTTAAAAAAGCGCCTGCGGCGAGCTCAGCGGATGGGCGTCGGGGCCAGGACCATGCCGCCACCCTGGCTGCGCAGGCGGGCTTCGGCGGCGCGGTCGATGATCTCCTGGGCGCGGGGGTCGCCGAACACCCAGGCGGCGGCGGCCAGGGTCTTGGCCGACATCGCCGAGACGCCCAGCGCCTTCTGCAGCGCCTCGAACGCACCCTCGCTGGGGGTCATGCGACGGAGCGGTACGTCACCGTGCAGCCCGGCCAGGTCCTTGGCCACGTCGACGGCCTGGTAGAAGCCGCCGACCTTGTCCACCAGGCCCAGCTCCTTGGCCTGGGCGCCGGTCCAGACGCGGCCCTTGGCGATCTCGCGCACGCGCGCTTCCGGCAGTTTCCGGCCGGCCGCCACGCGGGTGATGAAGTTGCCGTAGATGCGATCCATCCAGCCCGAGAAGGCCGCGCGCTGCTGCGGCGTGAACGGCTGGCCCAGGCCGAAGGCCCCGGCGTACTGCCCGCCGACCCCCGTCTCGCGCACGTCCACGCCGAACTTCGCCAGCGCCGGGCCCACGGCGAACTTGCCGCCGTAGACGCCGATCGAACCGGTCAGGGTGGTGGGCTGGGCGACGATCGCCGAGGCTTCCGACGAGATCCAGTACCCCCCGGAGGCGCCGTAGGTGCTCATCGAGACCACCACCGGCTTCTTGCGGGCCTTGGCCTGGCGGATGGCGTCGAGGATCTGTTCCGAGGCGGTGTCCGAACCGCCGGGGGAATTGAGGCGCAGCACGATGGCCTTCACCGAATCGGCCTTGCCGGCCTTCAGGATCGCGTCGGCCAGGTCGTCGGAATAGATGCTGGCCCCGCCGGTGAAGGGGTTCGAGCCCTGGTCCTTGCCGGTGATGATCGGCCCCTCGGCCTCGATCACGGCGATCACGTCGCCCACCGGCCGGTCGCGGTCGCGCCGCGCGTCGGCATAGTCGTCGAAATCGATGGTCTTGGCGCCGTCGCCGGCCTGGTCCAGCAGCGCCTGCTCGGCCTCGCGCAGCTGGCCGACCTTGTCGATCAGCTTCAGCTTCAGGGCGTCCTCGGCCAGATAGGGGCCGGCTTCCAGGCTGGTCCGCAGCGCCGCCGGGTCGGCCTTCTTGTCGGCCGCCGCGAAGCCCAGGTTCGACGCATAGACCGAGCCCATCCAGCTCAGCGTCGATTCCTTGTGGGCGGGCGTGTAGTCCGAATAGAGGTAGCCGTTGACGGCGTTCTTGTACTCGTAGCGCTGCTCGTACTGGGGCGCGACGCCGTACTTGTCGAACAGCCGCTTGAAGAACAGGTCCTCGGTGGCGATGCCGGTCACCTGCAGCGAGGCGCCGGGCTGCATCCAGAACTGGTCGGCGGCGCGGCCCAGCATATAGGTCGTGGTCACGAAGCCCGACGGATAGATGCCCTGGCTGAACGCGTAGATCGGCTTGCCCGAGGTGCGGAAGTGGGCGAAGGCCAGCCGGATCTCGTCGGCCATGCCGGGCTCGATGCCGCCCTCGGGCAGGCGCACCAGCAGGCCCTGGACGTGGTCGTCCTTCTCGGCGTGGCGCAGGGTCGAGATCACCGACATCACCGAGGTGGAGTTGCGCCCGATGCCCCACAGCGGGTTCTGCGGCGACTGGTCGGTGAGCTGAGCGCGCAGGTCCAGCTCCAGCACCGCCTTGCCGGGGATCGGCGGGGGCGCGGCCGCCGCGGAGATCATACTGATCAGCACCAGCGGCGCTCCGATCATGAAGACCAGCAGGCCCGCGAACACACCGGCCGCCGTGATCAGGAACTGCTTCATCGGGGGGATCGCGTGCTGGGGGCCATGACTAGGCCGCGTCTCGCACACATTGTGACGTCCGCAAAGATGACATGGCCGCCCGG
>CBHTUE010000324.1:0-4936 GCA_966096115.1 uncultured Phenylobacterium sp.
GACACTGTTTAGATAGCATCATCTGAACAGTGCATAGATCAGCAATTTCACAGACTCGCTATGCGTTTGCGCATGACCTTCTCCGCACTCACCCCACCTCGCCAGCCTTTGGCTCGTCCGGGGAATGACGGCGGACTTGCGGTGCAAACGAAAAGGGCGCCGCGTCCGCGGCGCCCTCTCCCGTCGGCGGCCTAGGGACGATAGCCGTAGCCGTCGTAGCCGTAGCTGTCGTTATTGTAGCCGTAGCCGCTCCCGTAGTTCGGCGCGTAGCTGGACCCGTAGCTCGACCCATAGCCGTAACGGTCCTGGCTCCACTGGGCGCGGCGGTCGCGCTGGTAGCGCGTGCCCTGGTAGTACGGGCGCTGGTCGCGATAGCTGTAGCCGCCGCGATAGTTGCCGTGGTTGCGGTCGTTCGAGGCGTCGACCGCGACGCCCAGCGCCGCACCGGCCGCCGCGCCCAGGGCGACGCCTTCGGTCTTGCCGTGCGAGACGGCGGCGCCGGCGACGGCGCCCAGCAGGCCGCCCAGGATGGCGCTCTCGGTCTTGCTGGTCCCGGCCATGGCGCCCGTCGCCGGAAGGGCGATCGTGGCGGCCGTGACCGCAGCGATGGCGATCCGGGTGAACTTGGTGGTCATGGCTCAACTCCTTGTTTCCGCCGTGTCCCCGAAACCGAGGCTTTGCGGCGATCATGGAGATGAACTTACGGCCCCGCTCCTGAACCCACTCCGAGGCGGGCGTTCACCGGAGCGACAGGATCCTTCCGTCTGCGCACTGGAAGGATCCTGCCCCTCGGGGGAGGCGCCCGATCGCACAAACGGGCGGCTGTCGCCGAAATGGTCCGGTCGGGTAAGGCGGACCCTGCGGCGACCCCCAGGTTCGCATGTGGCGTTCCTGGATTTGCCTGCACAAAAGACCCCGTTCCGCGCGCGTCGGTAAGGCGCGGCGACATGCGCCGTGATGCGAGTTGATGCGGGAATTCCCCTGAGAGGCGAGTGGCTGCCTCTATTCGCCTTCGCGATAGTCCGGCCCACGGGCCAGGGAGCGCGCCAGCGGCATGCGCAACAGCCAGTCGCCGCCCAGCGCCAGCTCCTTCGGCCCTACGTCCGGGGCCAGGTGGGCCTGCAGCTCCGGCGAGATCGACCCCTCCGGCGCCACAGGATTGCTCGCCGCCAACTCGGCGAACCGAGCGTCGTCCGCCTCCGGATCGCCCGACAGGTCGCCGATCCGCTCGAACATCATCACCGAGGCCGTCGGCGTGCGCCCCGGGTCCAGGGCCGCCCCCAGGATCAGCCCGTCCACCACCTGCGCCCTGGCCGCCGGCACGCCGTTGAAGATACCGAAGATCAGCGCCCCGCTGGTGAGGTCCGAGGCGATGCAGAACAGCTGGTTCTGCATCGGCAGCATCCAGCCTTCCACGACCTGCCCGCCGGTGCCCATCTTCAGGGCCAGCAGGCCCTGGGCGTCCATGCGCAGCATGCCGTGGTCGTGCAGATAACGGCCGGGATTCTGCACGAACGGGCGCGTGGAGCGGAAGAACCCCTCGTAGGCCGGGCCACGCAAGCCCGAGGTCGCGCGGATCTGGTCCATCAGGACGATCGGCAGGCCCTGCACCATGGTCGCGGCCGGGGACAGCCCCGCCACCACCGGATCGGCCCCCAGGCGCGCGGCGAAGTCCGGCAGGTCACGGTCCCAGTCCAGGGCGTTGAACCCCTCCACCCGCTGGGCGATCAGGCCGGTCAGGCGCGACAGGTTATGGCCCGAGGGCTCGGCCGCGCCGGTCACCCAGCGGCCCACCACCGACTTGTCGACCTGCAGGTCCGCCGCCAGCCGCCCACGGCTAAGCGACAGCGCCTTGATGGCCAGCGCCAGTCTGGCGCTGAACGGTTCCGACATCGATGACCCCTTACCCGAGGGCCGAATCCTACGCGAGGACCGGTTACGATACTTCCACCCACCAGGGGAGCTCGCGCAACCGGCAACAAAAAAGGGCCCCGGGGAAGGGCCCTTTTCCTTTCGCAGGAACAGTGGGGGGAGGAACGTCCCTGCTAGGCGAGACCAACCGCGGCGAAACCGACCACGAGGCCCGTCATCGCCATCAGAAGGAAAGCCGGAGCGATCCGTTCGATTTGGCGGGCGAGGGCTCGGAAAGTCATTGGAACACCTGGGGTCTTAGCGCTGAGCCCCGTGGGGAGCGGGGCCGTCCGTCTGGACAACCCTTAGATAGCACTGCTTCGGTGAATGAATGATCAGCGAGTTCGCATGATCGCTCTGCATTTTTGCTATCGACCGATGCAGATCCCGTGCAGGCGCTACTCCAATAGCTCCGTCAGCGAGCGGATGATGCGGTCCGGACGGGCGTCGCTGCCCTGGGGCAGGCCGGCGCCGCGGTGGTCGTGCCAGATGGCGTGGATGCCCAGGCGCTGCGGCGCGGCCACTTCCCACTCCAGGTCGTCGCCGACGATCCAGCAGTCGGCCGGCGCCACGCCGATCGCGGCCATGCAGTGGCGGTAGGCCTGCGGCTCGGGCTTCCCGAAGCCGTGCTCGCCCTCGATCTGGATGTGCTCGAAATAGCCGGCCAGGCTGAACCGCTCAATCTTGCCGCGCTGGGTCGCCCCGTCGCCGTTGGTGATCAGCGCCAGCCGCACGCCGTGCGCCTGCAGCGCCGCCACGGTCTCCACCGCGCCGGGGAACGGACACATCATCGCCTCGCGCGCGGCGCTGAAGCGGTCGGCGAACCGATGCGCCAGGGCCTCCGTCAACTGCGGCCGCCCATCCCGCGCGAACACGCCCGCCACCACGCGGCGGCGCACCTCCGCCAGGGCGAAGCGTCCGTCGCGGTGCCGGTCCGGGTCCGACCAGTAGACCCGGAACGCCGTCTCCAGGCTCTCGACCAGCGCCGGCGGATCGTCCGCCGCCAGGTCGTCGGCCAGTTCGGCCGCGATGTGGCCCAGCACGTCCTCGCGCCAGCCGGCAGAGAGGATCGTATCGTCCAGGTCGAACAGGATGGCGGTCGGCAGCAGCCTCACTTGGCCCCCGAGGCGCCTGAGGCCCAGGCCATGCGCACCGCCCCGGCCAGGCGGCCCTTGTCCGGATAGCGCGCGCCCATCGCCTCGGTGACGGCGGCCGTCGCCGCCTCCAGGGTCTGGCCCGCTGCCTTGGCCTTGGCGGTCCGCTCGGCGACTTCGTCCAGGTAGGCGCGGTAGCCTGTGATGAAGCCGGCATCGCCCACGGGGCCATGGCTGGGCACGACGACCTTCGGCTTGAGCGCCGCCTGCCGGTCCAGCGCCGCGCGCCAGGTGGCCAGCGTCGCCGTGGCGCCCACGATCGCAGGCTGCGCCTTCATCGCCAGGTCGCCCGAGAACAGCACCTTGTCGGCCGCCACCCAGACCACCGTATCGCCCGCAGTATGCGCCGGCCCCAGCGCCTCCAGCCGCGCCGTCACCCCGCCCAGGTCCAGCGTGTAGGTCTTGTCGAACGTCACGTCGGCGGCCCGGGACCTGGCGTCCTTCAGGAGTTCGGCGTTGCGGGCATTCATCCTGGAGAACAGCTCCGTCAGCCGCGGCTCCTGCTCGACCGCGTCGGCTGCCTGCGCCACCGAGCGGATCATCACCGTTCCCGCTGGGAACGACTGGGCCCCCAGGTCGTGCTCGGGGTGCGCATGGGTGGCGACCAGATAGACCTTGCGACCCGGCGCGGCCTTCATCGCCGCCGCGTAGACGATGGCTCCGTTCTCCGGCCCCAGCCCTGTGTCGACCACCAGCACGCCCTTGGACCCCACGATGATCCCGATGTTGGCCACCAGCGGGCGCGACTCGTCGGGGATCACCTGCACATGCGGAGAGACGCTTTTCAGCATCTCCGGCCGCACCATGGGCCCCGCGGACTGCCCCCAAGCCGGCGCTGCAAGCGCCAGGACCGCCACGGCCGCCGCCTGCCACACGCCTCGCCCCATCGTCGCCTCCATATTTTCTGGCGCCACTCTAAGTGTGGCGGAGGTTGATGCGCGAGGGCTCTACGGCTTTAGTCCCAATTACCCTCCTAGAAGGCTCTGCCGCCACATGGCTAAGTTCAACAGCATCCTCGAGACCGTCGGCAACACCCCGCTGGTCCGGATCAACAAGCTCGCCCCCGACCACGTGACGCTCTACGCGAAGGTCGAGGCGTTCAACCCGCTGGGCTCGGTGAAGGACCGCCTGGCCCTCGGCGTCATCGAGGCCGCCGAGAAGGACGGCTCGCTCAAACCCGGCCAGACCGTCATTGAGGCCACCAGCGGCAACACCGGCATCGGCCTGGCCATGGTCTGCGCGGCCAAGGGCTATCCCCTGGTGGTCGTGATGGCCGAGAGCTTCTCGATCGAGCGCCGCCGTCTGATGCGCTTCCTTGGCGCCAAGGTGATCCTGACCCCGGCCGCGCTGCGCGCCACCGGCATGATCAACAAGACCATCGAGCTGGCCAAGACCCACGGTTGGTTCCTCGCCCGCCAGTTCGAGAACGAAGCCAACCCCGACATGCACTCGCGCACCACCGCGCGCGAGCTGATCGACGACCTCAAGGGTGAGCGCTTCGACTACTGGGTCACCGGCTACGGCACCGGCGGCACGCTGAAGGGCGTCGCGCGCGTCCTGCGCGCCGAGCGGCCCGAGACCAAGATCGTGGTCTGCGAGCCCGCCGACGCCCAGCTGATCGGCTCCGGCAAGGGCCAGGAGCGCAACACCGACGGCACGCCGTCCGCCGGCCACGCCGCCTGGGCCCCTCACCCCATGCAGGGCTGGACCCCGGACTTCATCCCCAAGATCACCGGCGACGCCATCGAGGCCCATCTGTTCGACCAGGTGCTGCCGATCGCCGGCCCCGACGCCATGGCCTGTTCCAAGGCGCTGGCCCAGCAGGAAGGCATCTTCGTCGGCATCACCGCCGGCGCGACCATGGCCGGCGC
>CBHTUE010000325.1:0-4906 GCA_966096115.1 uncultured Phenylobacterium sp.
GGGTTCTGGTGGATGGCGATCAGGCAGGGCACGCCGCCGCCCTTCTGGTACTCGCCGCGCACCGTGTGGCCGGGGCCCTTGGGCGCCACCATCAGCACGTCGACGCCGGGGGCCGGCTCGATCAGGTTGAAGTGCACGTTCAGGCCGTGGGCGAACAGCAGCGCCGCGCCGTCGCGGATGTTGGGCGCGATCTCGGCGTTGTAGATGCCGCGCTGCAGCTCGTCGGGGGCCAGCACCATCAGCACGTCGGCCCACTTGGCGGCCTCGGCGACGCTCATCACCTTCAGGCCGTCGGCTTCGACCTTCTTGGCGGTGGCCGAGCCGGCCTTCAGCGCCACGGCGACGTTCTTGCAGCCCGAGTCGGTGAGGTTGAGCGCGTGCGCCCGGCCCTGGGAGCCATAGCCTACGATGGCGATCTTCTTGTCCAGGATGCGGGAAATGTCGGCGTCGCGGTCGTAGTAGACGCGCATGATTGTTCTCCTAGGACAAAGAAAGCCGCCGCATCCGCGCAACGCAGGTGCAGCAAAGCCGGGGGTGTGAAGCGTTTTTTTGCGCGGAGGTCAAGGGACGGGCCCCGCTGGACGAAAGGGTCACAGGCGCAGCCTCGCCATGGCCAGGCTGTCGACGTACTGGCCGTCGCGCCACGCATAGGCGCGGTAGAGGCCCTCGCGCTCGAAGCCGAAGCGTTCGTAGAGCGCGATGGCGCGGGTGTTGTCGGCGTAGACGTTGAGCTCCAGCCGCCGGATGTTCAGCCAGTTGTCGGCCAGGTCGATCATCGCCGCGACCAGCGCCGAGCCGGCGCCGCGGCCGGCGTAGGCGTCGTGCACCGCGATCCCGAACTGGGCGGCGTGTCCGCGCCGGTTCTCGTAGCGATCCAGGCCCAGGCAGCCGATCACCTTGCCCTCGATCACCGCAACCAGACGGATCAGGCTGGCGGGCGTCGCGGCCGTCCGCTTCTGGCGCGCGTCCAGCGAGGTGTAGGGCAGTTGCAGGGTGCCGGCGTAGGCCTTCGGCTGGTTCCAGGCCTCGGTCAGGTCCGGCAGGTCCGAGGGCTCCAGGGCGCGGATCACTATGTCGGGCGGCGGTTCGGGCATCGTCGTCTCTCCGTGGGGCGAGGACGGACGGGCCTGAGAAAACGCCCCGTCCGGATCCCGGCGGGGCTGGTGGTCGGTCGTCGTTGGCGTCCAGGTCCTAGCGCACGACATCCCTCACCGGCCCGCCGGAGGCGGTCGGAATAAGGAGTACGAGGGTCCTGGCCATCGAACGCATGGCAAAGCCTTAGCACGGCCCGGGCGACCTGCCAAAACGGCGAAGCTGTCGGCGACGCCAGCGGTGCCGCCCCCGCTGACGCCGCGGAGGAACTGTGGCATCCCAGCCCCGATGATCGAGGTCACCGACGCCATCGTCCTTGCCGACGACGAGGTGCAGGTCCGGGCGGTGCGCGCCTCCGGGCCCGGGGGCCAGCACGTCAACAAGGTCTCCACGGCCATCGAGCTGCGGTTCGACGTCCGGGGCTCGCCCAGCCTGCCAGAGCCGGTGCGTGCGCGGCTCTACAAGCTTTCCGGCAACCGCCTCACGCTGGACGGGGTGATCGTGCTGGTCGCTCAGGAACACCGATCCCAGGAGATGAACCGCCAGGCGGCGGTCGAGCGCCTGCTGGACCTGATCCGCGAGGCGGCCAAGCCGCCGCCGCCGCCGCGCAAGAAGACCCGGCCCACCTACGCCTCGAAGCTGCGGCGGCTGGAAGGCAAGGCGAAGCGCTCGAACGTGAAGGCGACGCGCGGCCGCCCCCGCGGCGACGACTAGGGCGAATTGGCATGCAGCCGGGGCCTTCTCCCCTTGCAAGAGAAGGACCCGATGTCGTCGTCCCGCGCGGGGACCGAAAGTTAGCTGTTGTCTTCGGTCGGCGCCGCGGGGCCGTTCTTCTTGATGCTGTCGATGGCGCCCTGCGCCCCCGACTTCGAGGCGTAGCCCTCGGTCGAGAAGATCACCTCATTGTTGTATTTGAAGCGGACCCGGAACTCGCCGGCCTTGTCCTTGTAGATCTCGAACTTGTGGGCCATCGATCTTCTCCGCGATGAGCCCCCCGACCCAAACCGATTGGCGCGCATTGCGCAGAGGCGGTCAACCCGTGCCTCTGGCAAGATTTCGACGCATTCGCCTATAAGGTGACACCATGCACGCAACCCCCCGCGCCACGCTGCCGCTCGCCGGCGCCCTCGCCGCCGCCGTCCTCGTCTCGGCCTGTTCCCCCAGCCTCGGTCCGCCGCCGCCGCAGGGCGCTCCGCCGCCCGTGGTGATGGGTTCGGCCAACTTCTCGGCCGCCGAGTTCGCGTGGTCGCAACGCAGCGGGACCAACATCATCGCCGGCCGGGTCGCCTATACCCAGGGTCGCACCCGCTACAGCTGCGCCGGCGCCAGCGTCGTGCTGACCCCGGAGACCGCCTGGTCGGCCCGCCGGATGGCCGCGCTCTACGGCTCCACCGACCGCGCCGCCCTGCCCAGCGACGAGGTCCGCGCGCGTACGCCGCGCGCCCCGCCCGGCGACGCGGGCCCCTACGTGAAGCGCACCACCTGCGACGACGCCGACCAGTTCGCCTTCGGCGGCCTGCCGGACGGCGCCTGGTACGCCATCACCGTCGTCCGCGCCGTCGGCGACCCCAAGGCGCCGAACGTCGCCCTGATGAAGCGGGTGGTCGTGCGCGGCGGACGGACCGTGGCGGTCGCGCTGTAGGCGGACAGCCCAGCCGAACCCTATGGGGCTACGGAGTTGTCTCCGCGGGACGCGTCACCGCGGGAGAAGACAGATGCGTAGATTGATCCTGGCCGGCCTCGCCGCAGCGGCGATTTGCGCCGGCGTCGGCGCGGCCTCGGCCCAGACCGTGGTTGTGCAGGAACGATGGGGCTACCGGGACCCGACCTGGGGCCATCAGCCGGGCTCGGCGCCGCACGCGATGCAACGCCACTGGCGCGGCCACGAAGCCAACTACTACGGCCACGTGCACAACTGCATGGTCCGCTACCAGACCTACGACGCCCGGCGGGACATGTACCGCGAAGGCCGCCGCTGGGTGGCGTGCCGGGACTGACGGCATCGAACGAGGTAGACGCGCCCGCCGATCTCCTGGCGGGTCGCGTCTCGTCAGCAGCTGGATGATTTAGAGAGCAAGGCCCGAAAGGTCATTGCGCGCCAGTGCGGGATATCTTGCCAGGGAAGTGGTTGGAACCAAGCGCTACCGCTAGATGGGATTCGCGGTGATGATCTCGGGATGCGTTTGCCCACACCACCGCCCTGGGTTGGAGTCTGCTTTGCTGCGAGCGGCTTTCTCGTAAGCTCGTCTACAGGTGTGTTGCCAGATAGGTGGCAGACCGTCGGCTTGGTGACGGGCTTGCTGACGTGTGGCTTTGGCCTCAGCGCTTTAGTGGTGTGGTGGTTCCTGCATCAAGACCGCACGCTGGACGCTTGGACCGCGAACCGGGCCGCAGCCCGAGCGGCGCTGCCTCCCGAGGATGCCCCACAGGAGTTGCCCGAATTTCAACTAGGAGGAATGCTGTTCCACGAGAACTATCCGGACCGGTCGGATGTGTATGGAATCGAATGGCGGCCCGCCTTTTCGCGGGTCCAGTTCCTCCTGAGCAATCCTTCCGATAAGAACTATGACAATCTCGACCTCTTCATCCTGCTTGACCGCTCCATCGTCGAGGGGCGCGTAGTATCGGAATTCAACGCTTGCAAGTTCGGACCTGCCAACGCCCCGCCGGAGGGCCTTTTGTTTGGCACCGCCGAGGACGGGCAGGATCTGACGATCCCGGTGACGCCTTCCGCGGCCGCCATATCGTTCGTGCCCCTATATCGGCTTCGCTGTGAACGTCTCGCCGCGCGGTCGCAGATACTGATGGTGTTGGCGACAATCGAATTTGGTCCAGGCTTGCCCGCTAACTTTGACGACGTGTTCACCGGTTCGCGTTCTGACCCCACACAGGCTCACCTCGAAGTCGCCTACACGCTGAATGGCCGGCCGGGACTATGGGCCATGGACATAAGGTTCGACGAGTAGTCCGGCGGACCTCAAACACAGAAGCGCCCGCCGGCCTCCCGGCGGGCGCCCTTGTGAACGCCGTTGCGCCTCAGTGCACCTTCGCGCGGCCGATCTCCAAGCCGTCGCCGGCGCCGTGGACGTCGATGACCGCGCCGTCGGCCAGGCCGCCTTCCAGCAGCTTGCGCGCGATCGGGTCGATCAGCTCCTTCTGGATCACCCGCTTCAGCGGCCGGGCGCCGTAGACCGGGTCGTAGCCCCGCTCGCCCAGCCAGTGCATGGCGGCGGCGTCCAGGGCGATTGACATGCGCCGGTCGGCCAGCAGCTTTTCCACGCGCTGGAGCTGGATCTTCACGATGTTGTCCATCTCGGCGCGGCCCAGGCGCTTGAACAGGATGATCTCGTCGATCCGGTTCAGGAGTTCGGGCCGGAAGTGGGCGCGCACGACCTCCATGACGCCGGGCCGGGCCTTCTCCACGTCCTCGCCGTCGGGGAGCGCGGCCAGGTACTCGGAGCCCATGTTGGACGTCATGATGATCAGCACGTTGCGGAAGTCGACCGTGCGGCCCTGGCCGTCGGTCAGGCGGCCGTCATCCAGCACCTGCAGCAGCACGTTGAACACGTCCGGGTGGGCCTTCTCGACCTCGTCGAACAGCACCACCTGGTAGGGCCGACGCCGCACGCTCTCGGTCAGCGCCCCGCCTTCGTCGTAGCCGACGTAGCCGGGAGGTGCGCCGATCATCCGGCTGACCGAGTGCTTCTCCATGTACTCGCTCATGTCGAGGCGAGTGATGGCGTGTTCGTCCTGGAACATGAACTCGGCCAGCGCCTTGGTCAGCTCGGTCTTGCCCACGCCCGTGGGGCCCAGG
>CBHTUE010000326.1:0-4895 GCA_966096115.1 uncultured Phenylobacterium sp.
GCGCAGGTGATCGCGCGCCGGTTGCTGGAAGGCGCGAACTAGCCCCAACCCTTCGTCATCCCCCGGCTTGTCCGGGGGACCCATTCACACTGGCGAAGCGGGTGGGCCCGCGAGCGGCGACGCCGTGATCCATCGCGATCTCACGCGTGGCGGAAACATGGGTCCCCCGGACAAGCCGGGGGATGACGAGCTAAAATATAGATGCGCCCGGAACTCAGCCCCGCGGGGCGAAGCCTTCGGCGATGAGGGTGATCTGGCGGTCCATGACGCCGATCATGGCCTTGGCGTCGGCGCCGTCCCTGACCACGAGGCGCCAGGTCCAGGCGTAGGCCGCCATCAGCAGGTCGACGATCTCCTGCTTGTCGAGGTCGGCGCGCACGTCGCCCTGCTCGAGCCCGCGGTCCAGGACGGCGCGGATGGCGTCCTGCAGGTGGGCGTTGTGGCCGTAGGGGGCCGCGCCGGACGTGAGCGTCCAGTCGTAGGCGGCGGCGACGTGGGCCAGGAACAGGCGGGCCTGCCGCGCCTCGAACTCGAAATGGATCGCGAACATGGTCCGCAGGCGGTCCACGGTCGCGCCGTGGAGGTGCGGCGTGACGCGGTCGATCTCCGCATAGAGCGGGCCCAGCCGGGCCTGCATCACCTCGGAGAGGATCTCGCCCTTGGAGGCGAAGGTGGTGAAGACGCTGCCCACGGCGACGCCGGCGTGCCGGGCGATCTCGCGGATCGTGGCGCCCTCGTAGCCCTCGGTGTCGAACAGCTCCCGCGCAGCCTCGATGACCCGCTGGCGCGTCGCCTCCTTCTGCGATGCGCGGGCGGGCGGTGAGGCCGCGGGGATCTGTCCGACGTCAGTCGTCATGCGCGCTCGAAATCAGCCGCGACGCGCGCCCGCCAGGATGATGCGGATCTGGTCGCGGGCGCGGGTCTGCAGCGCGTCCAGGCTCCATCCTTCGAATATCGCCTGAGGGAAATTCGAAAGGTAGGTATCCATCAGCATCTGGCTGCGCAGCTTCACTTCCGCCTCCTGGCTCAGCTCGCCGCGTTCGACGGCGCTGGTCAGTTGCTCGGCGAACAGCTCATGGAACGCCAGCGACGAGGGCAGGCCGCGCAGCGTGGGGCCACCGTCCTTGTCCCACGAGACGCTGAAGGCCGCGCGGGCCAGCTGCAGGCGGGACTTGTAGAAGGTGTAGCCGGCCATGAAGACCTTCAGCACCGCGTCCTCGACATTGCGCCCGCGGGTCGCGGCGTCGCGCATGGCGGTCGAGAGCGCCTCCATGTCGTCGGCCATGATCTCGCGGAACAGGTCTGACTTGTCAGAGAAATTCGCGAAAACGGCGCCCGTGGACATGCCGGCGGCCGCGGCGATGTCGCGGATCGTGGCGCCTTCGTAGCCTTCTTCACTGAACAGTCGGCGGGCGGCGGCAAGGACCTTGAGGCGGGTCTGTTGCTTGGCGAGGGCCCGGCGGGTGGGGGTGCGCGCCGGGATGTCGGCGGTGACCAGGTTTGGGGAGATGTGCTTCATTCGTCTCTTGGCATCACCGGAGGGGAACCGGCGGTCTTGGCTTGGGGAGGGGGACCGGTGTCTCCTGGAACTACACGAAAAACCGGCAGTGAACACGTTCGACAAACTTACGACGTGGGGCTCATTACAGCGCCGCAGCTTCCACGACCCCGGTCGTTCGACTGATCGGTCGGAAAGCCTAAGCCTTTATTCTGTAAAGGATCTTCGCAGGCCCGAATCTCGGGACGACGATGGGACCGTTGCTCGTTGAACATGATCGAACGGCGTCACGTCAAGTTTAAAATGTACCCGCAGGGAGTGGCTTAGCTAAGGGGCTGCGGCGTAAGGTCTCAGCATGGATATCTTCGACTACCTGATCTACGCGGCGCTCGCGGCCGTCAGCATTGTGCTGGCGCTGGGCATCTATTCGCTGTTCCGCGGCGGCGAATTCGGGCGGTCCTACTCGAACAAGCTTATGCGGCTGCGGGTGCTGACCCAGGCCATCGCCATCGCGGTACTGGTGGCGGCGGCCTGGTGGCGCGGCCACAGCTGACGACGCGCCCAAGCTGAGGACGGCATGGTCACCCTGAACCGCATCTACACCAAGACCGGCGACGCCGGGACGACGCGGCTGGCCACCGGACAGCAGGTGTCCAAGTCCGACGACCGCGTCGAGGCCTATGGCGCCGTCGACGAAACCAACGCCTGCGTCGGCCTGGCGCGGGTACACCTGACGGCCGACCCCGAGCTCGACGCCATGCTGGGTCGCATCCAGAACGAGCTGTTCGACCTGGGCGCGGACCTGGCGACGCCCGCGAAGGCGGACGAGGCCGAGGGCTCGAAGCTGCGCATCCTGGACAGCCAGGTCGAGCGGCTGGAGGGCGAGATCGACACGCTGAACGATCGCCTGCCGCCGCTGCAGTCGTTCATCCTGCCGGGCGGCACGCCGGCGGCGGCGGCCCTGCACCTGGCCCGCACCGTCAGCCGCCGCGCCGAACGCGAGGCCGTTCGGCTGGTGGAGACCGGGGCCCCGGTCAGCGCGCCGGCCATGCGCTATCTGAACCGGCTGTCGGACTTCCTGTTCGTCGCCGCCCGCTGGGCCAACGACGGCGGCAAGGCCGAGGTGTTCTGGAAGTCCGGCGGAACGCGATGAGCCCTTCCCTCCCTTAATGGGGAGGGACAGGCCGCGTCGCGGCCAGGGTGGGGAAGTCCGGCCCGGAGCGCGGCGCGGTGTGATTGTCGGGAGGGTCGTCTCGATCGCGGAGTTTGATCGCGACTCCCCCACCCCGCTCGCCTTCGGCGAGTCGACCCTCCCCATTAAGGGAGGGAAAGTTATTTCGCCTTCGGCGCGGGTTGCCCGATAGCCGCCGCCGCTTCGGCTTCGGCCTGCTTATCCGCCGCGGGGCGCCGCGTGATGGTAGTGATCAGCACGGGCATGGCGCAGACGCGTTCGCCCGGATCCCACCAGCGATGGGCCTTCTCGCACTTCTTCTGCGGCATGATCCAGCCGATCTGCCAGACCATCACGCCGACCACGGCGAGGACGAAGGCGGCGACGAAGATGAGCTTCAGGCGCTCGATATTCGGGTTCATGCGGCGCCTTTTACATAAGTAAAGGGGCATCTGGCTAGCCGCCGTGACGGTACGTCAAACGGGGCCATGCGCTTGCAAACCGCTCCGGAACCGCTATTGCCCCTCCGGCTCATTTCGTTCCGCAACGCAAAAATACGAGGCGCTAGCAACCCATGAAGGTGTTGGTCCCGGTCAAGCGGGTGATCGACTACAACGTCAAGGCTCGGGTGAAGTCCGACCAGACGGGTGTCGACCTCGCCAATGTGAAGATGTCGATGAACCCCTTCTGCGAGATCGCCGTGGAAGAGGCGGTTCGCCTGAAGGAGAAGGGCGTCGCGACCGAGGTCGTGGCCGTCTCCGTCGGGCCGCAGCAGGCGCAGGAAACCCTGCGCACGGCGCTGGCCATGGGCGCCGACCGCGCCATCCTGGTGCAAACCGACCAGGACCTGGAGCCGCTGGCGGTGGCCAAGGTGCTGAAGGCGATCATCGGCGAGGAAAGCCCCGAGCTGGTCCTGATGGGCAAGCAGGCGATCGACGGCGATAACAACGCCGTCGGCCAGATGCTGTCGGCCATCCTCGACTGGCCGCAGGCGACCTTCGCCTCGGAGATCACGGTCGCCGGCGGCAAGGCCAAGGTGACCCGCGAGGTCGACGGCGGCCTGCAGACGCTGGAAGTGAACCTTCCGGCCGTGGTGACCGCCGACCTGCGCCTCAACGAGCCGCGGTACGCCTCGCTGCCCAACATCATGAAGGCCAAGAAGAAGGAGCTCGCCGTGAAGGAGCTCGCTTCCCTGGGCGCCGACACCGCGCCGCGCCTGAAGGTCGTGAAGGTCACCGAGCCCGCCAAACGCTCGGCCGGCATCAAGGTGGAAACCGCCGGCGACCTGGTCACCAACCTCAAGACCGCGGGGGTCCTCTAAATGGCCGTTCTCGTCATCGCGGACCACGACAACGCGACCCTCAAGGACAACACCCACAAGGTGGTCACGGCCGCCCAGGCCATCGGCGGCGACGTCGACATCCTGGTGGCGGGCGCCAAGGTGGGCGACATCGCCGCCGCGGCCGCCAAGATCGCCGGCGTGCGCAAGGTGCTGACCGCGGAAAGCGCCGAGCTGGGCCAGGGCCTGGCGGAAGCCGTGGCCGACCTGATCGTGGGTCTCGCCGGCGGCTATGACGCCATCCTCACCCCCGCCACCTCGCAGGGGAAGAACTTCAGCCCCCGCGTCGCGGCGAAGCTGGACGTGGCGCAGATCTCCGACGTCACCGACGTCGTCTCGGCCGATACCTTCACGCACCCGATCTATGCCGGCAACGCCATGGAGACGGTGCAGTCGGGCGACGCCAAGAAGGTGCTGACCGTGCGCCCCACCGCCTTCAAGGCGGCGGCGGAAGGCGGCTCGGCCAAGGTCGAGAGCGTTTCGGCTCCGGCTGCGCCGGCCAAGACCCACTTCGTGGAGCAGAAGATCGTCAAGTCGGCCCGTCCGGACCTGGGCGCCGCCAAGATCGTCGTCTCCGGCGGCCGCGCCATGGGCTCGGCCGAAGAGTTCCAGAAGGTGATCGAGCCGCTCGCCGACAAGCTTGGCGCGGCCGTGGGCGCGAGCCGCGCCGCGGTGGACGCCGGCTATGCGCCGAACGACTACCAGGTGGGCCAGACCGGCAAGGTCGTGGCCCCGGAGCTCTACATCGCCATCGGCATCTCGGGCGCCATCCAGCACCTGGCCGGCATGAAGGACTCCAAGGTCATCGTGGCGATCAACAAGGACGGCGATGCGCCGATCTTCCAGGTCGCCGACTTCGGCCTGGTCTCGGACTACAAGACCGCCGT
>CBHTUE010000327.1:0-4858 GCA_966096115.1 uncultured Phenylobacterium sp.
CAGCACGCCTCTCCCTCTCGCTTCGCGGGGGAGAGGAAGCCGGATCACACCACCCGGTCGACCAGCATCTTCTTCACCTCGGCGATGGCCTTGGCGGGGTTGAGGCCCTTCGGGCAGACCTGGGCGCAGTTCATGATCGTGTGGCAGCGGTAGAGCTTGAAGGGGTCCTCCAACTCGTCCAGCCGCGCGCCGGTCGCCTCGTCGCGGCTGTCGATGATCCAGCGGTAGGCGTGCAGCAGCGCGGCCGGCCCCAGGTACTTCTCCTGGTTCCACCAGTAGCTGGGGCACGAGGTCGAGCAGCAGGCGCACAGGATGCACTCGTAGAGGCCGTCCAGCTTCTCGCGGTCCTCCGGGGACTGCTTCCACTCGGTGCGCGGCTCGGGCGTCTCGGTGTGCAGCCAGGGCTCGATCGAGGCGTACTGCGCGTAGAACAGCGTCAGGTCCGGCACCAGGTCCTTGACCACCGGCATGTGCGGCAGCGGGCCGATCATGATCTTCGAGCCCGAGCACTCGTCGTGGCCCTGCAGGCAGGCCAGCGCGTTGCGCCCGTCGATGTTCATGGCGCACGACCCGCAGATCCCCTCGCGGCAGGAGCGCCGGAAGGTCAGCGTCGGGTCCATGGTGCTTTTGATGTGGATCAGGACATCCAGCACCATCGGCCCGCACTGGGACGTATCGACGTCATAGGTGTCCCAGCTCGGGTTCACGCCCTTGTCGGGATCGTAGCGATAGATCTTGAACGTCTTGGTTTTGCCCGACCCGGCCGGGGCCGGGTGGTGCTTGCCGCCCGCGGGGCGGGAGTTCTTGGGAAGCCGAAGCTGGACCATCTGTCTTGTCTTCCTTCCGGCTCAATACACCCGCGCCTTGGGCGGGATGTAATCGATGTCCTTGGTCATGGTGAAGCTGTGCACCGGGCGGTCGTCGATCTTCACCTTGCCGGTCTTGTCGTCGAACCAGGTGAGGGTGTGCTTCATCCACGTCTTGTCGTCGCGGTCCGGGAAGTCCTCGTGCGCGTGGGCGCCGCGGCTCTCGGTGCGATTGTGGGCGCCGACCACCGTGACCACCGCCTGGCCGATCAGGTTGTCGAGTTCCAGGGTCTCCATCAGGTCGGAGTTCCAGACCATCGAGCGGTCGGTGACCTTCAGGTCCTTGCGCTTGGCCTGGACCACGTCCATCCGCTTGACGCCGGAGGCCAGGGCCGAGGACGTTCGGTAGACCGCGGCGTCCTCCTGCATGGCCATCTGCATCTCGTGGCGCAGGTCCGCCGTGGGCGTGCCGCCGTTGGCGTTGCGGAACCGGTCCAGCCGCTCCAGGTGCCAGTCGGTCATCGCCGGCTTCAGCTCGGGCTGGCTGGCGCCGGCCTTCAGGATGTCCGCCGCCCGCAGCGCCGCCGACCGCCCGAAAACCACCAGATCGATCAAGGAGTTAGACCCGAGACGGTTGGCCCCGTGCACGCTCACGCACGCCGCTTCGCCCACCGCCATCAGCCCCGGCACCACCTGGTCCGGGTTCTTCCCGGCCTTGGTCACGACCTCCGAGTAGAAGTTCGTCGGCACTCCGCCCATGTTGTAGTGCACGGTCGGCAGCACCGGGATCGGCTGCTTGGTGACGTCGACCCCGGCGAAGATCTTGGCGCTCTCGGAAATGCCCGGCAGCCGCTCGTGCAGGATCTTCGGGTCCAGGTGGTCCAGGTGCAGGAAGATGTGGTCCTTCTTCGGACCCACCCCGCGCCCTTCGCGGATCTCCATGGTCATGGCCCGGCTGACCATGTCGCGCGGCGCCAGGTCCTTCACGGTGGGCGCGTAGCGCTCCATGAAGCGCTCGCCCTCGGAGTTGGTCAGGTAGCCGCCTTCGCCGCGGGCGCCCTCGGTGATCAGGCAGCCGGAGCCGTAGATCCCGGTCGGGTGGAATTGCACGAACTCCATGTCCTGCAGCGGCAGGCCGGCGCGCAGGGTCATCCCGCCGCCGTCGCCGGTGCAGGTGTGGGCCGAGGTTGCGGAGAAGTACGAGCGGCCGTAGCCGCCGGTGGCCAGGATGACCATCTGCGCCTGGAACCGGTGCAGGGTGCCGTCGTCCAGCTTCCACGCCGTCACGCCGCGGCAGGTGTCCCCGTCCATGATCAGGTCGAGGGCGAAATACTCGATGAAGAACTCCGTCGCGTTGGCCAGGGACTGCCCGTACATCGTGTGCAGCATGGCGTGGCCGGTGCGGTCGGCCGCCGCGCAGGTGCGCTGGATCGGGGCCTCGCCGTAGTTCTTGGTCATCCCGCCGAAGGCGCGCTGGTAGATCTTGCCGTCCTCGGTGCGGGAGAAGGGCACGCCCCAGTGCTCCAGCTCGTACACGGCGGCCGGCGCGTTGCGGCACAGGTACTCGATGGCGTCCTGGTCACCCAGCCAGTCCGACCCCTTGACGGTGTCGTACATGTGCCAGCGCCAGTCATCCTCGCCCATGTTGCCCAGCGACGCGGAGATGCCGCCCTGGGCGGCCACCGTGTGCGACCGCGTCGGGAAGACCTTGGTGATGCAGGCCGTCTTCAGCCCGGCCTGGGCGCAGCCCAACGCGGCGCGAAGGCCGGAGCCGCCGGCGCCCACCACGACGACGTCGTAGAGGTGATCGATGAATTCGTAAGTCGCCATGGGTTAAGCGCCCCCCAGCGCGACCTTGAGGATGGACATGACCGCCAGCGCACCGGCGAGGCCGGTGATGAACAGGCTGAGCAGCAGGCACGTGGCCTTGCCGAGATGCGAGTAGATGTAGTCCTCGATGATCACCCGCATGCCCGAATGCATGTGCATGAAGGAGATGGTGATCGTCAGGATCATCAGCGTGGCGTTGATCGGGTTGGCGATCCACTCGGTGGCGCCGAAGTAGTCCAGCTGGGCCAGCCGCAGGACGCTGTAGACCGCCCACAGCACCAGCGGCACCAGGGCCACGGCGGCGACGCGCTCGGACAGCCAGTGGCCGACCCCGTGCTTGGCGGAGCCCAGGCCACGGGCCTGGGAGAGGGGTGTGCGGAACGACATCAGAGCAGCCCCATCATGAAGGCGATCGCCCCGACCGCGAAACTCGCGGCGATGGCGAAGCCGAGGACGGCGAAGGACGAGGCGCTGGCGTCTTCCTTCGACAGCCCGTGGCCGAAGTCCCAGATGATGTGGCGCACGCCGTTGCCCAGGTGGAAGAACAGCGAGAGGCCCATGCCCAGGAAGATCAGCTTCCCGAACCACGAGGCCATGACCACCAGGAACAGAGAGTAGCTGTCGGCGCCGCCGGCCAGGGCGATCGCCCACACCGCGGCGATCAGGCCGGCCAGGTAGAGGCCCACGCCGGTGACCCGGTGCAGGATCGAGGTGAGCATGGTGACGTGCCACCGCCAGACCTGCAGGTGCGGCGACATCGGCCGATCGGCCGGGCCACGTGGAACTGATGTCATCGTATGGCCCCCAAAGCCTTCCGCCCCGTCGGTTTTAAGCGCCGCCTGAAGTGTGTCAACGCGCCGCAGCGGTGATCGCTGAACATGTTATTGCGAAGGGTTCGCAAAGAACGGCCCCAGCGGCCGGATGACGCGGCGCAGCACCATGTCGCCTTCCGGGAATCCGAGGGACCGCCCGTAGTCATGGAGGTCGGATTCGCGCTCGGCGGTGACCAGGCTGAACATGCCGTTGTCGGTGACCACGCCGCCAATCCAGAAGGCGCCGACCTTCTTGTAGGCATCGACCGCCCAACGGGCGTGCACCGCGACGGTCGCGGGGTCTTCGTAGGTGAACGCCGGCGGAATCTTGCGTTCGACGAGGAAGGTGAGCATCGGCCCGTCCCTGGGTTGCTTCGCCAAAGCCGAAGTCTCATGCCTTCGCCGTTGGGTTCAATGCGTCTTTGCTCTAGGTTCCCTTCGCAAAAGGCGAAGGAAGGCCTTGGAGCATGCGCTTCGATCTCACCGACCTGCGGCTATTCTGCGAGGTGGTGGACGCGGGCTCGATCACCGCCGGCGCCCAGAACAGCGCGTTGGCGCTCGCCGCCGCCTCCACGCGGATCCGCAACATGGAGGCCGCCCTCGGGGCGCCGCTGCTGACCCGCTCACGCCAGGGGGTCGAGCCGACGCCGGCCGGACGCATGCTGCTAAAGCACGCCCGCGGCCTGCTCGACCAGGCGGCCCGGATGCGCGAGGACCTCTCGGCCTACGCCGGCGGCCTGTCGGGGGAGGTGAAGCTGCTGGCCAACACCAACGCCCTCACCGAATTCCTGCCCGAGGCGCTGGGCTCGTTCCTGGCCGCTCATCCACACCTCAGCGTCGACCTGGAAGAGCGGCTGAGCGACGAGATCGTGGGCCTGATCGCCGAGGGCGTCGGCGACGTGGGCATCGTGGCCGGCACCGTCGACGTGGGCGCGCTGCAGACCTACCCGTTCCGTTCGGACCGCTTCGTGGTGGTCACCGCGCCAGGCCATCCGCTGGCGGCGCGGTCCAGCGTGAGCTTCGCGGGCGTCCTGGACTACGACCTCGTCGGCCTGGAGCGCTCCGCCTCGCTCCAGCGCTTCCTGACGGCCAAGGCCGCCCGCGAGGGCCGGCCGCTGAAGCTCCGCGTCCAGCTCCGCAGCTTCGACGCCGTCTGCCGGCTGGTGGAGGCTGGCGTCGGCGTCGGCGTCGTCCCGCGCACCACGGCGCTGCGGGCCGAGAAGACCATGTCGCTGGCGGTGATCGACCTCACCGACGACTGGGCGCTGCGCGAGCTGACCATCGTGGTGCGAGCCGGGGAGGCGCTGCGGCCGTACGCCCGGGACCTGGTGGAGAGCCTGCGGGCCTAGACTTGCCCTCCCCGTTTACGGGAAGGGGGGACCGCTCGCCGAAGAGCGAGCGGTGGGAAGG
>CBHTUE010000328.1:0-4796 GCA_966096115.1 uncultured Phenylobacterium sp.
TGACCACCCTGAAGGGCCGCGCCCGCGTGAAGCGCACCATGTGGTCGCGCCGCGCGCAGGAGTACGAAGCCAAGATCAACTCCGGCGACCTGGTCTCCATTGCCGAAGTGGTGCGCGACCTGCACCGCGCCGAGAACCAGCCGGAACAGTCCTACTCCGAGCGCCAGCTCTATGAGTCGGCCCTGGACCGCATGGCCCGCGAAGTCGCCGCCATCGAGCGCATCGACCGCGACGCCGCCATCGCCATGCTGAACAAGTCCCTGGTGAAGACCCAGGCCGCCGCGGCCTGATCGTCCGCCGCCAGGGCTGAACTGCGAACCGCCCGGCCTCACCGCCGGGCGCTTTCGTTTGCGCCGGAGGGATGGCTTTGCGCCAGGAGGGGATCTTTGGCCCTGATCGGATACCCGACGTTCGCAACCACCGCCTGGTGGTGGTGAACCCTCCGACCTGCGGCTACGCTTTCGGCGTACGGGGGTGTTGCATGGCAGGCTCAGAGCTTACGCGTCGGGGAATAGCGGCAGGCGCAGTCGCGCTCGCCTTCGGAACGGCCGCTCGCGCTGCCGGACCAGCCTTCGATCTGGTCATCGCCGGCGGCCGGGTCATCGACCCCGAGACCCGCACGGACCGCGTCGCAAACGTCGGCGTCCGCGCAGGGGTCATCCGCGCGGTCGGTTCTGGCCCGCTCGCGGGCAGCGAGACGATCGACGCCTCCGGCCTGGTCGTGGCTCCGGGCTTCATCGACCTGCACGCCCACGGCGTCTCGCTCTTCGATGCCGACCTGCAAGCGCGCGACGGAGTGACCACCGCCCTTGAACTCGAGGCCGGCGCCTATCCCCTGAAGACCTTTCTCGACGCCAGCCGTTCACGCGCGCGCATCAACTACGGCGCCTCCGCCGGCCACCGCGGGGCTCGGATCCTCGTGACCACGGGCCAGGACCAGGCCCGTGGAATGTTCGATCCCGCCTATCAGAGAGATGTGATGCAGACCCAGGACCGCTGGGCCTACGCAGCGCTCACGCCGGCCCAATCGGCGCGCATGCTGGCGACGCTCAAGGCCGAGGTCGCCGCGGGCGGGATCGGTATCGGCTTCGGCCCGGAGTACCTGCCAGGCGCGGGGCGGGCCGAAGCCCTAGCGCTGTTCCGATGCGCGGCGGAAAGCCGGGCGCCCGTCTTCGTGCACGTCCGCCGCGTGGAATCGTCCGCCGACGACGCCGAACTGGGGCCATTGCAGGAGGTGATCGCGGACGCGGCGGCCACCGGCGCGCCGCTGCACATCTGTCACATCGGCAGCAAGGCGGCCCACGCCATCGGTCCGGCCCTCGACCTCATTCACGGCGCGCGCGACCGCGGCGTCGATGTGACGGTCGAGGTCTATCCCTACACGGCCACCAGCACCCGGATCGGCAGCGCGCTTTACGACGATGGCTTCCGCGAGCGTCAGCACATGGACTACGGCGATCTTGAGTGGCCGCTCACTGGCGAGCGCCTGACGAAGGAGACCTTCGAGAAGTACCGCCGCGAGAACCCCGGCGGCTGGGTGATTGGCCACACCATCCCCGACGCCACGGTCGATCGCGCCGTCGCCGACCCGATGGTCATGATCGCATCGGATGCCGTTCCTTTCGTCGACGGCCGCGCCCATCCGCGCGGCGCCGGCTGCTTCTCCCGCGTCCTCGCCCGCTATGTCCGCGAGAAGCGGCTTCTGACCGTCGCGGACGCGGTCCGCAAGATGAGCCTCGCCCCCGCGCAGCGTCTTGAGGCCATCGCGCCGGCCTTCCGTCGAAAGGGCCGCATCCAGGTCGGCTGTGACGCCGATCTCACGCTCTTCGATCCTGCCACCGTGACGGATAACGCCACCTTCGCCGAGCCCGCCCGCCCCTCCACCGGAGTTCCCTATGTGATCGTGGGCGGTGTGCCAGTCGTCGCCAAGTCGCAGATCGTCAGCGCGCAATTGCCCGGGCGAGCTCTGCTGTCAGGAGCCGCCGGTATTCGAGGTGGCTGACGACCAGTTGGTGGGCGAGCTGACCGCTACGCGCCAGGAGCGGATTGGATTTCCAACCGGAAGCCGGACACTCGCAGGGCTGGCGGAAGAGCGGCCTCACGTCCAAGCGCGCCGACGCCACCCGCGACGAGCTTGATCGCCATCAATGTTCCATGGGCCCAAGTATCATCTCGTCGCGCAGGGACTGACGTGCGCCCCTGTCGCCCCGGAGGGCAGTCCATGGAGTATCAAGTCACTGCGGAACGTGTGGACGCCCACGGAAGCCTCGCGCGTACGAAGGATGCGCGCCTCGTACTGGACACCGACGTTGCTGGCCGTCGCGATGCGTTCAACCCCGCCGAGCTGTTTCTGGCCGCCATCGCCGCCTGCATGATCAAGGGTATCGAGCGGGTGACGCCGATACTCGCGTTCAGCCTTCGCGGCGTTGAGGTCCGGCTCACAGCGGTGCGCCAGGACGCGCCGCCGCTCATTCTGCGCGTGGACTACGAGCTGATCATCGACACCGATGAGGACGACGGGCGCCTGGACCTTCTTCACCGCAACGTGCGCAAGTACGGGACCATTTCGAACACGGTCGCCGCCGCGACCCCTCTGCAGGGCGTCATCCGCCGACGCGTCGCCGACCCGGTAGCCTGAGCGACCACCTCGAGACGGCAGGGAAACGGACATGGGTTACGTCTACTCCAGGAAGCTCGGCGCCACGTTCGATGAAGCTGTCGCCAGGACACGGGATGCGCTGGCGGCGGAGGGCTTCGGTGTCATCACCGAGATCAATATCCAGAAGACGCTGCAGACAAAGCTCGGCGTCGACTTCCGGCGCTATTTGATCCTGGGCGCCTGCAATCCGGCCCTGGCATATGAAGCGCTGAAGCTTGAAGCCAATGTCGGCGCGATGCTGCCCTGCAACGTCGTGGTGCAAGAGACCGACGGCGGCGGGACCGAGGTCTCCGCGATCGATCCCGTCGCGTCAATGCAAGCGATCGACAATCCCGAACTCAAGGAGAAAGCCCGTCTGGTCGCGGACAAGCTGCGATCCGCCCTCGAACGGCTCTAAATATGGCGGCCGCGGATTCGTGGCGCCTCATCGACTGACGGTTATTCGACGCGGCGGGGGTGCGCATTCAATGTCCCCCGCGCGCCAGGAGGGGACGTTGGCGCACGTCTGGAAACGCGACCTCGGTTGCACAGATGCTGCGGGCTCAGTTCGGTTGGGGCCAAGCGTGGCCGCACCGCGTTGTCAGGAGCGCGTGTAACCGACGGTGCTGCAAAGCGCCTGCGCCAGGACCCCAACGTCGATCGGCTTGCCGACGACCGCGTCAAAGGCTTCCAGCGCCGCGGCGCCGACGGCCTGCGCCTCGGCCGTGAAGGCCAGCACGGGGATGCCCTGGTTCGGACCCTCCGTTGTTCGAAGCCGCTTCAGCACCTCGGGGCCATCCAGGTCAGGCATTCTGAGGTCGAGCAACACAGCGTCGAACGGCTGTCCGGCCAGGCGATCGAGCGCCGTGGTCCCGTCTTCGGCCGTGGTGATCTCTGCGCCGAGCGGCTCCAGAAGCAGGGTCGCGAGCTCCCGGTTGGCCGGGTTGTCGTCCACGACCAGGACCCGCACCCCCGAAAGCGGTAGGCCGTCCGTCACCGCTGCGACGGGGGTTTCGGCTTCGACCGGCGCGACGGGAAGCGTCATGTGGAACGTGGAGCCGCGGCCTACGGCGCTCTGCACGCCGATCGAGCCCCCCAGAGCCTCGGTGAGGCCCTTGCAGATCGCGAGACCGAGGCCCGTGCCGCCATGACGCCGGTCGCCATCGCCTTCGATCTGCGTGAAGCGCTGGAAGAGCCGCGCGCAATCCGCTTCGGAGAGCCCCGGCCCCGTATCGGAGACTTCGAAGCGCACTTCGTCGACGCCCGTGCGCGACATCCTCAGCCTGACCGCGCCTCGATCCGTGAACTTCACGGCGTTGGCCGTCAGATTGATCAGGACCTGCCGCACCCGGTCACCGTCGACCATCACCTGTTGCGGCAGGCCGTCGTCGGCTTCGAACACCAGGTCGAGGCCCTTCTTCTCGGCCTGTCCGGTGAACAGCAGAAGCGACTCGCGAGCCAAGTCGACAAGCGCCGTCGGCTTCGGCGCCACCGTCACCATGCCGGACTCGAGCTTGGAGAAGTCCAGCACATCGTTGACGATCGCCAGCAGCGCCGAGCCGGCGCCGGCGATGCGGTCGACATGGGCGCGGTCGAAAGCACCGAGTTCGGATGACTTGCGGAGCAGGTCCGTGAAGCCCAGCACGGCGGTCAGCGGGTTGCGGATTTCGTGGCTCATGTTCGCCAGGAACCGGGCCTTCACCGCCGCGGCGGACTCCGCCGCCGCCTGGGCGGCGGTCAGCGCTTCCTCCTGCTCGACCTGGCGCGAGATGTCTCGCACCACGTCGATCAGGCCAGTAGGACGGCCGGTCTCGGGATCGCGCGTGAGGCTCGGCGCCGACTCCATCCAGATCCATTCGCCCGTGACGCCGTGCCGGGCGCGCCAGCGGTGTCGCATGCAGGGCGCGCCGTCCATCAGGGCCTTCAACCCACGCCAGGTGGCTCGGAGGTCGTCCGGGTGGACGTTTGGCGCAAACGTCGAACCGACCAGGGCTTCGGGCTCGTACCCGATCTGACGGACGGAGGGGCTGACAAAGGTCAGGACACCGTCGAGGTCGGCCGTGGTGATCAGATCAACGGTGGTCTCGGCAATCACCCGGTGGCGCGCCTCGCTGTCCCGCAAGGCGGCCTCCGCGCGACGTTGCTCCGTCTGATCCTG
>CBHTUE010000329.1:0-4753 GCA_966096115.1 uncultured Phenylobacterium sp.
TCATGAAAGAGCTTCATGTTCAGCTCGTTATCCTCGACGATGAGGACCTTCTTCGCCATTCGGGACCTAACTGGTGCGTGGGGCCGTGACCGGATTCGGCCTGCCCCACCCTTCCGGTGACTGATCCCATGGATATCCTTAAACTTCGTTATCCGGTGCTGGAGACCCTGTGGCCGATAGCCCCATCACTGCCGTTCCTCAGCTCGCGGACCTGGGGCTTTCCCGAGAACGGCCCCTTGTCCTGATCGACGTGGACGAGGTGCTCGGGCTGTTCATGCAGGGGTTCGGCGATTACCTGGCCGCCCAGCATGGGCTGGAAATGCGGATCGACCGCTTCGCCCTGTTCCAGAACATCTACCGGCCCGGCGCGACCCAGCACCTGGATATCGCCGAGGGGCGCAAGCTGTTCGACGCCTTCTTCACCACGCACTGCGACGAGATCGAACCGGCGCCGGGCGCGGTGGAGGCTCTGGGTCGCCTGGCGAATCACGCCGGGCTGCTGATCCTGTCCAACGCGCCGCCGCAGGCCGAGCGCCTGCGCACCCGGTGGCTGGCCAAGCATGGCATCGCCCACCCCCTGGTCCTGAACTCCGGCGCCAAAGGCCCGATCGCCGCGGGGCTGATCGCCCAGACCCCGCACCCGACGGCCTTCGTCGACGACCTGCTGTCGAACCTCGATTCGGTGGCGGAGCATTCCCCGGCGACGGCGACCTTCCAGCACGTCGCCGACCTGCGCCTGCGGCCGCACGCGCCGCGGTCCGAGCGTCACCCGCGGATCGACGACTGGGCCGACCTGGGGGCGGCGATCGAAGAGGCGATCCGGCGGTAGGAAGGTGCGGGAAGCTCCTCCAGGCGCCTGATCCTCGTGGAACAAATCAGGTAGAACCGAACCATGATCCGGATCGGCGTGGACTTCGGCGGGACCAAGATCGAGGCGGCGGCGCTGGACGCCGAGGGCCGCTTCCAGGCCCGCGTCCGGATGCCCACGCCGCCGCAGTACGACGAGCGCCTGGAGGCCGTGCGCCAGATCGTGGCGGAGGCCGAGCGCCGGGCCGGCGCCACCGCGCCGCGGATCGGCGTGGGCGGCCCCGGTTCGTTCGGGCCGCAGAGCGGGCGGATGCGCAACTCCAACTCCACGATCCTGAACGGCCGGCCGTTCCCTGCGGACCTGGAGCGCGTGCTGGGCCGCCCGGTCCGCTACGCCAACGACGCCAACTGCCTGGCGCTCTCCGAAGCCGTGGATGGCGCGGCGAAGGACGCGCGGGTGGTGTTCGCGGTGATCCTCGGCACCGGCTGCGGCGCGGGCGTGGTCGTCAACCGCCAGGTGATCGAGGGCCGCAACCTGATCGCCGGCGAGTTCGGCCACACTCCCCTGCCCTGGCCGCGCGAGGACGAGTACCCGGGCCCCAAATGCTGGTGCGGGCGCCGCGGCTGCCTGGAGCTGTGGGTGAGCGGCACGGGGTTCGCGAACCTCACCGGCCGCGCGGCCGAAGAGACGGCGGCCGATGCCGAGGCCGGCCAGGGCGAGGCGATCGCCCTGCTGGATGTCTACGCCGACCGCTTGGCGCGCGGGCTGGCGGTGGCGATCGACATCCTGGATCCTGACATGATCGTGCTGGGCGGCGGCATGTCCAACATCGGGCGGCTGTACGAGACGCTGCCGGGAATGATCGGACGCCACGTCTTCTCCGACGCCTTCGACACCCCCGTGGTCCCGGCGATGCACGGGGATTCGTCCGGCGTGCGGGGCGCGGCCTGGCTGTGGCCAATCGAATGAAGTCCTTCTGCCGCGACTGCTTCTGGCGCGGCGAGGAGGCTCCGCGCCGCTGTCCGGACTGCGGCAGCCCGCGGATCGTGGCGCATCCGGAGCTGGGCGACCTGGCTATCGCCCACATGGACTGCGACGCCTTCTACGCCTCGGTGGAGAAGCGCGACCGGCCGGAGCTGCGCGACGTGGCGGTCATCGTCGGCGGCGGGAAACGCGGCGTGGTCACCACCTGCTGCTATATCGCCCGGATCAAGGGCGTGCGCTCGGCGATGCCGATGTTCAAGGCGCTGAAGGCCTGCCCTGAGGCCGTGGTGATCAAGCCGGACTTCACCAAGTACCGCGCCGAATCGAAACGCATCCTGGGCATGGCGGCGGAGCTGACGCCGCTGATCCAGAACCTCAGCCTGGACGAGGCCTGGATGGACCTGTCGGGCACCGAGCGCCTGCACGGCGCGCCGCCGGCGATCACGCTGGCGAAACTGCAGGCCCGCATCGAGGCCGAGACCGGACTCACCGTCTCCATCGGCCTGGCGATGAACAAGTTCCTGGCCAAGGTCGCCTCCGAGCTGGACAAGCCGCGCGGCTTCTCGGTGATCGGCCATGAGGCGCAGGCGTTCCTGGCGCCCAAGCCGGTGCGCATCCTTCCCGGCGTCGGGCCGGCGATGGTCGCCAGCCTGGAGAAGGCCGGCTACCGCACGGTCGGCGACCTGGCGCGCAGCGACGTGAAACGATTGGTCGAAAAGTGGGGCGCCCACGGCCTGCGGCTGTCCGAGCTGGCCCACGGCCGCGACTATCGCGCGGTGAACCCCAACGAAGCGCGCAAGGGGATCAGCTGCGAAACCACCTTCAACGAGGACCTCAGCAACATCCACGATCTGGAGGACAAGCTGGCGCCGCTCTGCGAGCGAGTCGCCCGACAGGCCCGGCAGGGCGCCGTCTCGGGGCGGGTGGTGACGCTGAAGCTGCGCGCGACGGACTTCAAGATCGTGACACGGCGCCGCACCCTGCCGGTCGCCACCCAGACCGCGAAGACGCTGTTCACCGTGGGCCGCGAGCTCCTGGCGAAGGAAGCGACGGGCCGGCCGTGGCGTCTGATCGGTATCGGCATCGCCGATCTGGTCGACGCCGACCACGCCGCAGGGGATTTCTTCGACGGCGGAGAGAGGAAGGCGCTGGCCAGCGAGCGCTCGGTCGATGCGATTCGGGAACGGTTTGGCGCAGCCGCCGTCACTTCCGGGCGTATATTGAGAGCGAAGAGCGCACAGGACGAGGACTGATCGTCGCACCCGCAACCCAGAATGGGCGCCGGGCGCCTCAAACGGGGCCGTGACGATTCATCCCTTCCAAAGTGCGCTATCTTCCATATCTAATCGAGTTGGGCGTACGACCACCGCCCCCTAGGAGAATGACCACATGAGCGAGCGAAAGGATGGCGCGGCTGACACCGGCGTTCGCTCGACGGTGATCACGCAGACCAAGCCGAAGACTCAGAAGCCGGCCATGTATCGGGTGCTGATTCTGAACGACGACTACACGCCGATGGAATTCGTGGTCTACGTTCTTGAGCAGTTCTTCAACAAATCGCGCGAAGATGCGACTCGCATAATGCTCCACGTTCATCAGCACGGCGTCGGGGTATGCGGGATCTACACGTACGAAGTGGCGGAAACAAAAGTAGCTCAGGTCGTTGATACGGCGAGACGCCATCAACACCCGCTGCAGTGCACCATGGAAAAGGATTAGGCTGCTTTGCCATCATTTTCGCGCCAACTCGAAGAATCCCTCCACCGCGCGGTCGCCTACGCCAACCAGCGGAAGCACGAATACGCGACGCTGGAGCACCTGCTGCTCAGCCTCATCGACGACGAGGACGCCGCCGGTGTGATGCGGGCGTGCGACGTCGAGCTCCCGGCGCTCCGCACCACGCTGACCAACTATGTGGACAACGAGCTCCGCTCCCTGGTCGTCGACGACGGCGAGGACGCCAAGCCCACGGCGGGCTTCCAGCGCGTGATCCAGCGGGCCGTGATCCACGTCCAGAGCTCCGGTCGCGAGGAAGTGACCGGCGCCAATGTGCTGGTCGCCATCTTCTCCGAACGCGAGAGCCACGCGGCGTACTTCCTGCAGGAGCAGGACATGACCCGCTACGACGCGGTCAACTACATCGCCCACGGCATCGCCAAGAAGGCCGGCGCCAGCGAGACCAAGCCCGTGAAGGGCGCCGAGGACGAGGACAAGCCCGCGGTGAAGACCGGCGGCGAGGCCCTCGAAGCCTACTGCGTGAACCTCAACGAGAAGGCCAAGCAGGGTAAGGTCGATCCGCTGATCGGGCGGATGGCCGAGGTGGAGCGTTGCATCCAGATCCTCTGCCGCCGGACCAAGAACAACCCGCTGCTGGTGGGTGACCCCGGCGTCGGCAAGACCGCCATCGCCGAGGGCCTGGCGCGCAAGATCGTCAACAAGCAGGTCCCCGAGGTCCTGTCCAAGTCGACCATCTTCTCGCTCGACATGGGCGCGCTGCTGGCCGGCACCCGCTACCGCGGCGACTTCGAAGAGCGCGTGAAGCAGGTGGTCAAGGAACTCGAGAACCACCCGGACGCGGTGCTGTTCATCGACGAGATCCACACCGTCATCGGCGCCGGGGCCACCTCCGGCGGCGCGATGGACGCGTCCAACCTGCTGAAGCCGGCGCTGGCGTCAGGCACGCTTCGCTGCATGGGCTCCACGACCTACAAGGAGTTCCGCCAGCACTTCGAGAAGGATCGGGCCCTGGTCCGGCGCTTCCAGAAGATCGACATCAACGAGCCGACGATTGAGGACACCATCAAGATCCTGAAGGGTCTGAAGGTGTACTACGAGGAGTTCCACAAGCTCCGCTACACCAACGAGGCCATCAAGGCCGCGGTGGAGCTGTCGGCCAAGTACATCAACGACCGCAAGCTGCCCGACAAGGCGATCGACATCATCGACGAGGCCGGCGCCTCG
>CBHTUE010000330.1:0-4746 GCA_966096115.1 uncultured Phenylobacterium sp.
CCGCCGCCTCCGCCTCCGCCGCCTCCCCCGCCGCCGCCTCCGCCGCCTCCGCCGCCTCCGGCGCCGGCCGCTTACGAGGCCCAGCAGTTCATCGTCTACTTCCCGTTCGATCAGTATGTGATCACGCCGGAAGCCCAGGCGGTGATCAACGACGCGGCCAACTACGCCAAGAGCGGCAACGCCACCCGCGTGGTGGTGGTCGGCCACACCGACACCTCCGGTTCGCCGGCCTACAACGTCCGCCTGTCGGAACGCCGGGCCAAGGCCGTGGCTGACGCCCTCGTTGGCGCCGGCGTCGGCCAGACGACCCTGTCGGTCGACTGGAAGGGCGAGACCATGCCCGCGGTCGCCACCGGCGACGGCGTCAAGGAACCGCTGAACCGCCGCTCGACGATCGACATCAACTTCTAAGTCGATCGCTTAGCGACAGAGCTACGAGGGCCCGGCGGCAACGCCGGGCCCTTTGCTTTTGGGGTGCATCCTTTCTCCCGCAAGGGGAGAAGGTCAGGTGATCAGCCGCCCAGGCCCGAGGTCGCCCGCGCGGAGCCCCTCGGCGAGCAGGCGCTCCGGCAGCTCCCCGCTCACCAGCAGCCCCGCGACCGCGGCGCCCAGCGCCGGGGCCGTCTGGATGCCGTAACCGCCCTGGCCGGCCAGCCAGAAGAAGGCCGGCTCGCGCGGGTCGGCGCCGACGATCGGAATGCGGTCCGCCGCGAAGGTCCGCAGGCCCGCCCATCGGTGGGCGACGCGGCGCACCGTCTCGGTGGTGGCCTGCTCGAAGTGGTCGATGGCGATCGCCACGTCCAGCTCGTCCGGCTGGCAGTCGCAAGGCTCGGACGGGGTCTCGTCCGCCGGCGAGACCATCAGGCCGCCGCCGTCGGGCCGGAAGTAGAACCGCTCCTCCACATCGATCACGAAGGGCCAGTCGGTCAGGCCCTCCTTGAACGCCGGCTCGATCTTGGCCGCTGTCCGCCGCAGCGGCGACAGCCCCATGTCGCCGAGGCCGGCCAGCCGCCCGATCTCGCCCGCCCAGGCCCCGGCCGCATTGACCACGACGTCGCCCGCGAAGACGCCGGCCGCCGTCGTCACCCGCCAGCCGTCCGCCGTCCGGTCCAGGCCCGTCACCCGCGCCCCGGTGACCAGGTCCGCGCCCCGCCCCCGCGCCATCCGCAGGAACCCCTGCAGCATGGCGTCCACGTCGATGTCGGCGGTGGCCTCGTTGATCGCGCCCCGCCAGTCGATCTCGGGCCGCAGGATCGGGCTCAGGCGCAGGATCTCGTCCCGGCCCACCGGCCGCAGCGAGCCCGAGTGTTCCTCCATGAGCGCCGCCAGCGCCCCGGCCTGCTCCGGGCGGGCGATCTCCAGCTCCGCGCGGGGCCGCACCAGCGGATGGTCGGCGAACCCCTGCGGCGGCGCCCAGAAGAAGTCCCGCGACGCCCGCGTCACCGCGCAGACGGTGGCGTGGCCGTAGGTGTCGATGTAGCTCGCCGCCGAGCGTCCGGTGGTGTGGTAGCCGGGGTGCGCCTCGGTCTCCAGGATCGTGGTCGGCCCGTGCTCGGCCAGGAACGCGGCGGCCGAGGCTCCGGCGATGCCGGCGCCGATGACGATGAAGCGGCTCTGCATCCGGCCGTTCTGCGGTGACCCCGCCGGGGAGTCCAGAACCATCGGCCACCGGCCCGCAGGGTGTTCACAGTCTCGTGAATCGCGACGCCGTTAAGGATTTCCGTCGAGAGGCCCGGGGTGCGCGTTAACGTCTCATTAGCGAAAAAGTCTGTGCGCGGGCCGGCGGCCTCATTGACGAGTCATCCGACCTGATGCCCCATATGTGGGTTGTTCGGGGGAAGACCGACACAACATGTAGGGGCTGGAAGCGGGTGGGGGAGAAACCCGGCTTCTTTCGAGGCAGGTCGAGGGATCATGAGTGAAGCGGTGCAAGTTGGGATTGCCGAGACTTCTGAGCGGGTTGCGCCGGCGCCGGTGCGACCGCAGCTGCAGCTGGTCCGCAAGGTCGAGGTGGACCGCTCGCGCGACGCGCTGCTGACCGACTTCGGCAAGACCACGCTGGAAGATCGCTACCTGCTGCCTGGCGAGAGCTACCAGGACATGTTCGCGCGAGTCGCCACGGCCTACGCCGATGATGCCGACCACGCGCAACGGATTTACGACTACATCTCGAACCTCTGGTTCATGCCGGCCACGCCGGTGCTGTCGAACGGCGGCGCGAACCGGGGCCTGCCGATCAGCTGCTTCCTGAACGCCGTGCCCGACAGCCTGGAAGGCATCCAGGGCGTCTGGAACGAGAACGTGGCGCTGGCCTCCAACGGCGGCGGCATCGGCACCTATTGGGGCGGCGTCCGCTCCATCGGCGAGAAGGTAAAGGGCGCAGGCCAGACCAGCGGCATCATCCCCTTCATCCGGGTCATGGACTCGCTGACGCTGGCGATCAGCCAGGGCTCGCTCCGCCGCGGCTCGGCCGCCGTCTACCTGGACATCCACCACCCGGAGATCGAGGAGTTCCTGGAGATTCGGAAGCCCTCGGGCGACTTCAACCGCAAGAGCCTGAACCTCCACCACGGCATCTCGATCACCGACGAGTTCATGGAAGCCGTGCGCGACGGCGCCATGTTCGGCCTGCGCTCGCCGAAGAACAACGAGATCATCCGCGAGGTCGACGCCCGCTCGCTCTGGCAGAAGATCCTGGAGATCCGCCTGCAGACCGGCGAGCCCTACCTGATCTTCTCCGACACCGTGAACCGCGCCATGCCGCAGCATCAGCGCGAACTGGGCCTGTCGGTGCGGCAGTCCAACCTTTGCAGCGAGATCATGCTGCACACCGGCAAGGACCATCAGGGCCTGGAGCGGACCGCGGTCTGCTGCCTGAGTTCGGTCAACGCCGAGACGTTCCTGGAGTGGCGCGACCACCCGACGTTCATCGAGGACGTCATGCGCTTCCTCGACAACGTGCTGGAGGACTTCATCGTCCGCGCCCCGCCGGAGATGCGCAACGCGGTCTATGCGGCGCGGCGCGAGCGATCGGTGGGCCTGGGCCTAATGGGGTTCCACTCGTTCCTGCAGAGCCAGAACGTGCCGTTCGAGAGCGCCATGGCCAAGTCGTGGAACATGCGCCTGTTCAAGACCCTGCGCCGCCAGTGCGACGCCGCGTCCCGTAAGCTGGCCGCCGAGCGCGGGCCGTGCCCGGACGCCGCCGAGCGCGGGATCATGGAGCGGTTCAGCCACAAGCTGGCGATCGCGCCGACCGCCTCGATCTCGATCATCTGCGGCGGCACCTCGGCCGGCATCGAGCCGATCCCGGCCAACATCTACAGCCACAAGACGCTCAGCGGCACCTTCGCGGTGAAGAACCCCTTCCTCGAGAAGATCCTCGAGACGACGGGCCAGAACACCACCGCCACCTGGGACTCCATCCTGGAGAACGAAGGGTCGGTGCAGCATCTCGACTTCCTGAGCCAGGACGACAAGGACGTCTTCAAGACCGCCTTCGAGATCGACCAGCGCTGGGTGGTCGAGCTGGCGGCGGACCGGACGCCGGACATCTGCCAGAGCCAGTCGGTCAACATCTTCCTGCCCGGCGACGTCGATAAGTGGGACCTCCACATGCTGCACTGGACGGCATGGGAAAGGGGCTGCAAGTCGCTTTACTACCTTCGGTCCAAGTCGGTGCAGCGGGCGGCCCACGCGGGCGGCGAGGGCGCGGCGATCGTGATGCAGGCCGAGGGCAAGACCGACTACGAGGAATGCCTCGCCTGCCAATAGGCAGTGTGACACCCCGCCACGCCAGAACCGGACGCACAGCGCCCAGGCATTAACGCTGTCGCAATTCGCGTGCGGCGTGATGGCGCTTGCGGTCCGACCGGAACGCGAGACTATGGCCTTGGGGACCGCGCGATCTGCCCGCGCGGACGGGAGATGTGGATGCGTTGCGTGGCGCTTATCGCCATCGCGCTGGGATCCGCGGGCGCCACGGCCGCCGCGGGCCAGACGCTTGTGCTCGCCGCGCCCCGACTGAAGATCGAAAGCTCCGCCCAGCTGCTGAACGCCGCGGCCTTCGCGCCGAAGAACGCCCTGCGCCTCACCGCCCCGCGCGACGCCGGCCCGGTCGACTCGCTGCGGATCAACATGGCCCCCACGCTGCCGCCCTACCTGGAGCGTGGACGCCAGGCCTATGACGTCACCCTGGTGCGCAGCTGGCCCAAGGCGGTCAGCTTCGATTCCGACAAGCTGGCCTTCGACATCGCCCCGCACGCCGGCGTCGGCGCCTCCAGCCGCGGCGGCCAGCTCGAGGGCGGCGCCACGCTGACCGTCTCGCCCAAGACCCGCGGCCAGGCGGCGATGCAGCGGCTGCGCGACATGGGCGTCGCCGACGGCGCCAGCTACGGCGCCGAGGGCCGCTGGTACCTGTTCGCCGCCGCCAGCGGCCAGGCGGTCGGCCTCAACATGATCCACGACGGCCAGGGCTGGGACCGCGCCGGCTGGTCCACCGACAACACCGGCGCCCTGGTCGGCGACGCCCAGATCGGCGTCGGCTGGCGCAAGGGCGACATGCAGAGCTCGTTCGGGGTGATCCACCGCGAGGTGAAGGGCGCCCACATGATCTGGGCCCAGGACACCCGCAACGACACGGTCGCCGCGTTCACCTTCTCGATCCGCCCGGGGCGGTAAACCTAGTTTCAGCTCGCCAGGTCCCAGCCCGGCGCGAAGGGGTAGCGCTCCGCCCACAGCGCGGCCAGG
>CBHTUE010000331.1:0-4658 GCA_966096115.1 uncultured Phenylobacterium sp.
CAGGCGTCTTGCTCAAGGCCTTCACGCAGCATCCGCAGACCGTCGGCGAAAGCTACTTCGAGCATCTGCGCTCGGCGTCCGGCTTTGCCGGAACCATGGCGATCGGCGCGATGGCCTGCCTGCTGCACGGCCTGTTCCCGTTTGCCTTCCAGAGCTCCGGCAGCCGCCGCATCCGCGACCTGCACGAGCGCATGGTCACCCACCGCACCGCGCCCAAGCCCGCCGGCAAGGCCAAGACCGCCATTCCCGGCCTGCTGGTCGCCGGCGCCCTGACCCTCGCCGCCACCCTGGTCGCCAAGGCCTTGAACCAACCCGTGGCCCCCTTTGCGTTGATTGCCGGCTTCCTGATCGCCACGCCGCTGGCCGGCCGCTTCGACCTCACGCCCGGCATGAAGGTGGCCGAGCGGCCGCTGCTGCGCGCCGGCGTGGCGCTGCTGGGCCTGCGCATCGCGCTGGGCGACATCGCCGGGCTGGGCGTGCAGACCCTGGTGCTGGTGCTGGGCTGCGTGGCGCTGACCCTGGCGCTGGGCTCGGGCATCGGCCGGCTGTTCGGCCTGCCGAAGGGCTTCGCCATGCTGTCGGCCAGCGCCACGGCCATCTGCGGCGCCTCGGCGGCGATGGCGGTGGCGTCGGTCCTGCCCAAGGGCGAGGAGACCGAGCGCCAGACCGGCTATGTTGTGGCCGTCGTCGCCACGCTCTCCACCCTCGCCATGCTGGCCTATCCGGCGCTGGCGCATTTCGCCCACCTCCCGCCGGACGCCACCGCCGTCTTCCTCGGCGCCTCCATCCACGACGTGGCCCAGGTGGCCGGCGCCGGCCAGTCCGTGTCGCCGCATGTGGGTGACATGGCCGTGACCGTGAAGCTGGTGCGCGTCTCTCTTCTCGCCCTCGTCGTAGCTTCGGTGGCCTTCGCGGTCGCCGGGGGGCGGAAGGACGGCGCGGAAGGCGGTCGCGTCGGTCGCGCCGTCCTGCTTCCCGGCTTCGTCATCGCCTTCTTCGCCCTGGCCGCGGCTCGCACCGCCGGGCTGGTCCCGGCCGCCATCCTGCCCGCCGCCACCTTCGCCTCCAACCTGCTGATCGGCGCGGGCGTGGTCGCGGTCGGCGCCAAGACCTCGATCAAGGGCTTCAAGACCATGGGCTGGCGCCCCCTGGCCGCCCTGACCTGCCAGACGGCGCTGCTGTGCGGCCTGGCGTTCGCGGCGGCGACGATCGTCCACTAGCGCCAACCTAACAAAGCCCGTCATCCCGGCCGCAGCGAAGCGGAGAGCCGGGACCCAGGAGGTTCAAGCGCCGAGCCCAGTCCTCCTGGGTCCCGGATCGGCCTGCGGCCGTCCGGGATGACGGGTATGGGTTAGGCGAGGGATTCTACCAGATCTTCACCCGCTGCTCCGGCGCCACATACAGCTTGTCGCCGGGCTGGACGTCGAAGGCCTGGTACCAGGCCGGGATGTTCCGGATGGTGCCGTCGACACGGTAGATCGCCGGGGAGTGCGGGTCCGTGGCCAGCCGCTGGCGCAGCTGCTCGTCGCGGATCTTCTCGCGCCACACCTGGGCCCAGCCCAGGAACACCCGCTGGTCGCCGGTCAGCCCGTCGATCACCGGCGCCGGCTTGCCCTTCAGCGAGGCGTGGTAGGCGTCGAGGCCCAGGCTCAGGCCGCCCATGTCGCCGATGTTCTCGCCCATGGTCAGGCCGCCCTGCACATGCGCCCCCGGCAGCGGCTCGAAGGCCGAGTACTGGGCGCCCAGCCGGTCGGTCTGGGCCTTGAACTTGGTCGCGTCCTCGGCGGTCCACCAGTCGCGCAGGGTGCCGTCCCCGTCCGACTTGCGGCCCTGGTCGTCGAAGCCGTGGCTGATCTCGTGGCCGATCACCCCGCCGATGCCGCCGTAGTTGATCGCCGGATCCGCGTCGGGATCGAAGAACGGCGCCTGCAGGATCGCCGCGGGGAACACGATCTCGTTGTTCGGGGGGTTGTAGTAAGCGTTCACCGTCTGCGGGGTCATGCCCCACTCGGTCTTGTCCACCGGTCCGTTCAGTCTGGCCACCTGGCGGCGCCATTCGAAGGCGACGCCGCGCGTGGCGTTGCCCGCCAGGTCGTTCGGCTTCAGCTCCAGCTTGGAATAGTCCTGCCAGTGGTCGGGGTAGCCGATCTTCACGGTGAACTTCGACAGCTTCTCCAGCGCCCGCTGCCGGGTCTCCGGACCCATCCAGTCCAGGTTCTCGATGCGCACCTTCAGCGACCCCCGGATGTCGCCCACCAGGGCGTCCATCTTGGCCTTGGACTCCGGCGGGAAGTAGCGGGCGACGTAAACCCGGCCCACGGACTCGCCGATGGTGTCGTCCATGAACGCCACCGCCCGCTTCCAGCGCGGCTTCTGTTCGGGCTGGCCGCTCAGCTCCTTGCCGCGGAAGGCGAAGTTCGCGTCGACGAAGGCCTTCGACAGGTAGGGCGCGGCGTTGTCGGCGACGTGGAAGGCCTGCCAGGCCTTCAGCGTGTCGAGGGAGGTCTCCTTGTAGATCGCCGCGAACTTCGGATAGGCCGTGTTCGGCCCCACGACGATCCGGTCGATCTTCGGCAGCTCGCTGGTCGACAGATAGCGGTTCCAGTCGAAGCCCGGAGTCGCCGCGTTCAGCTCGGCGATCGTCATCGGATTGTAGGTCTTGTCGCGGTCGCGCCGCTCGATGCGGGTCCAGCTGGCCTCGGCCAGCTTGGTTTCGAAGGCGAGGATCGCCTTGGCGTTCTCGGCCGGCTTGGGCCAGCCCGCCAGCGTCAGCATCTGGGCGATGTAGGCCTCGTACTTGGTCTTCTTCTCCGCGAACTCGGGCCTCAGGTAGTAGTCGCGGTCGGGCAGGCCCAGGCCGCCCGTGGCGCCGACGACCGCGTACTTCGTGGTGGCCTTGGAATCGACGGTGATGCCGATGGGCAGGATGCTGGAGAACGAGGTGGCGTTGGCCTTGCCCATCAGGGCGGTGAAGTCGTCCTTGGTCTTGACCTTGCGGATCTCCGCCAGCTCGGGCGCAATCGGCTTGGCGCCCAGCTTCTCGGCCAGGGTCTCGTCCATGAAGGCCTTGTAGCCGGCGGCGATCTTGGCCGCGTCGGGGTCGGTCAGCTTGCCGGCGGCGGCGTCCTCGAGGATCGCGTGCTGGCGGTTCTCCGAGAGCACCGACAGCTTGTCGAAGTTGCCGAACCGGGTGCGGTCGGACGGGATCTCGGTGCGCTCGGCCCACTTGCCGTTGGCGAACTTGAAGAAGTCGTCGCCGGGTTTGACGCTGCGGTCCATCCCGCTCATGTCGAAGCCCCAAGTCCCGTACTTGGGCGAGGCCAGCGAGGCGCCGTCGGACGCGTCGGCGGCGGCCGCGGCCTGGGCCGCGAACGTCAGCGCCGCGGCCGCGCCGGCCGCCAGCAGGATTTTGCGCGTTTCGGAAATCATGGGTCTTTCTCGATCGTCAAAACTGGCCGTCCCGCCCGGAACCGCCTGGTGGCGCGCAAGAAAGGGGTAAAATCCGGCCTTTGCAACGGTCTCGCGACCAGCGGACCGGTTCGCGCGGGCGAACCCGCGGTCAGCCCGTCGCGATGTAGCGTCGGCGCTCCGGCCGATCGTGATCGTTCGCCGTGCCGCCGGCCCCCAGCAGCCGCTGATACGTGTGCCGGATCACGCCGTAGCACTCGCAGGTCAAGGCCTGCAGGCCTGCGCGGTCGACGATGTCGACCACGCCGCGCCGGTAGCGGATCACGCCCTTCTCCTGCAGCGATCGGGCGACCGCGGTCACCGTCGTGCGCTGCACGCCCAGCATGTCGGCCAGGAACTCCTGGGTCAGCGCCACCGTGTCGCTGGAGATCCGGTCGTGGCAGGTCAGGAGCCAGCGGCAGAACCGCGCCTCCACCGAATGCAGCGCGTTGCAGGCCACGGACTGGATGGCGTGGCCGTACAGCGCCTCGGTATGGCGGTCGGCCAGGTCGCGCAGCCGCGGGCTGCGCGCCCAGGCCTCGTGCAGGCGCTCGGCGCTGATCCGCGCCGCGCGCAGCGGCGTCTGGACGATCGCGCGGCTCAGCGACTGGCGCGGCGCCACCGCCGCCATCAGCCCCAGCGCGCCCTCCGGCCCGATGGTGGTGCTCTCGATGGCCGCGCCGCTCTCCATCAGGGTCATCAGCGAGATGACGCCGTCGTGCGGGAAATAGACCTGGTCGATCGGGTCGCCGGGATCATAGAGCAGCCGCCCCCGCTCCAACTCGATCTGCACGAGATGAGGGAGGATCAGCGCCTGGTCATCAGCTGGCAGGGCGGCGAGCAGGCTGTTCTGCAATGCGGTGAAGGGCCTTTGCATCGGGGACTGAAAACGCCGCTCAACGGCTTAGGTTTCAAGTTATCGATGCACGCGAGGGCAGACTGTCGAGAACTCGACACTAAGCTGAAGCTTTCGCTGAATTCAGGGGAAATCGAGGCGGGGCAGATAGACAGAGTAGGGATTCTTGACGTCCAAGCGCGTCGGATAGTCGACTCAACTATAGCTGCCGCAAGCACTGGCGACCGAATCGGTCCGGATCGTCATTTGTCGAGCGACTGGGGGGCCGCGGGGGGGCGGCCGGCCCCCGAACACCCCGGGCGGGGGGGGGGGGGGGGGTGGGTGGGCGCGGGGGGGGGACAGCGCGCGGCGGGGT
>CBHTUE010000332.1:0-4542 GCA_966096115.1 uncultured Phenylobacterium sp.
TCGTCGCCCAGATGCAGTTCAACATGTACCACTCGTACACGGTGGACGAGCACACCCTGCGGGCCGTGGGCGTGATCGCCGACATCGCCGCCGGCCGGCTGGCCGAGGACCACCCGCTGGCCGTCCAGATCATGCCGCTGATCGTCGACCGCGAGGCGCTGTTCCTGGCGATGCTGCTGCACGACACCGGCAAGGGCGGGACGGGCGGCCAGGAGGTGGCGGGCGCCCGGGCGGCGCGGCAGGCCTGCGAGCGGCTGGGCCTGGAGCGCTCGAAGATCGAGCTGGTCGCCTGGCTGGTCGAGCACCACCTGGTGATGAGCGACTACGCCCAGAAGCGCGACGTCTCCGACCCGCGCACCGTCACCGGCTTCGCCCGCATCGTCCAGACGCCGGAGCGCATGCGCCTGCTGCTGGTGCTCACCGTCGCCGACATCCGGGCGGTCGGCCCGGGCGTCTGGAACGGCTGGAAGGGCCAGCTGATGCGCGAGCTCTACACGGCGACGGAGGCCGTTTTCCGCGGCGGCCGCGGCTCCGACGCCGCCGCCGCGCTCCGCCGCTACCAGGAGAACGCCGCCTATGACGCCCGCGTGCGCCTGGCCCGCGCCGATCCCGCCGCCGAGCCGTGGGGCGACGCCATGGAGGACACCTACTTCACCGCCTTCGACGACACCGAGGTCCTGACCCACGCCCGCCTCGCCCGCGAAGCGGCCGAGAGCGTCCGCGGTGGCCTGGGCGCCGCCGCCGAGGGCCGCGTGCGCGCCGACCTCAACGCCTCCGAGGTCGTGGTCGCCGCCAGCGACCGGCCGCGCCTGTTCGTCAACCTGGCCGACGCCATCACCGCGGCCGGCGGCAATGTGGTGGGCGCCCGCGTGTTCACCTCGCGCGCCCACCAGGCGCTGGACGTCTTCTACGTGCAGGACGTCACCGGCCAGCCGTTCGGCCAGAGCGACGCGCGCCTGCTGCCGCGCCTGGCCGGCGACCTCGCGGCCGCCGCCCGCGGCCAGCCCAGCGCCCGTGAGGCCCGCCGCAAGGCCGACCTGAGCCGCACCGCCGCCTTCGCCATCACGCCGACGGTGATGCTGGACAACGACGCCTCGGAAACCGCCACCGTGGTGGAGGCCTCGGGCCGCGACCGGCCGGGCCTGCTGGCGGCGCTGGCCCGCACCCTCTCCGACGCCGACCTGGTGATCACTTCGGCGCACATCGACGGCTATGGCGAGCGCGCGGTCGATGCCTTCTACGTGGTCGACGCCAAGGGCGCGAAACTCACCGACGCCCGCAAGGGCAACGCGCTCAAGACCGCCCTCCTCGCCGCCCTCGTCGACGAGACCGAAGCCGCGCCCAAGGCCCGCACGAACCTGCAGCGGGCGCGGGCGAGCGTGGCGCGGTAGGGCTCACGCCCCCACCAAACAAGCCCCGTCATCCCCCGGCTTGTCCGGGGGACCCATTTCGCTTGTGAGAAGGTGATTGCTCGCAGCGTCGCCGCTCGCGGGCCTTTTGCGCCAGACTCGGTGTGAATGGGTCACCCGGACAAGCCGGGGCATGACGACTTGGGGATCAGGCCGCCATCAGGATCCTGCGCCCTTCATCTCCTCCGCCAGCGCCTTCGCGCTGGCCGGGTCGCGCATGACCGACTGCCGCGCCTGGAACTGCTCGGTGGAATTCTCGCGCGGATAGGGCGTGTCGGGCACGGGCACGCCCAGGAACTCGCACAGCGGTCCCCAGCCCTGCGACACCTCGAACACCAGCAGCCGGTCCTTCGGGACGCCGGCGATCACCTTCTCGGTGTGGCGGCGGAAGAAGTCGGTCATGAACGCGCGGTCGTTCATGTCGCCGCCTTCGTAGAAGCGCCGCAGGTGATTGAAGAACGACAGCATCGGCTCCTCGCTCGGGAAGGGCCGTTCCGGGCTGAAGATCGTCGCCTGGGTGGAGTCGAACCATTTGTCCGGGTCGCGCACGGTGTGGAGAACCTTGGCGTCCGGATAGACGTCCATCAGCTCGCGCCAGTAGGCGCAGCCCGGGTGGTCGACCATGGCCTCGTAGCCGTCGAAGATCGCGTCCCAGTCCGGCTTGCCGTCGCCCGCCGCCACCCACAGCGGGACGCTCTGCGGGTGCATGAACACTTCCATCATGTGGTGGCAGCGCAGCCCCAGCTGCTCCAGCGCCAGCTTGGTCGACATCGTCCCCGTCCGGCCCAGCCCCGAGCCGATCACCTTCAACGCCATGGCGTCCCGCCTCCCGATCTATTCGTCTTTGCCCGCCGCACCATCGGGCGCGCGGGCGCTGTCCGCAATCCCCAGCGCGGCGATGGTCTGCTCGCGCAGTCGCCGGCGCTCGGCCTTGCCCATGGCGTTGCGCGGGATCGCGTCGATCCAGGCGAAACGCACGGGCGGCAGGCTGTCGCCCTGCCGCGCGATGTGGTCGGCCAGGCCCTGGCGATCGAAGCCTTCCGCCGCCGCCACCGCCAGCCAGCACCAGTCCATGCCCTGGGCGTCGGGCGCCGCATAGGCCGCCGCGTCGATCACCCCGGGATGCGCCAGCGCCACGGCCTCCAGCTCCTCGGGCAGGACCCTCATCCCGCCCAGGTCCATTCGGTCGTCCATACGCCCGTCGACCATCAGCAGGCCGTCGGCGGTGAGCCGCCCCACGTCGCCCGGATAGAACGCCCCGTCGCGGAACGCCCGCGCCGTCGCCTCCGGATCGTCCAGGTAGCCGTGCGAGACGCGGTCGCTGAAGATCCGCACCTCGCCGCTCTCGCCGGGCGCCACCGGCGCGCCCGCGGCGTCCACCACCTCGACGCGCACGTTGGGCACGGCGTAGCCGGCGACGCCGCGATGCGCCTCCAGCCACGCGCCGTCCGCCATCGCCGCGCTGCCGGTCTCGGCCGCGCCATAGCTGATCACGATCTCGGAGCTCAGCCGCAGGCGGGTCTCGCGCGCCAGGTCCTGGGGCAGCACGCCACCGGTGGTCACCACCCGCATCCCCGGCTGCACGCCCAGGCCCGGCGGCAGAGCGGCGACGAGGCGCCTCAGATAGGCGGGCGTCAGGCCGACGATCGACGGCCGCAGCGCCTCCAGGCTGTCGGCCAGCTGCTCGGGGGTGTAGTCGGCGACCAGGGTCACCCCCTGGCTCCACGCCGCCAGGGTCATGGCCTGGCCCAGGCCCGTGTCGATGCCGGTCAGGCAGACCCAGCGCCCGGGCTTGCCGGCCAGGTAGGTCAGCGCCGCGGTTCGGGTATTGCCCTCCAGCATCCGCCAGGTTCGCGGCACGCGCCGCGACGTTCGCGTGGTGCCGGACGACAGCATCACCCGCGCCAGCTCGTCGGGCCCGCGCCGCACCGGCGCCACCGGCCGCGGCTCCGCCACGAACGTCGCCGCCACCCACTCGGGCGTCAGCGCCAGCTGCCCCGCCGCCTCGGCGGCCGGCAGCGCCACCAGCTGCAGGTCCGGCGTCGGGTCGTCGTACGGCGACGACACCACCCCCAGCCGCGCCAGCGCCAGCCACAGCACGTGGGTCAGGTAGTCGTTGGCGACCCGCAGGGAGACCACGCCCCGCTCCGGCCCCACGCCCAGCGCCCGCAGGCCCGCGGCGAAGCGGTCGGTGTCGGCGTCCAGCTCGGCGTAGGTCGCCCAGCGGTCGGGCGTGATCAGCGCGAGCGCCGTCGGCCGCAGCCGGGCCTGGAAGGTCACGTAGGCGTCGAACAAGCAAGGCTCCCGCGGCGGCTGGCGAGCGAGCGTGCGGCAAGCCCGCGCCGCCTGCATCAATATTCCACAGGCGTCTCACCGCGGCCGCCGCCCACTTCGCCGGAAATTGCTCTAGGTTGACGTCCTCCCCGACACAGCCGACTTCCGACCCCGTGACCGAGACGACGCGCGCCACCGATACGCCCCCGGCCCCGCAGCCGGCGCGGAAAGCGCCCGGCATGCTGCGCTCGTCCGCCATCTTCGCGGCGCTCACCCTGATCAGCCGGTTCCTGGGGCTGGCGCGCGACCTGGTGATCACCGCCAAGCTGGGCGCCAACTTCGCCGGCGACGCCTACTTCACCTCCCAGACCTTCCCCAACCTGTTCCGCCGCATGTTCGCCGAGGGCGCCTTCGCCTCGGCCTTCGTGCCGGAATATTCCAAGCGCCTCGCCGGCCAGGGCGAGAAGGAGGCCGACCGCTACGCCTCCGACGCGCTGGCCACCATGGCCGCCTTCACCATCGCCCTGACGGTGATCTGCCAGCTGGCCATGCCGTGGATCATGTACGTCTACAGCTTCGGCTACGGGCCGGGCGGGGCGCTGTCGCCGATGGACGGGGCGACGGCGAAGTTCAAGCTGGCGGTCGTCCTCACCACCATCACCATGCCGTACCTGCCGTGCGTGGTGATCGCCTCGCTGTTCGCCGGGGTGCTGACCTCGCGCGGCCGCTTCGTGATCTACGGACTCTACCCGGCGCTGCTCAACATCGTGACCCTGGCGGCGGTGATCCCGGCGCACGACCCGACGTCGGCGGCCTACGCCTGCTCCTGGGGCACGATCATCGCCGGCGTCAGCCAGGC
>CBHTUE010000333.1:0-4527 GCA_966096115.1 uncultured Phenylobacterium sp.
GTCGTGGAACATCAGGCCCTGCAAGGTCTGGCCGTGGCAGCCCTGGCAGCCGGCGACCACAGCCACGCGGCGGCCGCGCTCCACGGCGCCCGCATCCTTGGAGGCCACGAGAGTGGCGGTCACCGGCTTTGCGACCGGCCAGCGAATGATCGCCTCGCTGACCGCGAACGCGCCGCCGACGGCGACCACCGCGAGGCCCACGAGGACCGCCAGGCCGTAGCCGGCCCACTTCAGAATCCGCTGCATCACACACACCCGATCTCGAGGAGAACGCGGCCTCTGGCGGACCGTCGTTCAGGGAGCGGCGGAATTAATCGGCGCGGGCAGGCCTCTCAATCGGTGTGTTCGCAGGTCGCACCTGCAGCTTTGCAGTGCATCCAAACGGGAGGCGCGGGAGTGTGAGGTTCCCTTCTCCCCTTGCGGGAGAAGGTGGCCGGCGCAGCCGGTCGGATGAGGGGTCGCGCTCCGTTCGGAGAGTCTGCGCGAGCCACAGGCGCTGTCTTTGGAACCAGGGATTACACGGATTTACACGGATGAGGCCGGAGAAGGCCCGGCATCGCCGCGCGCTCGGCGCCATCCGTGCAGGTCCGTGTAATCCGTGGTTCCATCAAAGCGGCGCTGACGCGCCCTCGCGGCTGCAAGGCGAGCGCGACCCCTCATCCGTCAGCCTGCGGCTGCCACCTTCTCCCCCAAGGGGAGAAGGGCGACGGCTGGTCTCAGGCGGCCGCCTTCTTCACCGCGCCCGCGATCTCGCTGACCAGCTGCTTGACCAGCCTTTCGTCGTCGCCCTCGGCCATGATGCGGATCAGCGGCTCCGTCCCGGACGCACGCACCACGAGGCGTCCGCAGCCGTTCAGCCGCTGCTCGGCGTCGGCCAGGGCGGCCCGGACCTGCTCGTTCTCCAGCGGCTTGCCGCCGGAGAAGCGGACGTTCTCCAGGAGCTGCGGCACCGGCTCGAACTGCCGCGCCAGCGCGCTCATCGGCTTGTCGCTCTCCTTCAGCACGGCCAGCACCTGCAGCGCGGCCAGCAGGCCGTCACCGGTGGTGGAGAAGTCCGAGAGGATCAGGTGGCCGGACTGTTCGCCGCCGACGTTGAAGTCGCCCTGCCGCATGCGCGCCATCACATAGCGGTCGCCCACCTGGGTGCGCTCCAGGGTCAGGTCCTGCGCGGCCAGGAAGCGTTCCAGGCCCAGGTTCGACATCACCGTCGCCACCACGCCGCCGCCGCGCAGCTTGCCGCGCCGGGCCCAGTCGGCGGCGATGATCGCCATCAGCTGGTCGCCGTCGATGATCTGGCCCTTCTCGTCGCAGATCACCAGGCGGTCGGCGTCGCCGTCCAGGGCGATGCCGATATCGGCGCGGTATTCCTTCACCGCCCGCTGCATGGCGGCCGGATGGGTGGAGCCGCACTCCTGGTTGATGTTGAAGCCGTTGGGGTCGACGCCGACCCGGATCACCTCGGCGCCCAGTTCGTGCAGCGCGTCGGGGGCCACCTTGTAGGCGGCGCCGTTGGCGCAATCGATGACGATGCGCATCCCCGACAGACTGAGCCGGCGCGGGAAGGTGGCCTTGGCGATCTCGATGTAGCGGGCCTGGCAGTCGTCGATCCGCTGCACGCGCCCCAGGGCCGTCGGCGACGCCAGGTTCTGCGAGAGGCCCTCGTCCATCAGGGCCTCGATCTCCAGCTCCTTCTCGTCCGACAGCTTGTAGCCGTCGGGGCCGAACAGCTTGATGCCGTTGTCGGAGTAGGCGTTGTGCGAGGCCGAGATCATCACGCCCAGGTCGGCGCGCAGGGATCGCGTCATCATCGCCACGCCCGGCGTCGGCAGCGGGCCGAACAGGCGCACGTCCATGCCCACGCTGGCGAAGCCCGCCACCAGGGCCGGCTCGATCATGTAGCCGGAGAGGCGCGTATCCTTGCCGATCACCACCAGGTGGCGGCGGTCGTCGCTGGACATGAACATCTTGCCCGCCGCCATGCCGACCCTGAGCGCCACCTCGGCGGTCATGGGATGGCGGTTGGCCTCGCCGCGGATGCCGTCGGTGCCGAAGTAGGCGCGCGTGGTCGGGGACTTTCGCGGGCGCGGGACCTCGGCGTCGGGCGCCGCCGCGCCGGCCGTCGGGTGGGCGTCCGCGCCCTCGCCGTAGCTGCGCGCCGCGAGGATCAACGCGTCATTGCGCGAGATGCCATCCTTCGCGGCTTGCGCGTCGACACCAGCCAGGACGGCGTCAGGCAGACGCATGGCGATCTGGGTGCGCTCCCCCTTCGAGGGGCGACCGCCCGGCGAGGCGACGGGAGGGACAGGCTGACTGGTCATGTCCAAGGGCGATATCCGAAAATTCGGGCCCTTGCAAGAAAATGATATCTAATTCTCAAAGGAATTGATATCAACCGGCCAGCGCGTCGGATCCGGCGAGCTATCGTATTCGCAGAAACACCCCGAATCTGGCTTTTCCTCGACCAAGGCGCATGAATCTCAGGCCGCCACGTCGCCGGAAGCGCCATCACCACAAGGAACACCCGGCCATATGTGCGGCATCATCGGGATCGTCGGGGCCAGCCCCGTCCAGGAACGGCTGATCGAGAGCCTGAAGCGGCTCGAGTACCGCGGCTACGACTCGGCGGGCGTCGCCGGATTCATGGGCGGCCACGTCGTGCGCCGCCGCGCCGCGGGCAAGATCCGCGCGCTGGAGGAGGTGCTGGCGGGCGAGCCGCTCACCGCGACGGTCGGCATCGGCCACACCCGCTGGGCCACGCACGGCGGCCCGACGGTCAAGAACGCCCACCCGCATACCCAGGGCCGCGTGACCCTGGTGCACAACGGCATCATCGAGAACTACGCCGAGATCCGCGAGCGGCTGGCCGCCGCCGGCCGCCGGTTCGAGAGCGAGACCGCCCCCGATGTGATCGCCGGCCTGCTGGACCGCGAGCTGTCCACCGGCGCGGCGCCGGTCCAAGCCCTGAAAGCCACCCTGGACCAGCTGATCGGCGCCTATGCCCTGGCGGTGCTGGTCGATGGCGAGGACGGGCTAATCATGGGCGCGCGCCGCGGCAGCCCACTGGTGGTCGGCTACGGCGAGGGCGAGATGTTCCTGGGCTCGGACGCCCTGGCCGTCGGCCCCTTCACCAGCCGCGTCTGCTACCTGGAAGAAGGCGACTACGTCGCCATCGACCATGCGGGCGCGCGCATCTTCGACCAGGCCGGCCAGCCTGCCGAGCGGGCGATCCGGGTGGTGCCCGCCTCAGCGGCGCTCGTGGAGAAGGGCAACTACCGCCACTTCATGGAGAAGGAGATCCACGACCAGCCGGAGGGGTGCCAGCGCACCATCTCGGCCTATGTGGATCCGCTGTCGGCCCGCACCGCCATCCCCGGCGGCATCGACTTCGCCGCCCTGCAGCGCATCCAGATCGTGGCCTGCGGCACGTCCTACATCGCCGGCCTGATGGGCAAGTACCTGATCGAGCAGCTGGCCGACCTGCCCGTCGACGTCGAGATCGCCTCGGAGTTCCGCTATCGCCAGCCCGCCCTGCAGAAGGACGCCCTGGTCATCGCCATGAGCCAGTCGGGCGAGACTGCCGACACGCTCGCGGCGCTGCGCTACTGCATGGCCAAGGGGATGGTCAGCGCCGCCGTCGTCAACGCCGTCGAATCGACCATGGCCCGCGAGGTCCAGGTGGTCTGGCCGATCCACTGCGGCCCGGAGATCGGGGTGGCCTCCACCAAGGCCTTCACCGCCCAGGTGAGCGTGCTGACCGCGCTGGCCGTCGCCGCCGCCCGGGCGCGCGGCCGTATCGACGAGGCCGAGGAGCAGCGGCTGGTGCGCGTGCTGCTGGAGGCGCCGCGCCTGATCGCCGAATCGATCGAGCTCGAGGAGGCCGTGCGCGGGGTGGCGCAGGAGGTCTCCCGCGCCCGCGACGTGCTCTACCTGGGGCGCGGGCCGATGTACCCGCTGGCCCTGGAGGGGGCGCTGAAGCTCAAGGAGATCAGCTACATCCACGCCGAGGGCTATGCCGCCGGCGAACTCAAGCACGGCCCCATCGCCCTGGTCGACGACCAGACCCCGATCGTGATCCTCGCCCCCTTCGACAGCTATTTCGAGAAGTCGGCCTCGAACATGAACGAGGTCATGGCCCGCGGCGGCCAAGTGGTTTTCGTCACCGATCCGGACGGCCAGCGGCATGCGCCGGAGGGCGCCCGCGTGGTGGTGACCGCGCCCCGCTGCGACCCGCTGATCGCGCCCCTGGTCTACTCGCCGCCCATCCAGCTGCTGGCCTACCACGTGGCGGTGCTGAAGGGGGCGGACGTCGACCAGCCGCGAAACCTGGCGAAGTCGGTGACGGTGGAATAGACGCCAGTCCTCCCCCGTTGGGGGAGGTGGCGCCGAAGGCGACGGAGGGGGTCCTCCACGAGGGCGCCGCCGCGACTCTGTCGGCATCACCGAGGCGCCTGGTCGGAACTTCTGAGCGGGGCCGCCCCCGCCGGGCCGCGCGCCCCCCGCCCCCCCCCGCGCGCGGCACCACCCGCG
>CBHTUE010000334.1:0-4474 GCA_966096115.1 uncultured Phenylobacterium sp.
CGGCCAAGAAGCTGCTCGACCTGGGCGACCCCCACATCGACTTCGTCTCGATCGCCAAGGGCATGGGCCTGCCCGCCGGCAGCTGCACCACCGCCGAAGACTTCGAAAAAGCCTTCGCCGGCGCCATGGCCCAGAAGGGCCCGATGTTCATCGAAGCGGTGCTCTGAGGCGCACGGCTTCCAGTCGCTCCCCCTTTGGGGGAGCTGTCGGCGAAGCCGACTGAGGGGGTCCGCCACGCCGGTACGCGCCGCGTGCGGCACCGCGTTCTGAGCGGACCTCCTCCGTGACGGCGCGGTGCGCCGTGACGCCTCCCCCCCGGGGGGGGCCCCCCCCCCCGGCCGCCGCCGGGGCCGCCCCCGGGCGCGCGCCCCCCCGCCGCGGCCCCCGCGCCAGGCGCCGCGACGCCTCCCCCAACGGGGGAGGGACTGGCGATCAGAGCCCCTCGAAGAACAGCACCCGATAGTCCGCCGCCTTCAGCCGCGTCGCCTTGGCGTCCTGGTAGGCCGGGCTGTTGTACCAGGCCTTGCCGGCCTCCATCGTCGGGAACTGCAGCAGCACGACCCCTTCGGCGGGATCGCCCTCCATGGTCTCGATGCCGCCGTAGGCCGCCAGCGCGGTCAGAGGATGGTCGCCCCGCGCCCCCGCCGCCTTCTGGCTGTAGGCTTTCAGCAGGTCGGCATCGTGGGTCTTGTTCTTGATGAAGATGGCGTAGGCCGGCATCGGGTCGCTCCTCGGTTTGAGCGCGCACCCTCGCGGCCTGCCGTCACGTCCGGCAAGGTCGTCATGCGGTCCGCGATCCCCCGGAGCGCAAAAGAAAAGGCCCGCGGATTGCGCCGCGGGCCTCGTCTTCGGTTCGGACCGGAGGCGTTACGCCTTCGGCTTGTTGTTCGCCGGCAGGGCGCAGCCGACCAGGCGGCAGCCCAGGGCCTCGGCCGGGACCGGCTTGGCCGGGTTGGTGTATTCGACCACATAGCCGGGCAGGCCGTCGGCGCAGGCGACTTCGATCTGCGGGTTGCCCTTCGAGCTCTTGGCGCGGTTGGCGACTTCCGAGACGTTGCAGTCGCTCTTGCCAAGGGTCTTCAGGTCGGCCGTCAGCGAGCTGTAGTCCTGCTTGCCGGGCGCGCACTTGTAGCCGGCAATGATCGCGTGGCCGCAGTCGTAGACGCTGCCCGCGCCCTTGGCCGGGAACACGCCCACGACTTCCTTGCCGTCCTTGCAGGTCAGCTCCAGCACTTCCTGGCCGGGCTGGCTGGGGAACACCGCGTAGCTGGCGACTTCGCAGGTGGAGCCGGCCTGCTTGGCGAGGTTCGTGTAGAGCCCCGCCTGTTCGGTCAGCGCCTGGCGGCTGTCGGTCAGCTCGCACAGGGTCGGCACCTTCAGGCATTCCAGCGGGGCCACCGCCTGCTTGCTGTCGACCTTCAGGACATAGCCCTTGCCGCCCTGGCAGGAGACTTCGAACGCGGTCGTGCCGTCCTTCAGCGGGCCGATGTAGCGGCGGTTGGTCGGCGTGCAGCCCACGTTGGCCTTGGCCGCATAGGCATCCACCACGGCCAGGCGCGCGGCCTGGTCGACCAGGGTGCACTTCACGTTCGTGGAGGCGACGTCGTACATCAGGCAGTCGTCGGCCTTGATGGGCTTGTTGAAGTCCAGCGGGCGCGAGGTCTTGACGATGTAGCCCGAGTTCCCCTTGCACAGGGCCTCAAGGTACACGCCCTCGGCGACCTGGCCGATCATGCGGGTCTTCTCGAGCTCGCAGGCCGTGCCGTTCTTCTGCAGGGCTGCCTGCATCAGGTGTTCGGGATTGGCGTTCTCCGCCAGCTTGCAGGGCAGACCGCCGCCGCCGACCGATTCCAGGCAGCTGAAGGCCTGGATCTCGCCGCCGCCCTTCACGGTCTGGATGATGAAGCCCATCGAGCCCGAGCAGGCCACCTCATAGAGGTCCTTGGCCGGGGTGTTGGTCTTCTTGTCGGCCGGGGCCGCGCCGATCCAGGCAGCGCCCGACATCTGGCAGGGGATCGCGGCTCCCTGCACCGCGGCCGGAGCCTCGGCCATGCCGCGCTTGACCTGGTCGGGCTTGTATCCGGCAGCTGCCGCCGGCGCCTTGTCGGCCGCCAGCGCCCCCGCGGCTGGCATCAGAAAAGCCGCCAAAAGGGCGGCCAGCAGGCCCAAACGAAATGGCCTCATGACGTGGTTGTCTCCTGGGTCGTGACCTTAGGGTCGTGATTTTGCGGGCACATAAGCGCCGCGATCCCTCGCCGGTCAAGTTGCCCGCGGAAGCGGGCCGAAGTGTGGCGTGGTTCCAATGGTTTAGCTCCGGCGCCACACACCGTTCGCCGGCCGGACGACTCGCCGTCAGGCGCGGCGCACCCGCAGGCGCGCGCCGTCGACGCCGGTCACCTGGATGCTGGCGCCCGCCTCCAGCGCCTCGCCCTCGTCCAGCTCGGCCGCCCACTCCTTGCCGTCGATGAACACCCGGCCCGCGCGGCCGTGGAACGCCTTCACCGCCGAGCCGCGGTGGCCGACCAGGCGGCCGATGTTGTCGTTGATGTCGCTCCCGTCGTGCACCCTCACCGGCGGCAGGAACCGCCGGGCCACCAGGGTCGAGACCAGGGTGAGGACCGCGAACACCAGGATGGCCGACGGCAGGCCCAGGTGGACCAGGGCGACCACCACGGCCGTCACCGTCGCCGAGGCGGCCGCCCAGAGCAGCCAGCCGGACCCGGTCAGCACCTCGACGGCCAGCAGCGCCGCGCCGAACGCCGCCCACACCCAGAACGGCTGGGCCCAGTAGATCCCTGCGACCGCATCCATGGCGGGCCTCCCTAGCTCGACGCCGGAACCGCGCCGCCGCGGCCCCGCGGCGGCGCCGGCCCGCGCGGCGCCGGATCGGCGCTGATCGCCTTCACCAGCTCGCCGATGCCGCCCACCGAACCCACCAGCGCGCCCATCTCGGCCGGCACGATCACCGTCTTCTGCTGCGGACTTTCGGCCAGCTTGGCGAAGGCCTCGACGTACTTCAGCGCCACGAAGTAGTTGATGGCGTTGACGTCGCCCTTGGCGATGGCTTCGGAGACCATCTCGGTGGCCTTGGCCTCGGCCTGGGCGGAGCGTTCGCGGGCTTCGGCGTCGCGGAAGGCAGCCTCCTTGCGGCCCTCGGCCTGCAGGATCGCCGACTGCTTCTGGCCCTCGGCGCGGGCGATGGCGGCCGACTTCTCGCCGTCGGCCTCGGTGATCACCGCGCGGCGTTCCCGTTCGGCCTTCATCTGCCGGGCCATGGCGTTGGTGATGTCCGGCGGCGGCTGCAGGTCCTTGATCTCGATCCGCGCCGCTTTCACGCCCCAGGGGCTGGTGGCCTCGTCGATCACGTGCAGCAGCCGCGTATTGATCTGGTCGCGCTGGCTCAGCACCTCGTCCAGCTCCATGGAGCCCACGACGGTTCTGAGGTTGGTCATGGTCAGCTGGCCGATGGCGTAGTGCAGGTTGTCGACCCGGTAGGCCGCCGCGCCGGCGTCCATCACCTGGATGAAGATGATCGCGTCGACCTGGACGGTGACGTTGTCCTTGGTGATCACCTCCTGGCGCGGCACCTCCAGCACCTGCTCCATCATGTTCACCTTCCGGCCCACACCCTCGACGAAGGGCGTCAGGAAGCTGATCCCGGGCTTCAGGGTGCGGCTGAAGCGGCCGAAGCTCTCGACCGTGTATTCGCGGCCCTGCGGCACGATCTTGATGGCGCCCATGGCGACCACCAGCGCCAGCACCAGGAACACCACGGCGACGACCAGACCGATACTCATCCTCGAACCCTCCCCACCTCTTGGGCGGAGACTATCGGGGCCCCGCGTCGGCCGCTACGGAAACCGATCGGCCGTCTCGCCGCCATGCTCGCGCCCAGGATCGCGGTCTGTTAGCGAAACGCCATGACCCGCCCTGCCCTCCGGCTCCTGCCGGCCGCCCTCCTCTGCCTCGCCGCCGCCCCCGCGCCGAAGGCGGCGCCGGCCAAGGCGCCCGCGAAAGCCGCCGCGCCGGCCAGGCCCGCCGCGGCGAAGACCCCGGCGGCGGCCAAGGCCGACGCGAGCGGTTTCGACGCCACCAATCCGCAGGGCCTGATGGGGATGCTGGGCGCGGCCGGCGCCAATGTGCAGACCACCCGCCGCGAGGACGACGCGGTCTTCGTGACCGTCACCTCGACGGCCGCCAACTTCTCGATGCAGTTCGCCGGCTGCACCCCCCAGGGCCGCAGCTGCCGCGCCGTCCTGCTGGACAGCGCCCTGCCGCCGAACGCGCTGACCGGCGCCCAGATCAACGCCTTCAACCAGACCTCGGTGATGTGCCGCATCTACCAGGCCAAGTCGGGCGCGGGCGGCGGCCTGACGCACATCGTCTACTCGGCGATCCTGTTCAAAAGCATGAGCCGCGACGACGGGGCGACCCACCTCCTGGCCTGGCAGGGCTGCCTGGCCGACGCCGCCGA
>CBHTUE010000335.1:0-4413 GCA_966096115.1 uncultured Phenylobacterium sp.
AACAACTACCTGGTCGCGAACTTCGTCCTCTGGACGTTGACCTACCTGATCGTGACCGCGCGGGTGATGGCCGACCCCATGCCGCACGCGGGGGCGATGGCGGTGCGCCGCCTGTTCATGAGCCTGTTCGGGTTCGTGGCCTGCATGGGGATCGCCAAGATCCTGTCAGTGTTGGCCGACCAGCCGATGTGGCGACGCCTGGTGGTGGCGCTGGCGCTCTCGATCCTGGGCGGGTTCTCCTATTCGTACATGAACTATGCGGCCTTCTACCTGGTCGCCCCGATGTGGAAGGTGGAGCCGCTCAGCCAGATCTCGGCGGCCTTCACCGCCTCGATGTTCTTCTGGACCTTCCTGGCCTGGTGCGCCCTCTACTTCGCCCTGCGCTACGAGGAGGAGCTGAAGGAGAAGAACCTGCGGCTCGTGGCCTCGCAGGCGCTGGCGATGGACGCGCAGAACCGGATGCTGCGCTACCAGATCAACCCGCACTTCCTGTTCAACACGCTGAACGCGCTGTCTTCGCTGATCCTCGCCAAGGAGAACGAGCGGGCCGAGCGCGTGGTGCTGTCGCTGTCGTCCTTCCTGCGCCACACCCTGGAGAAGGAACTGCCGGACAAGGCGCCGCTGTCCGACGAGATCGACGCCCAGCGCCAGTACCTGACCATCGAGCAGGCGCGGTTCGAGGACCGGCTCAAGTACGTGGAGCACATCCCGGTCGACCTGCGCGACGCGCTGGCCCCCAGCCTGATCCTCCAGCCGCTGGTCGAGAACGCGGTCAAGTATGGCGTGGCGCGCTCCAACGCCCCGGTGACCATCGAGATCAGCGCGACGTCGGCGGGCGGGCGGCTGAGGCTGACCGTCAGCGACGACGGCGGCGACGGCGCGGGCCTGGCTCCGCCCAAGCTGGGCCTGGGGCTGGAAAACGTGCGCCGCCGGCTGGAGCTGATCTACGGCAAGACCGCCGAGCTGACCTGTGGGCCCAGGCGGCCGCAGGGCTTCCTGGCCTCGGTGGAAATCCCCCTGGAGCGGGCGTGACATGGTAGCGGAAGGCAACACACCCCTGGGCGCCCTGAAGAGCGCGACGGACATAGCCGCCCGGCCCCTGCGCGTGGCGCTGGTCGACGACGAGCCGCCGGCCCTGCGGCGGCTGCAGATGGCGCTGGAGAAGGCCAAGGACGTGGTGGTGGTCGGCGAGGCCGGCGACGGCGCCTCGGCCATGAAACTGATCACCCGCGGCGGGATCGACGTGGTGCTGGTGGACATCCGCATGCCCGGCCTGTCGGGGCTGGACCTGGTGCGCGCGATCGATCCGGCGACGGCCCCGGCCTTCATCTTCGTGACCGCCTTCTCCCGGTTCGCCGCCGATGCGTTCGAGCTGGCGGCGGTGGACTACCTGCTGAAGCCCGTGGAGTTCGGCCGGCTGCACGAGGCGCTGGACCGCGCCCGGGCCGCGCTCAGCTCACGCAACGCCCGCTCGCGGATCGCCGAGCTGGAAGAGGTGGTGGCCGCCCTGCGCGCCGCCGAGGCCGAGCCGGCGGCCAGCGGCTATGCCGAGGAGATCTGGGTGCCGGACCGCGGTGACCGCCTGCGCCTGCCGGTCGCGCTGATCGACTGGGTCGAGGCCGAGCGCGACTACGTTCGCATCCACAGCCGTGGACGGAGCTTCCTGCTCCGCAAGGCGATCCGCAAGCTGCAGGCCGAACTGGACCCGGCCGACTTCCTGCGCGTCCACCGCGGCGCCCTGGTCCGCCGCGACCGCATCGTGCGCCTGGCGCGCCGCCCGGGCGGCCCCTCGGCCGTGGTGCTGCAGACCGGCGCCGAAGTGCCCGTGGCGCGGCGTCAGGCGGCCCAGGTCCGCAAGATCGTGGGCACGCGCGGCAGCTAGCCGCCGCAGGCGCGGTTCAAGATCAACACGAAGACCACAAGGATCACCAAGAGGCCGCGCGCGCACGGAGCTCTCGTGGCCTTTGTGGTCTTCGTGTTTGGATCTGACGGCGCTGACGCGCCCCGCAGCTAGAGCGGCGCGCAGGTGTCCAGCTTGACGGGCATGGCTTCGGCGCGGGTCCATTGGCCACCGGCCTTGGAGAACAGCGCGAAGGCCGATCCGGCCTTGCCGGTCGACCCGTCCTCGCTGCGGCCCGAGAAGGTCATGGCGGCGATCACCTGAGCGGTGACGCCCTTGGCCGCCTCGTCCGGGGTGATCTCCTGCATCGCCTTGCAGCGCACCTCGAAGCTCTCGCAGCCGTGGCCGTCCACCTTGATGCGGCACGCCGGATGGGTGGCTTCCAGGTCGGTGTGCCAGGCGAGGATCTGCTTCTCGAGGCCGGCGTAGGGGTCATTGGCGTCGCTGCCGGCGCCGCCCTGGCTACAGGCCGCGAGGAGAAGGCCGCAGAAGCTGGCGGCCGCGAGGGGTCTGATCACTTAGGGCTCCGGAAGTCGTCGGCGGAGCGCATAGCCGAAAGAAAGCGGCTTCGGTGTGACGAAATGCAATATCCGGCAAATTTGTTGGCCCGGTCTCAGTTCGCCGGCGCCGCGGCGGTCATCACGGGGCCGATCTCGTCGTGCAGCACCAGATCGGCGTAGGCGTCGATCTCGGTGGCCTCGCGGTTGACGATGGCCAGCTTCGCGCCGTTGCGCTTCGCCATCACCGGGAAGCCCGCGGCCGGATAGACCACGAGCGACGATCCCAGCACCAGGAACAGGTCGCAGGACAGCGTCTCGGCTTCGGCGCGGGCCATGGGCTCCGCCGGCATCGACTGGCCGAAGGAGATGGTGGCGGTCTTGACGATGCCGTCGCAGAACCGGCAGGCGGGCAGGTCGCCCGTGGCCTCCCAGAGCGCCTTCAGCGCGTCCAGCTCGTGGCGCAGGCCGCATTCCAGGCAGGTGGCGTAGCTGGCGTTGCCGTGCAGTTCGATCACCCGGTCGGCGGGCACGCCGGAGGCCTGGTGCAGGTTGTCGACGTTCTGGGTGATGACCGACGTGGCCTTGCCCTGCGCCACCAGCCGCGCCACGGCCATGTGCCCGGCGTTGGGCTCGCGGCCGACCCAGCCGGCGCGGCCGCCGAACGCGCGCGCCCAGGCCTCGCGCCGGCGTTCCTCGCTGGCGACGAAGTCCTGGAAGTAGATCGGCTTCATCTTGCTCCACACGCCGCCGGGGCTGCGGAAGTCGGGGATGCCGCTCTCGGTGGAGATGCCGGCGCCGGTGAACACCACGACGCGCCGCGCATCCGCGATGGCGCGGGCCAGGTCGGCCCGGCTGGCGGTAGGGCTGGACATGGCCGCAGTCTAAGCCGGAAGGCTCAGGGCGTGAAAGGCGGGACCCAGCGACCCCAGCGGCCCTCATAGCGGCGACCGGCGATACTTCAGCCGCGCCCGAAGGCGCGTTCCAGGTCGGCGACGGTGACGCCGGCGATCTCCAGGCGCTTGATCCGCGCGCTCTCGCCGGCCGCGATGTGCACGGCGGACCTGGGCAAGCCGAGGGTCTTGGCCACCAGGGCGATCACGGCGGCGTTGGCTGCGCCGTCGCTGGGCGCGGCGGCGACGCGCAGCTTGAGAAGCGGCCGCCCCTCGGCATCGGCAGTCCAGCCGTCGACGGCGTCACGGCCGCCACGCGGCGTGACGCGCACGCTCAGCCGCTCAAAGATCAGCCGAGGACGCCAATGATCGGGGCGAAGATCATCCGCAGCAGGGTCGCCTGGAACGCCGCGATCACCAGGATCGCGATGACCGGCGAGACGTCGACGCCGCCCAGCGGCGGGATGAACCGGCGGAACGGCGCCAGCACCGGGGTCGAGACGGCGTCGAGGAAGCGCACGACCGTATAGACGAAGGTGTTCCGGGTGTTGATCACCTGGAATGCCACCAGCCAGGAGACGATGGCGTTCGCGACCAGCACGAACAGCACCGCGCTGAACAGGCCGTTGATGATGATGTAGAGGAAGCTGCCCATTGCCTCGGTTCTAACCGCCTTTGCAGCCCTGGCAAGACGGTGTCCGCGCAGGGTGCGGCGCGTGGCCGCTTGACAGGCGCGCCTCGGATCGCCTTATTCCGCGCCTTCCTGGGGCCGTAGCTCAGATGGTAGAGCGCCTCGTTCGCAATGAGGAGGTCAGGGGTTCGATTCCCCTCGGCTCCACCAGGAACCTTTCCATAGTACAATTAAGAATTGATTCAGGATTGTGGCGGCGATCCTAAGGGAAAGTGCCTAGGGTCTTTTCCTGCGACAAGTTTTCGTCTTCGCTTTGCCGCATTGTCGGAGTAATTCAGCGTTGTCGGAAGGGGCGCGGGCGTTGCCTCAAGACCACTAAGGCGGGATATAACGAGCTAGATCATGTCGGGCGAAAGATCCGACTGATCACATCGGGGTTCGCCGAGTAGCGCGCGAACAAGCTTGACTGTAACTGCTGAAGAAGCGCGGCCC
>CBHTUE010000336.1:0-4373 GCA_966096115.1 uncultured Phenylobacterium sp.
AAGCTGCTGGGCCGCGGCTCGGTCTGCATCAACACCGGCGGCGAGAAGGTCTTCCCCGAGGAGGTCGAGGAGGCGTTGAAGCGCCACGCCGCCGTGCGCGACGCGGTCGTGGTCGGCGTGCCCGACGCCCGATTCGGCGAGCGGATCTGTGCGGTCGTCGAACCGGAGGCCGGTGAGGCGCCGACCCTGCCCGACCTTTCGGAGTTCGTGCGCAGCCAGTTGGCCCACTACAAGGCGCCGCGCGAGCTGGTGGTCGTCGAGAGCATCGGCCGCGCCCCCAACGGCAAGGTCGATTATAAGGCTTTGAAGGACCGGGCGCTGGCGTCGCTGGGGGCAGTGGCCTAGTCGAATTCCCTAGGTTACGAACGGTTAGTTGGTGACACAGGGGCGGTCCCCCGGCGGCCTCTCTGGCCCCGCCGGAGGCAAAGGGGCCGAGGGGAGTGACGAGTGAGCGACGACCAGCACGCGGCCGCGACGACGACCGGCCGGCGGGGCTTTCGAAAGCGATGGGTGGTCATGATCGCGGGGCCTCTCGTGGTCCTGGCCGCGCTGGCCTATTTCTTCCTCACGAGCGGCCGCTCCGAGACCACCGACGACGCCTACGTCCAGATCGCCAAGACCCCGGTGGCCCCATCGATCAGCGGGCGGGTGGTCGAGATCTATGTGAAGGAAAACCAGCCCGTGAAGCGCGGCCAGGTGCTGTTCCGGCTGGACCAGCGGGACCTGAAGGCGACGCTGGACCTGGCGCAGGCCCAGGTGGCCGGCGCGCAGCTCGCCGTCAGCCAGGCGCGGGCCGCCTATGACCGCGAGAGCGCCAATGTGGCGGCGGCGCGGGAGAACCTCGCCTTCGCGGTGCGGGAAGTGGAGCGGCAGCGCAAGCTGAACACCGCCGGCGCCGCCTCCGGCCAGGCGGTGGATCAGGCGGCGCACACCGCCAACCAGGCCCGCGACCAGTTGGCGGTCGCCCAGCGACAGCAGACGCAGGCGCTGGCGGCGCTGGGCGGCGACCCGAACATCGGCGACCGCGCACCCCAGGTGATGCAGGCGCACGCCCAGCTGGAGCGGGCGCGGCTGAACGCCGGCTACGCCACCGTCGTGGCGCCGGCGGACGGCGTCGTGGCGCGCGTCGACCAGCTGCCGGTCGGCGCATACCTGAACGCCTCGCAGACCGCCTTCTGGCTGCTGTCCGGCCAGCCGTGGATCGAGGCCAACTTCAAGGAAGACCAGGTGGGCCACATGAGCGTGGGCCAGCCGGTGGAGATCGACATCGACGCCTATCCGGGCGGCCTGCTGAAGGGTCACGTGGCCAGCTTCCCGCCGGGAACCGGCTCGGCCTTCTCCGCCCTGCCCGCCCAGAACGCCACCGGCAACTGGGTGAAGGTCACCCAGCGGCTGCCCGTGCGCATCGAGTTCGACAAGCCGCCGCCAGAGCGGGCCGCCCGCGCCGGGCTGTCGGCGAAGGTGAAGGTCGACCTGCGCGCCGGCCGCGGGACCTGACGATGGCTCTGCGCCTCTCCCTCCTGGCCGTCTCGGGGCTGGCCCTGAGCGGCTGCATGACCGTGGGACCGGATTTCAAGGCGCCGCCGTCGCCCAGCGCGGCGTCGGGCTACGCGATGGCGGGCGAGGCGCCGGCGGCGGCCGTGCGCCTGGATCCGGAGGCGCGGACGGCCGGGCCGTGGTGGCAGGCGTTCGGCTCGCCGGCCCTGGACCAGACGGTTCGCCTGGCGCTGGCCGACAGCCCCAGCGTGGCGCAGGCGAAAGCCACGCTGGAGCGCTACCAGGCCGCCGAGCGGGCAGCGGTGGGTGAGCGCGGGCCGGAGGCGACCGCCACGCCGAGCGTCCAGCGGCAGAAGTTCAATCCCAAGTCGTTCGGCATCAAGAACCAGACCACCATCCCCGGCTTCTCCGGTTTCAGCGGCCGCACGTTCGACCTGTTCTCGCTGACCGGGCGCGTCACCTACGACCTGGACCTGTTCGGGGGCGGCCGCCGCAAGGTCGAAGAGGCCGGGGCGCGCACACAACAGGCGGCCCACGAGGCGGACGCCGCGTTCCTGACCCTGTCCGGCAACGTGGCGCTGCAGGCGATGCGCATCGCGGGCCTGAGGGCCGAACTCGAGGCTTTGGAGCGGATCAATGCCGACGACCGCGCCCTGCTCGACCTGGCGTACAAGGCGTTCGACATCGGCGGCATCCCGCGCACCACCGTGACCCAGGTGGAGGCCCAGCTGGCCGAGGACGAGGCGATCCTGCCGCCGCTGCGCCGCCAGTACGACGAGGCTCGCCACCAGCTGGCCCTGCTGGTCGGCAAGTCGCCGGCGGACTGGACCGCGCCGGACTTCGACCTGGCCCGGATGACGGTTCCGGCCAGCGTGCCGGTCGCCCTGCCCTCGGCCCTGGTGCGCAAGCGGCCCGACATCCTGGCCGCCGAGGCGGAGCTGCACGCGGCGACCGCGGCGATCGGCGTGGCCCTGGCCGACCAGTATCCCAGCATCCGGCTCTCGGCGAGCGGCGGCTTCTCCGGGCTCACCCCGGGCGACGTGATCTCTCCCGACGCCAGCGCCTGGACCCTGCTGGGCGGCGTGGCGGCGCCGCTGTTCGACAGCGGCGCGCGCAAGGCGAAGACGAAAGAGGCCCAGGCCGAGGCCCGCGAGGCGCTGGCCCGCTACCGCGTGACCGTGCTGCGCGCCTTCGTCGAGGTGTCCGACGCCATGGCCGCGCTGCAGACCGACCAGACCCAGCTGGACGCCCTGACCCGGGCGGTGGCCCGCAGCCAGGAGGGCGCCGACGTCACCCTGGCCGCCGCCCGCCTGGGCGCCCGGACGGCCGGCGACGTGATCCAGTCGCGCCGCCAGCTCTACAACGACCAGCGCAGCCTGGCGCGCGCCCAGGCCCAGCGGCTCAGCGACCTGGTCGACCTCTACGCCGCCTCGTCGGCCGACTGGCGCGACGCCCAGACGTCCGCGCAAGGACCTGGGGGAGGCCCCGGTGGCATCGCCCCAGGACGTTAGGAACCGCATCCCGATCACCGGCGCGCTGATGCTGGCGACGCTGATGTACACGCTGGATTCGACCATCGCGAACGTCGCCCTGCCGCACATGCAGGGCAGCCTTTCGGCGTCCCAGGACCAGATCACCTGGGTGCTGACCTCCTACATCCTGGCGACGGCGGTGATGACGCCGCTGGCCGGCTGGCTGGCGCAGAAGATCGGCCGCAAGCGGATGCTGCTGTACTCGATCGTCGGCTTCACGATCGCGTCGATGCTCTGCGGGGTCGCCCAGAACGTGACCGAGATGGTGGCCTTCCGTGTCCTGCAGGGCCTCGCGGGCGCGTCGCTGATGCCGATGTCGCAGTCGGTGATGCTGGACATCTTCCCGATGGCGATGATCCCGCGGGTGATGAGCATCTGGAGCGCCGCGGTGATCATGGGGCCGATCTTCGGCCCGATCCTGGGGGGTTCGATCACCGAGCACCTGGACTGGCGCTGGGTGTTCTACATCAACCTGCCGGTGGGGATCCTGGCCGCGCTGGGCGTCTTCAACTTCATGGCGCGAGATCCCGGAGGGCGGGAACGGCCCTTCGACTTCATCGGGTTCGGGTCGCTGATAGCCTTCGTCGTCGGCCTGCAGGTGATGCTGGACCGCGGTCCCGGACGGGACTGGTTCGACTCCAAGGAGATCTGGGTCGAGGCGGCAATCGGCCTGGCGGGCCTTTGGGTCTTCGTCGTCCAGACGGCTACCGCAGAGCACCCGTTCTTCCACCGCGACCTGGCCAAGGACGGCAACTTTATCGGCACCACGATCTTCGGGTTCTTCGTGGGCGTGCTGCTGTTCTCGACCACCGCGCTGCTGCCGTCGTTTATGCAGACCCTGCTGGGCTATTCGGCCCTGCAGAGCGGCGAGGCCAGCGTGACGCGGGGCATCGGCTCGCTGATCTCGTTCCTGCTGGTGCCGTTCGTGATGATGCGGCTGGGCGCGCGCACGTCGCTCACCATCGGCCTCATCCTCAGCATCGGCGCCCTGTGGATGATGGGGCAGTTCAACCTCAGCATGACCTCGTCGCCGATCCTGTGGAGCGGCTTCATCCAGGGGTTCGGCACCGGCTTGCTGTTCTCGCCGCTCAGCACCCTGGGCTACGCGACCCTGGACCAGAGCCACCGCGTGGAAGGGACCATCGTCTCGACCATGGCCCGAAGCCTGGGCTCCAGCGTCGGCATCTCGGTGATCCAGGCCATGGTGCTGCGCCAGTCGGCCAGCGCGCACAGCGAACTGGGCGGGCGCATCGACCCGTCGAACCCGGTTATCAACAGCATCCTGCCCAAGCTGATGGACCCCGCGACGAGCACCGGGCTGACCATCCTGAACGGCGAGGTCAC
>CBHTUE010000337.1:0-4346 GCA_966096115.1 uncultured Phenylobacterium sp.
CCAGCACGATCCACGCCGCCGCCGCCGTCCACAGCCCGGGCGCGGCCACGGCGACAGCCAGGGCCGGCACGGCGCCTGCGGCCATCAGCGCGATCGCGCGGCGGGTGGGGTAGAGCGTCATCGTCTGACCAGGGTCGCCGAGCCGGCCGATAGACGGCGCGCAATCCGAAGAAGCCCTCCTCCTCGACGGAGGAGGGTTGGGTGGTGGTGTGACCGCCGAGCGCGTGCAGGGGGCGCGAGTGGGCGTCGGCGCCCGACAACGCTCTTCGCTTCATGCCCGTGCGAACACCACCATCCCCGACCCTTCCTCCATCGAGGAGGAAGGGAGGAGGCTGCTCGGGCCATTTGTCGGGCGATCATCGAACCTCTGCTCAGCGCGGGGCGGCGGCTAGGTCGACGAGGCCCTGGATGATCTGGTCGGGGCGGCGCCCGTCGATCTCCGCGGCCGGCGACAGGATCACCCGGTGGCGCAGGGTGGGCAGGGCCAGCGCCTTCACGTCGTCCGGGATCACGTAGTCGCGTCCGTCCAGGGCGGCGCGCGAGCGGGCGGCCAGCGCGAGCTGGGCGGCGGCGCGCGGCGAGGCGCCGCTGGCCAGGTCCGGCGTTTCGCGGGTGGAGCGCACCAGGTCCAGCACGTAGCCGACAACCTCGTCGCTCAGCCGGATGCCGGCCACGGCCTTGTGCGCCTCGGTGAGCTGTTTCGCCGTCGCCGCCTGCTTCACGCCGCGGGCGGCCGGGTCGGAGTGGCCGGACTGCATGCCGTATTCGGCGACGATGGTCCGCTCCTCCTCGCGGTCCGGGTAACCCATCGACTGTTTGAACAGGAACCGGTCCAGCTGGGCTTCCGGCAGCGGATAGGTGCCCTGCTGCTCCAGCGGGTTCTGGGTCGCCACCACCATGAAGCGCTCGCTGAGCGGCCGCGACTTGCCGTCGATGGTGACCTTGCGCTCCTGCATGGCTTCCAGCAGGGCGGCCTGGGTTTTGGGCGGAGTGCGGTTGATTTCGTCGGCCAGCAAGAGCTCGCAGAACAGCGGTCCCTCGGTCAGCGAGAAGGTCGAGGTCTGGAAGTTGAACACGTTGGCCCCGATGATGTCGGCCGGCATCAGGTCAGGCGTGAACTGGATGCGGCCGTAGTCCAGCCCCAGCGTGCGGGCGAAGCACTGCGCCAGGTAGGTCTTCGCCACCCCCGGCGGACCCTCCAGCAGCACGTGCCCGCGGGCGAACAGCGCGGTCAGCATCAGGTCGATGGTATCGCGCTGCCCCACGATGGCCTTGCCGATCTCGGCCCGGACCTGGTCGGCCAGCGCCTTCACCTCAGCGACGTTCACGCGTCATCTCCCCTCGCCACTCATAAAGCTTCTGCGCGACGGCCAGCAGGTCGTCGCGGGTCTTGATGGTCTCGGCATCCGCCGCCAGGGCGCCGGGCGCGGCGGCGCCTCGGCGGGCGGCCATGTCGTCCAGCCACGTTTCCTGCTGCGCGTGGCCGCCGGCGGCGCGCGTCACCAGCGCGCGGACCAGGGCGGCGTAGGCGGGCGCCAGCTCATGTTCCTTGCGCGCCATGCGCACCAGGTCGGCAGAGTTGTCCACGAGCGCCCGCGCGCCAAGCGCGATCGCCCGGCCGCGCCGCCGCGGCTGGCCGAAGCGGGCCAGCGCGTGGAAGCCCATCAGGAGGGCCGCCGCCACCGCACACAGCGTCGCGGCCAGATAGGGCGGCTGCAGCATCAGCTTGCCGAAACCGCGGCCCCGCTCGAACCCCGCCAGGGTGACGTCGAACAGCATCGATCGCGATCCGCCGGCGCTGGCGGCCTCCAGGATGGCGACGCCAGCCCGGGCGGTGTCGAGGTTCTTCAGGCCCTGGTTGTTCAGCAGGTCCGGGTCGGCCAGCAGCCAGACGCGGGGGTCCTTCTTCGCATAGGCCAGCACGATGCCGCCATTCTCGTCGACCAGGGCGGGCGCCCAGCCGTCGCCGGACACCGTCTGCAGGCGGTCGATCGGGCCCAGCGGCAGGTAGGTTGCGGCCGCGAACGCCCCGCCCGCCCCGCGCAGGGTCGGCCGGCTCACCGCCTTGCGCACCGCGGTGCTGGTCGTGCGGGAATAGCCGGAGAGCAGCGCCGTGTACTCGCCGCCGTTGAACCGCGCGAGCCCGCCCTTGCGCACGAAGCCGCGGCGCAGCGGATCCGGCGCGGCGGCCCACTTGGGCAGGATGATCAGGGTGCGTGCCGCGCCGGCGAACGGCTTCAGCGCGTCGGCCTGGGCGCCCATGTCGGGGGTCAGAATGACGGTGGCGTTCCGGAGCGTGTGCGCCTTCACCCGGCTGATCACCACGGTCTCGCCCAGGCCCTTCATCAGGATCGGCACGCCCGCGAAGCCGACCGCCGACTTCGACAGCGCATGCGCGCGGCCGTCGTTGCCGTTGCGCAGGTCCGGCGCGAAGGCGGCCAGCACCGACAGGCCCGCGAAGGCGACGATGCCCACGATCACGAGGGCCAGGATCGCGGCCGGTGAGAAGGTCGGCGCCGGCCCGGACGCGCCCTGCGCCGCCTCGCTCATCGCCAGCCCTCGGCGAAGGCGAAGGCCTCGTAGTCCCGCCGCGCGCGACCGAATTCGTCGGCGTCGGCGGGCCGGCCGCCGAAGAAGGTGCGCTCCACCGCCTGGGCCAGCTGCAGGAAGGCGGTGCGCGCATCGCCCGGCAGCACCTCCAGCCCGGCGATGTCGCGGCTGGTCAGGGCCGGCCGGACCGCGCCCGGGCGGCGCGACACCAGGTCGTCGATGGAGCGGAACAACAGCAGGTGGATCGCCTCCTCGAACCGCCCGGCCGCGGCCAGGGCGTCGGCGTCCTCCAGCAGGGCGCGGGCCTTGCCTTCCTCGGGCTTCCAGTCGGTGACGCCGCGGTGGACGCGGGTCTTCCGGAGCCAGGCGTCCGGCACATATTCGCGGGCGATGAAGTAGATGATCAGCGCCGCGCCGACAGCCAGCCCGCCCCAGAACACATACTGCAGGGCGGGGCCCAGGGACGCCAGGAACTCGATCAGCGGCCGCACCCATCCGGGCGGCTTCTCGGGCGGCGGGACGGCCCCGAAATCGAACTGCAGCCCGGGCGTTTTCAGCAGCGCCTTGTGGGCGAGGACGAGCTTTTGCTCGGCCGTCTGGCCCGCCTGCGCCGCCGCCTCGGTGCTCGCCACAAACGTCCCCCGGTTGCGCGCCGCAGCCTAGACCACCGCAGGCCCGCCGCAAGCCTTGACCCGGACCCGGATCGCGGGGAGGACAGGATCATGACCGGCCTTAACGATTTCATTCGCGGCCTGCCCAAGGCTGAACTTCACCTGCACATCGAGGGCAGCCTCGAGCCCGAGCTGATGTTCGAGCTGGGCCGCCGCAACGGCGTGGAACTGCCCTTCAAGTCGGTGGAGGAGGTGCGCGCCGCCTACGCCTTCTCGAACCTGCAGGACTTCCTGGACATCTACTACCAGGGCGCCGGCGTGCTGATCGCCGAGCAGGACTTCAAGGACCTGGCGCTGGCCTATTTCCGCCGGGTGGCGGCCGACGGCTGCAAGCACGTGGAGCTGTTCTTCGATCCGCAGACCCACACCGACCGGGGGGTCGCGTTTTCGACGGTGATGGACGGGCTGCTGGCGGGGATGGCGCAGGCGGAGCGGGAGCTGGGGATCACCTCGGGCCTGATCCTCTGCTTCCTGCGCCACCTGGACGAACAGGCCGCCTTCGCGACGCTCAAGGCCGCCGAGCCCTACCTGGACCGCATCCTGGGCGTGGGGCTGGACAGCTCCGAGGTCGGCCACCCGCCGCAGAAGTTCGCCCGCGTCTTCCGCCTGGCCCGCGCCAAGGGCCTGAAGCTGGTGGCCCACGCCGGTGAGGAGGGGCCGCCGGACTACGTCTGGGACGCGCTGGACATCCTGGACGTCGACCGCATCGACCACGGCAACCGCGCGCTGGAGGACCCGGAGCTGGTGAAGCGGCTGGTCCACGACGGCAAGACGCTGACGGTGTGCCCGCTGTCGAACCTGAGGCTGTGCGTGGTGAACGACCTGCACGACCACCCGCTGCGCACCATGCTGGCGCTGGGCCTGAAGGCGACGATCAACTCCGACGACCCGGCCTACTTCGGCGGCTACCTGGGCCAGAACTGGGTGGAGACGGCGGAGGCGCTTTCGCTGAGCCGCGAGGAGTTGGTGACGCTGGCGAAGAACAGCTTCACGGGGTCGTTCCTGCCGAAGGAGCAGGTGGCGAAACACCTGGCCGAGATCGACGCGTACGTGGCGGCGGCCGGGTGATCCTTGCCCTTCCCGCTTGCGGGAAGGGGGGACCGCAGGCCGAGCGCAGCGAAGAGC
>CBHTUE010000338.1:0-4312 GCA_966096115.1 uncultured Phenylobacterium sp.
GACCCCCTCAGTCGGCATTCGCCGACAGCTCCCCCACGGGGGAGCGACAACAAGCTCGCCTGCACGCTGTAGAGGCGCGCGTACACCCCGCCCTTGGCCATCAGCTCCGCATGCCGGCCCTGCTCGGCGATCCCGTCCTCGGTCAGCACCAGGATGCGATCGGCGTGTCGGACGGTGGAGAGGCGGTGGGCGATGACCAGGGTGGTCCGGGCCTTGGCCAGTTCGCCCAGCGCCTGCTGCACGGCCCGCTCGCTCTCGTTGTCGAGCGCGCTGGTCGCCTCGTCGAAGATCAGGATTGGCGGGTCCTTGAGAAAGGCGCGCGCGATCGTCAGCCGCTGCTTCTGCCCACCCGACAGCAGCACGCCACGCTGGCCGATGTCGGTGTCGTAGCCGTCGGGCAGGGCCGCGATGAAGTCGTGGGCGTTGGCGCGCCGCGCGGCGGCTTCGATCTCGGCCACCGTGGCGTCCGGCCGGCCGTAGCGCAGGTTGTCGGCCACCGACCCGGCGAACAGATAGACGTCCTGCTGCACGACGCCGACGTTGCGGCGCAGCGAGTCCAGTGTCACGTCGCGCACGTCGGTCCCGTCGATCAGCACCGCGCCGGCGCGGGCCTCGTAGAAGCGTGGGATCAGCGAGCAGAGCGTGGTCTTGCCCACCCCCGACGCGCCGACCAGGGCGACGAACTCGCCGGCGGCGATCTCCAGGGAGACGCCGCGCAGCACGTGGGCGCCGTCGTCGCGGTAGCTGAAGCCGACCTCGCGGAACGAGATCGCGCCCAGCGCCCGCCCCAGCGGCCGCGCGCCGGGCCGGTCCCGGATGTCCGGCTCGGTCTCCAGGATCTCCATGACGCGGTCGAAGCCGGTGTAGCTCTGCTGCCAGAGGCGCACGAAGTTGGTGGCCCGCTGGATCGGGTCGATCAGGATCGGCACGCACAGCAGGAAGGTCAGCAGGTCGGGCGCGTCCAGCCGGCCCTGCGCTACCCGCACCGCCCCGGCGGCGATGACGGCGACGGTGATCAGCTGGACCGAGCTGGTCATGCCGACCGAGAACAGCGCCTCGGCGCGGTAGCCCAGGCGGCGGATGTCGAGGAAGCGGGTATTCTCGGCCTCGAAGCGCCGCGTCTCGATGGCCTCGCCCACGAAGGACTTCACCACTCGGATGCCGGCCAGCGAGTCCTCCACCTGCGCGTTGATCGCCCCGATCTGCGCCTTGCCGGCCGCTAGGGCGTGGTTCATCCGCCGGTTGAAGTGCACGGCGTAGAGGGCGGTCGCCGGGAAGACGGCCAGGATGGCCAGCGTCAGCGGCAGGTCCAGCCAGGCCAGCAGCCCCGCGGCGCCGCCGAACTTCAACAGCGAGATGGCGATGTCCTCGGGGCCGTGGTGGCAGAGCTCGCCGATGGCGAACAGGTCGTTGGTGATCCGGCTCATCAGCTGGCCCACCTTCTGGCGGTCGTAGAAGCTGAAGGAGAGCTTCTGCAGGTGATCGAAGAGGGCCTTGCGCATGGCGCCCTCCATCTTCGCCCCCATGACGTGGCCCTGGTAGTCGACGAAGATCGTGCAGGCGGCCTGGACCGCCAGCAGGGCCAGCATCGCCGCCCCGATCTGCAGGATCTGGTCGATGGCGGCGGGCGTGTCGCCCAGGCCGCCCAGCCGCCGCGTGATCAGGTTGGCGCAGACCGGCAGCGCCAGCGCCGTGGCCGCCACGAGGACGGCGCAGGCGAGGTCGGCGCACAGCAGCGGCAGGTGCGGGCGGTAGTAGCCGAGGAAACGGCGCAGCCGGGCGCGCGCCCGGCGGGCGTCGGCGGCGTCGGGCCGCGGTTCGGAGAGGGCGCGGGGCTCAGCTTGAGCTGGCGGGGGCGTCCTCGAGGTTCGCAGAGGCATGGGGTCTCATGTCCAGTTGATGGGCTCCTTTCGGTTCGGACATGAAGGTCTGCATCTGGCGCTCCGTCGGACAGGCATCGTCGAAACGAGCGACGCGGCGGGATAATGCCCGCCGCCGGCCCGACGCACAACGCTGTGATGCGGCGGCGTCCGCGAGCGCCCAGGCCGCAGACTCCTGGAGCCTGGAGGCTGGACACGCTGCTCACCGCCCCGCCGCCGGCGGCAGTGGCGTGCGTGGTGGCTGATACGCTGGGCCTGAACGGCCTAGGGTCCCTAGTGCTGGGCGGCCAGCACCACGCCCAGCAGGATCGCGGTCCAGTGGGCTGCGGCCGCGGCCACCACGTGGCCATGCCAGATCGCGCGGGCGAACTTCAGCCGCTTGTTCACGTAGAAGATCACGCCGGTCGAATAGAGGACGCCGCCGGCCACGAGCAGCAGCATGGCGTACCAGGCGACGGCGTCGATCATCGGCTTCAGGACCACGACCACCAGCCAGCCCAGGGCGAGGTACAGCGCCACCGAGAACTTGCGCGGCACATGCGGCAGGAACAGCTTGGCGAACGCGCCCAGCCCCGCCACGCCCCAGACCGCCGCGGTCATGCCCCAGGCCCAGGCGCCGTGGAGGCTCTGGGTGGTGAAGGGCGTGTAGGAGCCGGCGATCATGAGGAAGATGCCGGCGTGGTCCAGGCGGCGCAGCGTGGGCCGGTACTGGTGATTGGCGAAGTTGTAGGCGGTGGAGAAGGCCAGCATGGCGATGACGCCGGCCGCATAGATCGAAACGCCCACCACCTGGCTGATCGACCCGGCCCGCACGGCCAGGGTCAGGAGCACGATCCCGCCGACGAGAGCGAGGGTCAGGCCCACGACATGGACCACCAGGTCGGCGCACTTGGCGGCCGGGGTCGGGTAGTGGCGGGGCGGTTTGGCGAGCACGGGCGCGGTCATGACGAAACTCCATCCCCTATTTCGATGTCCGCCTTATGGCGGCGCGCGTCCAGTCCCTGGCGCGTGGGGGCGCGCGGGATCAGGCGGACCGTCACCCGGCCGCAACGCGGGCCAGCACCGCCTGCACCGCCGGACGGGCGTCCATGCGCGAATAGTGATCCGCGAGGCGGGGGAAATCCGCCATGTCCAGCGTGTCGCGCGGCAGCCAGCTGGTCAGGACGTAGAGATAGGGGTCGCAGACGCTGTAGGCCTCGCCCAGCGCCCAGGGACCCTTGAACAGCGTCTGGTCGATCAGGTGCATGGCCTCGCCGAACACCTCAGGCGCTTTCCTGCGCAGCTCGGCGATGGCGGCGGGATCGTCGGCCCAGCGGTAGCCGCGGTGACGGTGGGCGGCGGCCGGGTGGACCCACGAGCAGAGGTAGCTCATCAGCGATTCGGCCTGGGCCAGCGCGAAGGCGTCGCCCTCGGGCAGCAGGCCGGCGGCCGGATGGGTGCGGGCGATGTAACCCATGATCGCAGGAGCTTCGGTGATGATCCCCCGGTCGGTGGCCAGCGCGGGCACGCGGGACTTGGGGTTGATGGCCAGATAGGCGGGCTGGCGCTGCTCGTTCTCGGCGAAGTTCATCCGCTGGACCTCGTAGACCGCGCCGGCCTCTTCCAGGGCGATCTCGCAGGCGAGGCCGATAGTGCCCAGGTGGGTGTAGAGCTTCAGCATGCGGCCTCCTTCGCGCGTCGGCCCATATCAGGCCCCGCGCCGCCCGCGGCAAGGGCCGGCTTGACCGTGGCGGCCCCGGCGTGGAACCGCTGTCGTCCGTCGGAGGTGGGATGACGAGCGAAGACCTGAGCGCAAAGCTGGTGGACTTGGTCGCCGCGCGGGCCGCCGGGCGGCGGCCGGTGCTGCTCGTGGGCATCGCCGGCGGCGTCGCGGTCGGCAAGAGTACGCTGGCGCGAACCCTCGCCGACGGATTGGGCGCCGTGGCCCCGGATCTGCCGGTCGAGATCGTGGCCACGGACGGCTTCCTGAAGCCGAACGCAGCCCTCGAGGCGGCCGGGCTCGGCATGAAGAAGGGCTTCCCGGAGACCTACGACACCGACGCGCTGCACGCGTTCCTCGGCGACCTCGCCGTCGGGCGGACGGCGGCGATGCCGGTCTATTCGCACGTGACCTACGACATCGTGCCGGGCCAGGAACGGGCGGTCGACGGCGTCGGCGTGGTGATCGTCGAAGGCATCAACGTGCTGCAGACGCCGCGGGCCCGCGGTTGCCTGGGCCTGTCGATCTACGTCGATGCCGATCCGGCGTACGCCAAGGCCTGGTACCTGAAGCGCCTGCACCAGATCATCGCCGACGACCCGCAGAGCTTCTTCGCGCGCCTCGACCCGGCGCAGCGGGACGCCATGTTCGAGGCCGCCTGGACCCACCTCAACCTGGTGAACCTGCACGAACACATCGCGCCCACGGCGGCGTTCGCCGACGCGGTGGTGCG
>CBHTUE010000339.1:0-4303 GCA_966096115.1 uncultured Phenylobacterium sp.
CTCCGTCACGGCGCGATGCGCCGCGACACCTCCCCCAAGGGGGAGGAACTGAAAGCAAAACAAAAAGGCCGCCTTCGCAGGCGGCCTCTTCGTATCGGCGATGCGGCGCGGTTTAGGCCGCGGCGGCCTCGGCCAGCTTGGCCTTCACCTGGCGCTTGATCTTGAGCGCCTTGGCCGAGAGGACCTCGTCCTTGGCCTTCAGCAGGACGGGGTCGAGGCCGCCCTTGAAGTCGAGGGTGCGCAGCGCGGCGTTGGTGATGCGCAGGCTGAAGCTCTGGCCCAGGGCGTCCGACTGGACGGTGACCGCGTTCAGGTTCGGCATGAACCGGCGCTTGGTCTTGATGTTCGAGTGGCTCACGTTGTGACCGACCATCGGTCCGACACCCGTGATTTCGCAGCGGCGCGACATAAGCGAATACCTTCGCAGGGAAATAGGGAGCGACGGGACGAGCCCGCGCGAAGAGCGGGCGATGTAGAGGATGGGCCTCGCCGCGTCAAGGCGAGGCGCGCGCATGGCGGTTCGGTCGCGGCCGGGGATCATGCTTCGTTGTGGCCCGAAGCGACTCACATACAATATTTCGTAGGGAACAAAGACTGAATCGCTGCGAGTCAGTGATTCGGACGTGATTCGTTTCGCCCCTGTTCCTGCACTCAAGCTTTCGCCGTTAAGCTCTGCCCTGGCACGACAGCCGAAGGCGCCTGTCGTGCGGGAACTCAAGAAAATAACCTCGTGTCGTAGACACGAGGTGGGAGGTGTCCCCATGCCGACTCCGGCCGAAAAGCGCGCCCGGTTCCGCCAGTTGCACGAGCGCGGCTGCTTCGTGATCCCCAATCCCTGGGACGTGGGCAGCGCGCGCATGCTGCAGGCGCTGGGCTTCCAGGCGCTGGCGACCACCTCCAGCGGCATGGCCTGGGCCAGCGGGCGGATCGACAACGAGGTCCCGCTGGAGGACGCGCTGGCGCACCTGGCGCTGCTGGCTCCTGCGACGGACCTGCCGCTGAACGCCGACTTCGAGAACGGCTACGCCGATACGCCGGAGGGGGTGGCGGCGAACGTGCGGCGCGCCCTGGACGCCGGCGTCGCGGGGCTGTCGATCGAGGACATGAGCCACGACCCCGGCAAGCCGCTCTACGAGACGGCGCTGGCGGTGGAGCGGGTGAAGGCCGCCCGCGCGGCGATGGACGCCGACGGGACCGGCGCGGTGCTGGTGGCCCGCGCCGAGGGCCTGCTGATCCGCCAGGCGGACCTGACGGCGACCCTGGACCGGCTGGCGCTGTTCGCCGACGCCGGGGCCGATTGCCTCTACGCGCCCGGCCTGCGCGACGCGGCCGACATCGCCGCGGCGGTCAAGGCGGTGTCGCCCAGGCCGCTGAACGTGCTGATGGGCGCGCCGGGCCTGTCGGTGGCGCAGCTGGCCGACCTGGGCGTGCGCCGGATCAGCGTCGGCGGCGCGCTGGCGCGGGCGGCCTGGGGCGGGTTCCTGAAGGCGGCGCGCGAGATCGCCGCCGACGGGACCTTCAACGCCTTCGGCCAGGCGGCGACCGGCGCGGAGTTGAAGGCGCTGCTGAAGCCCAGGGGATAGTCCCCTCACCTCGCGGCCGTCATGGCCGGGCTCGTCCCGGCAACGACGGTCTGGACGTTCGGCGTCAGTCCGCCGCCGCCACCGTGGTCGGCAGGCTGCGATACTCCGCGGTGATCATCCGGCTGGCGTCGATGCGGTGTTCGGGGCGGTCCATGATTTCCAGGTGCACGTGGTTGGTCATGCCGCCCGGGTACTTGCGCTGCAGCGAGTGAGCCGTGCCGATCGGGTGGCCCAGGGCGACCGTGTCGCCCACCGCGACCTCGGGGTTCACGTAGAAGACGCGCGCCGCGTAGTGGGTGGCCGGGTTGGTGATCTCGATGAACTTCAGGGTCTGGTCGCCGGGATAGGCGAAGCCGATCTTGGTGACGTAGCCGGAGATCGGGGCCTCGACGGTCTGGCCGGCGTCGGCCTTGAAGTCGACGCCCTCGTGGCGTCGCGAGCCGCCGTCGCGCGAGGAGCCGAACTCCCCTTCCCCGTAGGCGTCGTGGCCGCGGGCCTGCTGGCCGGTGGGGTTGGCGAAGTCGGGTTGGCCATCGCCGTCGAGGTCGGCGCCCTCCCAGACCAGCTTCGTGACCGGCGGGGTCGGCGGCGCGACAACCGTGACGGCCTGCTGCACGGCCGTGGCCAGCTGGGCGCGGCCTTCCGGCTGGCTCAGCGGCGCCGCGGCGGCGGCCCCGGCGCAGACGGCGGCGATGATGGTGAGGATCTGCAGCGGCCGATCGGCGGCCAGCACGCGGAGACGCTTACGCACGTCCGGGAACATCGGGGGAGCCTTACTCAATGAGCGCCTCGCCGGACGGTGGCCGGACTTCAGGGCGGGACTGACTGGGGCGCCGCGTGGGCCGCGACGAGCGATGGGTCCTGGCTGCGGACCGGGGCGGAAAATAGGCGAATGGCTCCGGTTAACCATGCGGCGAGACGCCACCCCCAGGCGTGCGGGCGGTTTCGCCGCGCGGAAAGGGCCGGCTTGCGGACCCGCGTTCTCCCTGTTAATAACCGACTGGTCAGTTATTTAGAGATCGCCGAGATGGACGCTGGAGCCCCGAAATTCCGCCGCCGCAAGGCCGACCGGCCCGGCGAGATCGTCTCGGCGGCGCTGGCGGTGTTCGCGGAAAAGGGGTTCGCGGCCGCGAAGCTGGACGAGATCGCGCGGCGCGCCGGCGTCTCGAAAGGCGCGCTCTACCTCTACTTCGAGACCAAGGAAGACCTGTTCCGCGCCGTGGTCGGCCAGGCGATCGCGCCGAACATCTCGGTGGTGAAGGCCATGGTGGCCGCCCACCCCGGCCCCCTGGCCGACCTGGTGCGCGGCGTGACCGCCCACGTCGCCCGCGTGGTGCAGACCCAGCCGCTGGGCGGGGTGCTGAAGATGGTGGTGGGCGAGGCCGGAAACTTCCCCGAGATCGCCCGGGTGTGGCACGACGAGCTGGTCGCCCAGGCGCTGGGCGCCATGAGCGGCGCCATCGAGGCCGCCCAGGCTCGCGGCGAGGTGAAGCCGGGCAACCCACGCATCTACGGCCTGCAGCTGGTCGCGCCGCTGCTGGTCAGCGTGCTGTGGCGCGAGACCTTCGAACCGGTCGGCGCGCCCACCTTCGACATCCCCGCCGTCATGGCCCAGCACGTCGAGACGCTGCTGACCGGCATGCTGACCGAAGGAGCCCGGTGATGAACCGCCAACGCCTGCTGGTCGTCGCCTTTGTGGCGATCGCCGCCATCATCGTGGGCCTGCTGGCCTGGGTTCCGCGGATGGGCAAGACACACACCCTGTCGGGCTACATCGAGGGCGAGCCGCTGTACCTGGCCGCCCCGGTGGCCGGCACGGTGCGGGCGGTGAACGTGCAGCGCGGCCAGGACGTGAGCGCCGGTCAGGCGCTGTTCGTGGTCGACCCGGCGCAGGTGCAGAGCGCCTACGACCAGGCCGCCGCCCAGGCCCAGGCCGCCGCCGCCCAGGCGGTGGACGCGCGCAAGGGCCAGCGGCCGGTGGAACTGGCGGTCTACGAAGCCAACATCGCCGCCGCCGAGGCCCGCGCCCGCGACGCCCGCGCCACCCTGCGCCGGGTCGAACCGCTGGTGCGCCAGGGCTGGTACGCACCGGCCCGCCTGGACGACGCCAAGTCCGCCGCCGACGCCGCCGACGCCCAGGTGCGCGCCGCGAAGAAGCAGCGCGACGCCGCTGCGCTCGGCGCCCGCGAAGACCAGATCCGCGCCGCCGACGCCCAGGTGTCCGCCGCCAACGCGGCGGTCAGCGGCGCGGGCGCAAGGCTCGGCGACGTGGCGCCCAAGGCGCCGGGCAAGGCGCGGGTGGAGGACGTGTTCTTCCACGCCGGCGAGTGGGCCCCGGCCAACCAGCCGATCCTCAGCCTGCTGCCCGACGAACGCATCAAGGTGCGGTTCTTCGTGCCGGAGAAGGACCTGGCCGCCTACCGCATCGGCCGCACCATCCGCTTCGCCTGCGACGGCTGCGCCAAGGGCCTGACCGCGCGGGTCGAGTTCGTGGCCCCGCGGCCCGAATTCACCCCGCCGGTGATCTACAGCCGCGAAGCCCGCGACCGCCTGGTCTACCTGGTCGAGGCCCGGCCCAGCGCCCGGCTGAACCCCGGCCAGCCGGTGGACGTGGAGCCGCTGTCGTGAGGGCGGCCCGGGCGCCTACCGTTGCCTTTCCCGTTCACGGGAAAGGGGGACCGCCCGCCGAAGCCGGCGCGAGCCGGCTGAAGAGCGGGGGG
>CBHTUE010000340.1:0-4297 GCA_966096115.1 uncultured Phenylobacterium sp.
CGGCGCCCGTCTCGGCCAGGCGGTCGATCACCGCGTCGATGACGGTCGGGTCGGCGAGCGGGCAGTCGGCGGTCAGGCGCACGATCACCTGGGCCTCTGGGACCAGCGCCATGGCGCCGTGGAAGCGGCCCAGCACGTCGTTCAGCGCGCCGCGGCAGACCAGGTAGCCCAGGCCCTCGCAGAAGCGGGCGAGTTCGTCGTCGCTCGGGTCGTCGCTGGTGGCGATCATGATCCGGCCCAGCCGCGCCGAGCGGGCCAGGCGCTCCAGCTGCCGCGCGATCATCGGCTGGCCCAGAACCGGCGCCATCACCTTGCCCGGCAGCCGCGTCGAGGTCATCCGCGCCTGGAGGATCGCCAGGTTCAAGTCCGTCCCCTCCCCAGCTGGTTCAGCGCAGGAGTATTGCGGGTCGGCGGCGGCGACAATGGCGCGCTATGCGGGTGGGTCGTCGTCCTCGGCCAACATGTCCCCCAGCCGGTCGAGGCTGCGTTCCAGGCTCGAGCGGCGCTCGCGGATCCAGCGCTCCAGCACCGCTAGGCCCCGCGGATCCAGGCTGGCCGTGCGCACGCGGCCCAACTTCTCGGTGCGCACGAGACCGGCCTGCTCCAGCACCGCCAGATGCTGGCCGATCGCCGTCAGGGTCACGCCCAGGGGCTCGGCCAGACGCGAGACCGAATGCGGCCGTTCGCTCAGCCGCTCCACGATCGCGCGCCGCGTCGCGTCGCCCAGGGCGTTTAGCACCCGGGCGGCGTCGCTGTCCCCCTCGCCCGTCATCCGGCCTCCAGCGCCGGGCGGAGCTTGTCCAGCAGAGCCCGCCAGCCGTGCTCGCGCATCTGCGGCCCGTCGGAATTCTCGAAGAAGCCGCCCTGGTGGGTGCAGACCAGCACCGTGCCGCCGTCGTCCCCCTTCAGGAACTCGAACGTGGTCTGCGAGACGGAGAAGCGCCGCTCGCCCAGCGCCATGCTGGAGGCGATCACGATGCGGCGCGTCTCGACGATGTCGGTGTAGACACCCTCGTGGATCATCGGCGCGCCCGGGAACGGCGAGCCTTCCGGCATGCGCGTGTGCACCCGCTCGCGCCCGCCGACCCGGAAGTCGTTGTCGTACAGGTCGACGGGCCCGTCGGCGTACCAGCGGCGCTTGGCCTGCGGGTCGGCGAACGCGGCGAACACCGCCGCGGGGGGCTTCGGGTAGGTCTTTTCGATCACGAACGTGTTGTGGACGATCGCCGGCTCTTCCATCGGGGTCTCCATCACCATCACTGAAGTTATGACTTCAGCATTAGTTCGCGCGACCCATCAGTCAAGTCCTGACTTCAGTGTCTTCAGCCGGGCGTTTCGAAGGTGCGGTCGGTCGCCGCGTCGGAACCGCTTGATCCCGGCGCGCGGCCCTATAGGTTGGCGCCAGACAAACAACTGTTCGAACGTGGGCGTAGCGCCTGCGCGGGGAGCGTCGATGAGCCGCCAACGTTTTGAAGGCACCGAGAATTACGTCGCCACCGAAGACCTGAAGGTCGCGGTGAATGCGGCCATAGCGCTGGAGCGCCCCTTGCTGATCAAGGGCGAGCCCGGCACCGGTAAGACCGTGCTGGCCTATGAGATCGCCAAGGCGCTCGGCTCCGACCTGATCACCTGGCACATCAAGTCGACCACCAAGGCCACCATGGGCCTCTACGAGTACGACGCGGTGACCCGCCTGCGGGACAGCCAGCTTGGCGACGAGCGGGTGAAGGACGTCCGCAACTACATCAAGAAGGGCAAGCTCTGGGAGGCCTTCGAGCACGAGGGCAACCGCCCGGTCCTGCTCATCGACGAGATCGACAAGGCCGACATCGAGTTCCCGAACGACCTCCTGCAGGAGCTCGATCGGATGGAATTCTACGTCTACGAGACCAATGAGACGATCCGCGCCGATGTGCGCCCGATCGTGATCATCACCTCCAACAACGAGAAGGAGCTGCCCGACGCGTTCCTGCGCCGCTGCTTCTTCCATTACATCCGCTTCCCCGACGCCGAGACGATGCAGGAGATCGTCGACGTCCACTATCCGGGGATCAAGAACAAGCTGGTCGCCGAGGCGCTGCGCATCTTCTACGACATGCGCAAGGTGCCGGGCCTGAAGAAGAAGCCGTCGACGTCGGAACTGCTCGACTGGCTGAAGCTGCTGATGGTCGAGGATATCGACGCCGACGCGCTGGCCGAGCGGGATCCGACCAAGCTGATTCCGCCGCTGCACGGCGCCCTGCTGAAGAACGAGCAGGACGTGCACCTGTTCGAACGTCTGGCTTTCCTGGCCCGGCGCGAAGGCGCGGCCCGCCCCGGGCAGTAGTTCGGGCGCGCGGGCTCGACGCACGCAGGAATCCGCTAAGAGGCGCGACGGCGTCCATTTGGATGCACGTCTCGCCGTTACGGTGATTTCACTCGCCGCCGACGGCGCTCGGGTCCATTTTCGCGGCGAACCGACGGAGTTTTCCTCGATGCGACCGCTACTTCTTCTCGCCGCTTCCGCCCTGGCGCTGAGCACCGCCGCCTGCGGGCCGCAGACGCCCAAGGCCCGCGCCGCGCTCGACTGCCCGACGCGGCAGGGCGACCTGACCCGCACATCGGCCTCGCCGGACGGCAAGGTCTGCACCTACGCCACCTCCGGCGGCGCCGAGGTGACCCTGCAGCTGGTCTCCACCCAGGGCGGCGTCGACACCGCCCTGGCCGCCATCGAGACCAACCTGCTGGCGGACCGCGTGAAGCCTGAGGAGACCGCCAAGGCCGAGGATGCCAAGGCCAAGGACGGTAAGGACGCCAAGCAAGCCGCGTCCGACTCCAAGGAGGCCGACAAGGCGCTGAACGAGGCCCTGGCCGACGCCAAGGACTCCGGCGTCGACATCAAGGTCAAGGGCAAGGACGGCGACGCGGTCAACGTCGAGATGCACAACGGCAAGGTGGTCACCACCCATTCGTACGATGGCACCACGCGGGTGAACCTTCCCGGCATCCATGTGGTCGCCAACGACCGCGACGACACCGCCCGGGTCGACGTTGGCCCGATCCACATCGACGCCGGCGGCGACGCCAGCACCTTCAAGATGCGGCGCGACGTGCGCCTGCGCGGCGAGCAGTTCAACCCCGACCGCCGCGGCATCCGCGCCACCTTCATCTACACCGGCAAGGACCTGCCCGACGGCTACCGCTTCGTCGGCTACGAGGCCGGCGGCCCCAAGACCGGCCCGATCGCTGTGGCCGTGGTGAAGTCCAAATCCGACGGGCCTAGCGGGGATGAGCTGTATCCGGACGTGAAGAAGCTGGTGCGCAAGAACGGCGGGGTTTAGCCCTCGTCCGCCCCATCACGCGTCATCCCCGGCTTGTCTGGGGGACCCATTCACACCGAATCCTTCAGAAGGGCCCGCGAGCGGCGACGCTGCGGGCCTTTCACGTTCTCACGCGCAAGCTGAAGCATGGGTCCCCCGGACAAGCCGGGGGATGACGCGATGGCTTTGGGGTAGAGCCCCTACCCCGCCGCCTGCACCTCGACCACCTTGTACGTCAGCGGGCGGCCGTCCTCATCGGTGACGGTGACGTATTCGCCCACCGCGAAGCGGTGCTGGCCCAGGCGGTGGACGGGCTCGTCGTCGGCCGAGTCGGCGTCGTCGTAGTCGAAGAACCAGCGCTGGCCCTTGCGCGCCAGGCGGCCGTCCTGCGGATCCTCGTCCGGCGCGAAGCGGCGCACCTTGCAGGCGTCACGGGTCTTCCCATAGGCCGCCTCGTCCAGCATGCCGTCAGGCGTCAGGGGCGCGGTCAGCGCGTAGCCGCGGTGGTCGTCGCCTCCGGCGAATTCCGTTCCGGGGTTGCGAGCGAGCCGCATGACGATGCGCGACAGGGCCATGGGATACCTCCTGGCAGATCAAGATAGGTGTTCTAGTGGGAGAGAAACAGGGACGGACTGTCCGAGTTCAACAGGGTTCGGGTGGTCCCGCCGAAGATGAACTCCTGCAGGCGCGGGTGGCCGAAGGCGCCGGCGACCAGGATATCCGCCCCGGCGGCCGCCGTCGCCCGCAAGATGGCCGGCGCGGCGTCTCCGCTATCCTTCAGCAGCTCAACCGAGGACTTCACCCCGCGCGCGGCGTAGTAGGCCTGCAGCCGGGCCGGATCGAAGGTGCGGGAGCTGGCCTTGGGCGCGGCGATGATCACCACGGCGCTGGCCTTTTCCAGCAGCGGCGTGGCCAGGCGGGCGGCGCGGGAAGCCTCCTTGCCCCCGTCCCAGGCGACGGCGACGACGCCGCCCACCTTCAGCCCCTCGCGGGCGATC
>CBHTUE010000341.1:0-4292 GCA_966096115.1 uncultured Phenylobacterium sp.
TCGCGAAGTCCGCCCCCGTGGAGTGACCCTCAAAAGGAAACGGCCGCCCCGTGAGGGACGGCCGCTCTCTCAAGCAGTCTCTTGCGAGAAAATGCTTACTTCTTTTCCGGCGCGGCCGGGGTCGAAGCCATGGCGCCAGCGTCGGCGGCCGGAGCGGCGGCCGGAGCAGCGGCGTCAGCGGCCGGAGCAGCGGCGTCAGCGGCCGGAGCGGCCGGAGCGGCGGCGGCGTCGGCGGCCGGAGCAGCGGCGGCGTCGGCGGCCGGGGCCGGGGCCTCTTCCTTCTTTTGGCAAGCGGCCAGGCTCAGAGCCATGACACCGGCGGCGGCGACGGTCAGAATACGAAGCTTCATTAGGTAGGCTCCCCTGGGGGTGAATCCCCGACGTCGGGGACCCTACACAACTTCGTGCGATCGCAAAATCGTGATCATGCTCCAAAGGCGAAAAAAACTCCGTCGGAACGGCGGATCGCTTTACGGAATTTTTACGGGATCGCGCTCGCGACGACGGGTCCCGGCGAGTAGCAGAGAGGTCGGATGTCCCAGCGTGTGAAGAAGGCGGTCCTGCCGGTGGCGGGCCTGGGGACGCGCGTGCTGCCGGGCGCCAAGACCACGCCGAAGAACCTCCTGAACGTCGTCGACCGGCCGATCCTCAGCTACGTCGTCGAGGAGGCCCGCGCGGCGGGGATCGAGCACTTCGTGTTCATCGTCGGGCGCGGCCAGGGCGCCATCGAGGACTATTTCGACGCGAACCCCGAGATCGAAGGCACGCTGGAGGCCAAGGGCAAGCTGGACATCCTGGCCGAGGTCCGCCGCGACCTGCCGGAGCCGGGCGAGATGAGCTTCGTGCGCCAGATGGCGCCGCTGGGCCTGGGTCACGCAGTCTGGTGCGCGCGCCACATCATCGGCGACGAGCCGTTCGCGGTGATGCTGCCCGACATGCTGATGATGGCGCAGCCCGCGGCGCTGGCCCAGGCGGTGGCGGCTCACGAAAAGACCGGCGGAAACATCGTCGTCGTCGAGCCCGTGCCCGAGGGCGAGGCGCACAAGTACGGCATCGTCGCCCTGGACGGGCGGGACGGCCGGCTGAACCGGATGACCGGCATGGTCGAGAAGCCGCCGAGGGGAACCGAGCCCTCGAACCTGTTCATCTCGGGCCGCTACATCCTGCAACCGGAGATCTTCGAGATCCTGGAGACCCAGGAGCGCGGCGCGGGCGGCGAGATCCAACTGACCGACGGCATGGCCAACCTGATGAAGACCCAGGCCTTCCACGCCCTGGAGTACGAAGGGACGACCTACGACTGCGGCGACAAGATCGGCCTGCTGCGCGCCAACGTCGCCTTTGCCCTGGCCCGGCCGGACCTGGCGGACGCGGCGCGGAAGGCGATCACGGACCTGCTGTGACCCACGACGCGGGATGACGGGTCGGGATTCAGGGCGCGAATGAAGCGGCTCCTCATCTTCGGCTATGGCTTCTCCGGCCGAGCGCTGGCCCGGCGGCTGGCGGCCGAGGGCTGGGACGTGACGGCCACCTATCGCGATGACGCGGGCGCACGGCGGATCGCCGCCGATGGCGTCTCGGCCGTAGACCTTGCCGACAGGACGGCGCTCACGACGGCGCTGGCGCAGGCCCAGGCTCTGCTGATCACAGCCCCGCCCGGCCCGCAGGGCTGCCCCGGACTGAACACCCTGGTCGGCCCACTGGCCGAGGCCGGCGCCTTTCCCGACTGGACGGGGTACCTGTCGACCACAGGGGTCTACGGCGACCGCGGCGGCGGGTGGGTCACCGAGGCCAGCCGGCTGGCCGCCCAGTCGGTCGAGGGCGCGCGCCGGGTCGGCGCCGAGCGCGACTGGCTGGAGGTGGGCCGTGGCATGGGGCTGACGGTGACGATCTTCCGTCTGCCCGGCATCTACGGCCCCGGCCGCTCGGCGTTCGAGCGCCTGCGCGCGGGCCAGGCCCGCCGGATCACGGCGCCCGGGCAGGTGTTCTCACGCATCCACGTCGACGACCTGGCCGCCGGCCTGGCCGCCTCGATCGCCCGGCCGCGGGCGGGCGGCATCTACAACCTCTGCGACGACGAGCCCGCGCCCAACGGAGACGTCATCGCGTTTGCAGCGCAGCTGCTGGGGATCGAGCCGCCGCCGGAGGTTCCCCTGGCCGACGCCAACCTCTCGCCGGCCGCGATGCGCTTCTACGTCGAGAGCAAGCGGGTCTCGAACGCGCGGGCGAAGGCCGAACTGGGCTGGCGGCCGGCCTATCCGACCTATCGCGAAGGCCTCGCCGCGATCCTCGCCGCCGAGGCGCGTTAAGCCCCGCCGTTGCCGAACAGGTCGGCGTCCAGGGTCACCACCTCGTTCACCGCGGCCACGAGGCGCTCCAGGTCCTGCGGCCGCGAGAGGCGGTGGTCGCCGTCCTTGATCAGGCCGAAGACCACGTCCGGACTCTTCAGCGCGTGCGCCAGCTCCAGGGCATGGCGCCACGGCACGTCGGGGTCCTCTCCGCCCTGCAGAATCCGCACGGGCGTCTCGATCGGCACAGGCTCGCCGCCCAGGATCGACCAGCGGGCGCCGTCTTCCAGCAGCGCGCGGGTGATCGGATAGGGCTCGCCGTAGTCGGACGGGCGCAGCCAGACGCCGGTCTCCTCCAGGTCGGCGAGGCCCTGCGGCGGGATCTGCGGGGCCATAAGCTTCTCGGTGAAGTCCGGCGCCGGCGCCACCAGCACCAGGGCCTTGATGCGCTCCGGCCGCGCCATCGCCGCCAGGCAGGCGATCCAGCCCCCCATCGACGAGCCGACCAGCACCAGTTCGTCCTTGGTCAGCTGGTCGATCACCGCCAGCGCGTCGTCGCGCCACCGGGTCACCGTACCGTCCCGAAAATCGCCGGAGGACGCGCCGTGGCCGAAGTAGTCGAAGCGGACGAACGCGCGGCCCTGGCTCCACGCCCATTCGGCCAGCGCCTGGGCCTTGGTCCCGGTCATGTCGGACTTGAAGCCGCCCAGCCAGACGACCGCGGGCGCGGCCCCCTCGACCGCCCGCCAGGCCAGACGCGCCCCATCCGGCCGCTGAAGAGAACCCCCGGTCTCGTCCATGGTTACGTCATAAACCCGTCCAGTGTTCATCGGCCACCGTTTCAGTCTATGGAGGCCCTGTGGCGCTACCCCCCGATTTCACCCTGCTGCAGGTCATCCCCGAGCTGGAGACCGGCGGCGCGGAACAGACAACCATCGATGTGGCCCACGCGGTGGTCCGCGCAGGCGGCACGGCGCTCGTCGCCACGCGCGGCGGGCGCATGACCGCGCGGCTGGCCGCCGACGGCGGACGCCTGACCCAGATGCCGGTGCAGACCAAGAATCCGCTGGTGATGCTGGGCAATGCCGCGCGGCTGGTGGCGCTGATCCGTCAGGAGAACGTCTCGATCGTCCACGCCCGCAGCCGCGCCCCGGCCTTCTCGGCTTTGTGGGCGGCGCGCAGCACCGGCACGCCGTTCGTGGCCACCTACCATGGGGTCTACAAGGCCCAGAGCCGCCTGAAGCGCTGGTACAACGCGATCATGACCCGCGGCGACCTGGTGATCGCCAATTCCGACTACACGCGCGACCATGTGCTGGCCGAGCACGCGATCGACCCGGCCCGCATGGTGACCATTCCGCGCGGCGTCGACCTAAACCGCTTCGACCCCGGCATCGTCGACCCGAAGCGCGTGGACGCCCTGCGCGAGGCCTGGGGCGCGCCGCAGGACGGACGGACGAAGATCGTCCTGGCGGGGCGGCTGACGCGCATCAAAGGCCACCTGACCATCGTCGCGGCGGCCAGGCGGCTGGCCGACGCCGGACGCCGCGACTTCCAGATCCTGTTCGCCGGCGACGACCAGGGCCGCACAGGCTACGCGGCCGAGGTGCAGGCCGCCATCGACGCGGCCGGAGTCGCCGACCTGGTGCGGATCGTCGGCCACTGCGACGACATGCCGGCCGCCTACCTGCTGAGCGACATCGCCATCCTGCCCACCACCGTGCCGGAGAGCTTCGGCCGCGCGGCCGTCGAGCCGCAGGTGATGGGTCGGCCGGTCATCGCCGCCAACCACGGCGGGGTTATCGAGACCGTGCTGGACGGCAAGACCGGCTGGCTGGCCCCGGTGGGCGACGCCGAGGCCTGGGCGGCAGCCCTGGCCCACGCGATCGACGTGGGGCCCACCGTGCGGGCCGAGATGGGGGAGCTGGGCCTCAAGCGCGCGCGGCAACTCTAGTCGGTGGAAGCCATGTGCGCCGCGACGCTTTCAGCTTACGAACAGGTGCT
>CBHTUE010000342.1:0-4186 GCA_966096115.1 uncultured Phenylobacterium sp.
CGCCGCGGTGGGCCAGCCAGCGCATGATGGTGCGGTCGCGGCCGATCACCTGCATACGGTAGATGCCCAGGTTGTAGTCGTCCTCGCGGCTGGTGCTCGGACCCTTGGTGACCACCAGCGGCCAGGTGATCAGGGGCGCCGGCTCGCCGGGCCAGCAGCCCTGGATCGGCAGCTTGGTGAGGTCGATCTGGTCGCCCTTCCAGACCACCTCCTGCACCGGCGCGGTCTTCCGCACGTTGGGCCGCATGCCCATCACCGTGCGGGCCAGCGGCAGCATCTCCATGGCGTCCTTCAGCCCGCGCGGCGGCTCGGGCTGGCGCAGGAAGGCCAGCAACTCGCCCACCTCGCGCAGCTCGCCGGCGGTGGTGCGCTCCTTGCCTTCGAGGGTGACGCCCATCGCCACCCGCTTCACCGTGCCGAACAGGTTGACCAGGCAGGGCATGGTCGAGCGCTCGCCGTCGGCGCGGATGACGTTCTCGAACAGCACCGCGGGCCCGCCGTCGCGCAGCAGGCGGCGCTGGATCTCGGTCATCTCCAACTGGGACGAGACGGGTTCGCTGACGCGGACCAGTTCGCCGGCGGCCTCGAGTTTGGCGATGAAGTCGCGCAGCGAGCGGTAAGCCATGCGCGCGGGTTTACCTGCGGCATTGGAACCGGTCTAGGATCGCGGCCATGGCTCGCCTCGACCTCGATGACCTGCCGCCGCGCGTGGCGGCGCTGCTGACCGACCTGCCGGCGGGCGAGGAGCTGTTGCTGGTGCAGCACGGCGCGGTGGTCGGCCGGCTGATCGCGCCCGACGCGCCGGAGCCGGAGGAGTCGCCGGACGAGGACGACGCCGCCCGGCCGGACCAGAAACTCCGCGAAGTGTTCGAGACGTTCCGCAGCTCCATCGAGGACGAGTTTTGACCGCGATCCTGGAAAATCTCGCCAAGAGCGACCGACACACCAGCTTCTATCTGTCGGCCGGCGCGCCGGGGGCGACGCCGGTCATCTTCGTGCACGGGTGGCCGGAGCTGTCGATCTCGTGGCGCCACCAGCTGCCGGTGTTCGCGGGGCTGGGCTTCCACGCGGTCGCGCCGGACATGCGCGGCTACGGGCGCTCCAGCGTCTATCCCCGGCACGAGGACTACCGGCAGGAAGAGATCGTCGCCGACATGATCGAACTGCTGGACCACCTGGGCGCCGAGAAGGCGATCTGGGTCGGCCACGACTGGGGCGCGCCGGTGGTCTGGAGCCTGGCCCAGCAGCATCCGGAGCGGGTTCACGGCGTGGCCAGCCTGTGCGTGCCCTACATCCCCGAGGGCTTCGCGCCGGAGGCGATCATCCCGCTGGTGGACCGGCGCGTGTACCCGGAGGACCAATTTCCGGCCGGGCAGTGGGACTACATGCTGTTCTACCGGGAGAACTTCGCCGCGGCCTGCGCGGGGTTCGACGCCGATCCGCGGGCGTTCGTGAAGCTGGCGTTCCGATCGGGCAGCCCGGACGGCAAGGGCCAGCCCTCGGGCACGGCCTCGGTCCGCGCCCGCGGCGGCTGGTTCGGCGGCGGGCCGGCGCCGGACGTGCCGCGCGACGAGACGGTGCTGACCGAGGAGGACGAGCACCGCTACGCCACGGCGCTGCAGCGGAACGGCTTCTTCGGGCCGGACAGCTGGTACATGAACGGGCCGGCGAACATGGGGTACGCGGGGCGCGCGCCGAGTCCGCGGCTGACGATGCCGGCCCTCTTCCTGCACGGCGCCTACGACTACACCTGCGAGACGATCGACTCAGCCCTGGCCGATCCGATGCGGGCGAACTGCGCGGACCTGACGGAGGCGGTGGTGAAGTCGGGCCACTGGATGGCGCAGGAGCGGCCGCTGGACGTCAACGCGGCGCTGGCGAAGTGGCTGGCGACGCGGTTCCCGGGGCTGTGGCGGATCTGAACCTGGCGCCGTCATCCCGCGGCTTGTCCGCGGGACCCCTCCATCGGTTCGCGCGGCGTCGGCAGGGGTCCCGCGGACAAGCCGCGGGATGACGGGACTTTCTAGCTCCCCGCCTCCCATGCCTTCAGCACCGACTTCTTCGCCAACTGGCGGAAGCGGCGTTCGAGGAACCCCCGCGCCACGTCGGTCGACAGCGGCGCCAGGTGGGCGACCAGGCACTTGGCCTGCTTGTAGTGGTTGTCGGCCCAGAAGGTTTGCGGCTCGGCCTCCGCCAGCATCTCGATCTCCTCGACCGGGACGCCGGTCAGCATGGCGCGATCGCCGCCCAGGAGGCGGGCCAGGTCCTTGCCGTTCGCCTTGAACCAGGCGGAGCCCATGTTGAAGCCCTCCACCGTCTCCGGGAACGAGAGGCAGAGCGCGCGGAACTCGTCCTCCCTCACGAGGCGCCGGCCGCCTGCTCCGCCTCCCAGGCCTTCACGACGGACTTCTTCGCGACCTTGCGGAACCGGCGCTCCAGGAAGGCGCGGAACGAGCCCGGGTGCAGGGTGGCGATGCGGGCCAGGACGCTGGGGTAGTCCTTGTAGTGCGGCGTGAAGAAGAAGGTCGCCGGCTCGGCCTCCATCAGCATCTCGCGCTCGTCGTGGTTCACCTCCAGCAGCACCACGGCGTCGTCCTCGGCGCGCAGTCGGGTGAAGAACTTGCCGTTCACCAGGAACGATGGGCGGCCGTAGCTGGTCCCCTCCTCGGCGCCGGGGAAGCTGAGCGCGATCTCGCGCATTTCGTCTCGGGTCATGGCGCGAGTTTAGGCGCGCCGGCCGCGCCTGCGAAGGCGCCTCAGCGGCGGCCGGAGATGTCCACGACCACGGTCTGGCCGTTGCGGTTCTTCGCCCACGCGTCCTCGCCCGAGCCGGGGTCGAAGGGCTGTTCCTTGCCGTAGGAAATGGTCTTCAGCCGGGTGGCGGGCACCCCTTGGGAGATCAGGAACTGCCGCGCGGCGTCGGCGCGGCGGGCGCCCAGGGCCAGGTTGTATTCCCGCGTGCCGCGTTCGTCGGCGTTGCCGGCGATGGTGACGTCGATGTCGCCGCGGCGGGCCAGCCAGGCGGCCTGCTGGCGCAGGGTGTCGCGCGCGCCGTCGTCCAGCGTGTGGCTGTCCAGGGCGAAGAAGACGCGGTCGCCGGCGGCCTGGGCGAACTGCGCCTGCAGCGACGCGGCGGCGGCCTCGGCGACCGGGGACGGCGGCTGCGGGAGGTCGGGGTTGGACGGGGCCGACGGGCCGGTGTCGACGGCGGCCGTCATCGGGCCGGGCTTGGGCTTGCTGGCGCAGGCGCCGAGGGTGAGCGCCAGGCCGGCGGCGAGGGCGAGGGTGAGGCGTGGGATGTGCAAGGTGGGAGGTCCTCGAAAGCGGCCCTCCAGATCACGGTCCAGCTTCGCCGGCGCAAGCATAGGAAACTTATACGGGGGCCCCAGTCAGACGGGTTTGGGCCGGGAGGTCTCGTCGATCTGGGTCGGCGAGGCCAGCCGCAGGCCCTGGGCCGAGGCGTCGATGAGGATGCCGAGCCGTTTTGCCCGCGTGGCCGCGCCCTTGGCCGAGACCACGCGGTGGATGGCGACCTTGCGGTAGCTGGGCGGGAAGGCCTGGAAGCGGGCCCAGGCGGCGGCGTCGGCCTTGAAGCGCGCGATTTCCTGCTGGGTGAACTGGGCGTCCGTGCGCTCGTGGGAATAGACCTCGGTGCGCCGGCGGACATCGTCGTGGGCGGCCTGGCCGGCGGGGGCGACGCGGCCCTCAGCCTTCAGCTCGGCGAACCGCTTGAGGTTGACCTGGCTCCAGATGCCGCCCGACTTCCGGGGCGTGAAGCGGATGCGGTAGGCCTCGTCGTCGATCCGGTGGCGCACCCCGTCGATCCAGCCGAAGCACAGCGCCTCGTCCACGCTCTGCGGCCAGGTGATCGACGGCTTGCCGGTGTCGCGCTTCCAGAACCCGACGGAGAGCTCGGTCGCCGTGCTGTGGTGCGCCTCCAGCCACGCGCGCCACTCGGCGGGGGTGGCGAAGAAGGTGGGCCTGCCGACGCCGCTCATGGCGCGTCAGCGCGACGATTCGACACGAAGACCACGAAGGACACGAAGGCGCCGGGGCCGATCGGGCCTCTTCGTGGTCTTTGTGGTCTTCGTGTTCATGCTTGCGCCTCCGGCGCGGTCAGTACGCCAGCGCCACGCCGTCCTTGCGCATTTCGGTGGCGGCGGCGTAGCGGCCGGGGTGGAGCTGG
>CBHTUE010000343.1:0-4182 GCA_966096115.1 uncultured Phenylobacterium sp.
CGCTCGACCACTCTACCTCCCATCCATCACACGAGAGGGTAGGGAGAGGGCGGCTGCGCGGTTCGTCGCGACCGCTCTGTTCGCAGCCAGCATCAGCCAGCCGCGGGTCGGTCCTGGCAGAACACAGAGTGGATGTGGCGCGTCCTGCGCCGCCCTCTCCCTACCCTCTCCCTCTTTTCGGCCGCTGCGCGGCCTCGGGGGAGAGGAGAGCTACGCCGCCAGCTGGACGAACATCGCCCCGCCGCCGACGAAGTTGCGGCGGACCTTGGGGCCGTACGCCGCGATGGCGCGGTCGGCGACCTTTCGGGGGCCGTCGCCGTGGGGCCAGTTGTAGTCGTCGAAGATGATCCAGCCGCCGGGGACCACGTGCGGGCTCCACAGCGCGAAGTCCTCGGCGACGGCGGCCTCGTCGTGGTTGCCGTCCAGGTGGAGGACGGCGATGGAGCCTGCCATCGTGGTGTCGCCGAACTCCGGCGAGGTGACCGTGCGGGTCTTCGCGTAGTGGGCATGGGCGTCGGCGGACGTCATGCGCAGGTAGTTGAACGGCGCGCTGGCGCACGAGAGCATGGCGACCAGGAAGCCCTGGTAGACCACGTCCCAGTCCCAGCCGCCGGAGGCTTCCTGGATATGTGTCGGCGCGTCGGTCTGCAACGACAGGCCCAGGTTCCAGGGGTCGACGCACAGGGTCGCGCCGATCCCGCACCAGGCGCCGACGCGGTTCAGCACGTAGCTGGACTTGCCGTAGAGGGCGCCGATCTCGACGAGGTCGCCCTTGGGCGCCGTGGGCACGACGCCGCACAGGGCCAGCACCTTCTCGCGCGAGCATTCGCCGTGGATCGTCTCGACCTGGGCCAGGATGCCGCCGATCAGGGCGGCGGGCAGGGGCGAGGGCGCACCGGCGTATTTCGCGGCGACTTCCTGTCCGGCGCCACCCTCGGCGAGGGCGTTGGTCACCCGGTCCATCTGCCGCCTGAACGGGCCGGGGCCGACCATCTTCACGCCGGGCAGGCGCGACGGCAGCTCGTGTTCCAGCAGGTGGAAGGTCGGCGCGTGCGGCGTGTAGAACTCGGTCACCCCCTCGCGGGCCACCAGGGCCGCCAGGGCGTCGAAGAAGTCCGGCGCCCCGATGAACGGCAGGCGGCCCCAGGCGTCGAAGGCTCCGGCGTTGGGATCGACGTCCAGCGACGAGGCCCCGACTACGCGGCGGCCCCACGTCCCGGCCTCGCGGGCGAACTTCGCGGCGGCCTCCAGGGCCGAGGGGAAGACCAGGATCGTCATGCGCCCTCCAGGATCGAGACGCCGATCCCCGACGCGCCGAAACCGTCGCCGTTGTGGAACATCAGCTTGCGGCCATCGACGGCGATTACGCTGGGGTAGGACATGGTGGCGGAGTTCCAGCCCTCGCCGGTGGGCTGTAGCCCATCCGGATCCGGGTGGCGGGTCCAGTCGCGGCCATCCGTCGAGGTGGCGTAGCCGATGCGGTAGGAGCCGGCGCCGTCGCGGTACTCGCGGCTGTTGCGATAGCTGAACCACATCTCATAGCCATCGGGCGTGCGCAGCACGGAGGGCCGGGTGTTGGCCTCGAGCTCGTGCAGCTTCGGGACGCAGCGGTGGCCGGTCTGGCGCCAGGTGAGGCCGTCGTCGGAATGGGCCAGGTGGATCTGGTAGGTGGGCTCGAACTTGCCGTCGATCTCGACCCAGCCGGTGCCGGAGCCGTACCACATGGTCCAGCGGCCATCCTCGATCAGGATGTTGGGCGCCATGGTCATGTAGGGCTCGTGCGGCGTGCGGTCGACGACGGGCCCCTCGAAGACCCGCTCGAAGGTCAGGCCGCCGTCGAGGCTGCGCGCCAGGCCCACCGACATCCGGTAGGGCACGTGGCCGCCGCGGCTGACGCCGCCGTAGTAGAGGCGCAGCTCGTCGCCCACGGGCACGATCTGGCTGCCGATGACGCCGTCCTCGTCGTGGGTCCCGGGCTTGCCGAAGTCCATCACCGGCTTGTCATGGACATAGGTGAGGCGGGTCGGGTCGGCGCGGTCCAGCTCGATGAAGCTGGTGCGGCTGCGGTTCTCGGCGTTGCGGGTGCCGTAGTAGACGCGGATGCGGTCGCCCAGGACGATCGCCGCCGGGGCCTGCGCATGGGTGCGCGACCAGTCGAAGCCGCCGTCCGGCTTGAACACCATGCCGAGTTGCTGCCAGCCCATCAGCTGTCCCAGTAGCCGTTGGCGGCGACCAGCGCCCGATAGTCGTCGACGTGGACGCCCACCATGATCCGGTCCCAGTACTGCCCGCGGCGATAGTACCAGTCGCGCTGGCGTCCCTCTTCCTTCCAGGCGCACTTGCCGCAATAGACCGCCAGTGAGGCCTCGTTGTAGGCGACCATGGAGCCGTCGAGGCGGCGCAGGTGGAGCTCGTCGAAGGCGTAGCGCATCATGGCCATGATCACGTCGACGCCGACGCCTTTGCCGCGCATGCCCGGGTCGCCGATCATCATGCCGTGGAAGGCGTTGTTGTCCTTCCAGTTGATGTCCACGAGGTTGGCGGTGCCGACCAGGCCCGTGCCCGGATAGTCGATGGCGAAGCGCTGGTTCAGTTGGTCGCCGGGCAGGCTGTCGAACCACCGCCGCATCTGGGCCATCGAGCTGGGGAAACGCCAGCCGCCTAGCAGGGCCCACAGGTCCGGGTCGTTGCCCCAGCGGTGCAGGGTCTCGAGGTCGCCCTCCTCGATCGCCCGCAAGGTGACGACCTTACCCTTGATGGTCATCGGATCGCTCCAGCTTGGCGGCTCCCCGGTACGCCGGGAAGAAGCCGTTGTCTCCGACACGGGCGCTGAGCGCCCGGTACGCGTCCTCGTCCAGCACCGCGCCGCAGATCCACGAGGGCGCGATTCGGTTTGAGAAACCTTTCTTGAAGCGCACCAGGCCGTCGGCGGGGTCGTCGCCCGCGCCGGCGCCGCCGCCGAAGTTGATCGTCTGGCAGTCGGTCAGGGCCTCGATGGCCAGCGCGTTGACCGCATAGGCCGCGCCGTTGCGGTAGCCGTCGGGCGAGGAGGCCGCCAGGTGGCTGACGGCGTGGCCGGCGTGGGTGACGAAGATGTGCGCCGAGACCAGGACGCCCTCGACGAAGGCGCCGAAGGTGCACACGCCCGGCAGGCTCGCGAGGGCGGCGTGGTGGGCGTGCGGGAAGGCGTGCAGGCCGGTGAGCGCGTGGCGGGCGACGAGGTCGCCGTAGAGCGCCTCCCAGGCCGGCAGGTGGTCGGCGAGCGCGATCTCGCGGGCCTCGACGCGGGCCTGGGCGCGGCGGATCTCGTAGCGGTGGTGCTTGTCGTAGGCGGGTGGGCCCAGGGCGCGGTCGTGGACCTGGTGAGTCTTGAACGGGCGCGCGGTGTCGAAGACGGCCGTCAGGGCCTCGGCGGTCGGGCGCAGCTGGTCGTCCAGGACCAGGACCACGGAGACCAGGCCGGCGGCCTTCAGGTGGGCGAGGCCGCCCGTCAGGTCGGCGTCGGGGGCCAGCGGTGTCAGCGGGTAGGGCCCCATGGCGTCGCGGTGGGCGCCGCTGGGCGTGGGCCGGGTGAGCACGTGGCCGTCCCATTCGGGAACTGCGAACGCCTCGCCCACGTGGGCGAGGCCCGCTGCGTAGGCGGCGGTGGCGAAGGGGTGGGTCATGCGAGCACGACCGTCGCTGCCTCGGCGATGCGGTCCATCTCTGCGGCCCCGTAGCGGTGGTCGCAGGGCAAGGTGACCAACTCGCGGGTCCAGGCGGTCTCGCGCGGGAAGGCGTCGGCCGGGCCGACGATCCGCGGCCAGTGGACGGCGGCGAAGATGCGCTGGGTGTGGAGGTGGGCCAGCAGGCGGTCGCGGACAGTGGGCTCCAGGCGCAGGACGTAGCCCAGCGGGGGCGCGGCGGGCGTCTCCGGAAGGGCCGACCAGCGGCTGAGATGGGCGTCGAGGCGCCGCCAGTTGGCCCAGCGCGGCGCCGTCAGGCTCGCCAGGGAGGTCCGGGCCAGGACGGCGCGGCTGCGGTCGGTCATGGCCTGGGCGGTGGCGTCCATGGCCGCCTCCTTGGCCTGGTTCGCGGCGTGCCAGGCGGCGTTGTCGCGACCCATCGGATCGGCGGCGCGCAGGTCGGGCGCGCGCCAGAGGGCCTCGGCGTCGGCCGCTGCAGCGGGCTGCGGGGCGGGGG
>CBHTUE010000344.1:0-4164 GCA_966096115.1 uncultured Phenylobacterium sp.
GGCTTGATGGCGTCGACCGGGCACTCGGGTTCGCAGACGCCGCAGTCGATGCATTCCTCGGGACTGATCGCCAGGAAGTTTTCGCCCTCGTAGAAGCAGTCGACGGGGCACACCTCCACGCAATCCATGAACTTACATTTCACGCAGGCGTCGGTGACGATGTAGGTCATGGGAAGGTGTCGGACTCCGGGCCTTGGCTGGGCGCGGGTTTTTCATCGCGCAGGGGTCAGTTGTCAATGCTGGCCGCTGAACTGGAACCCCAGTTATTCTGTAGGCGAAGATAGGGTGAGCGCACTCAGCTGAAGATCTCCCTCAGGCTGCGGCGGCCGGGGGCAGGGCCGAAGCGATTCTCGAACGGCTGGCCGGCGATGGCGCCCAGGATGACGATTGGGGGGACGACGGAGACCACCGTTCCCAGGAGCAGGATCGTGTCTTCCGGGAGTCCGGCGGCAAAGAGCCCGACGACGGCGACGAGTTGTAGTCCGAGGATTGCCGCCACCCACCACCCGGTGCGGCCGAGGTCGTGCAACCGGCGAATCTGGGCAAATGTCACCGCGACCGTGCCCGCGGTCTGCAGGCCCGGGATGAGCGAGAGCGCGGTGAAGCTGAGCGCCAGAACGATCGCGATCATCAGCCAGAACTCACGGCGATTGGCTCGCCCCTTGAGGAAGCCGCCGACGGAAGGACCCGGAACGCCCATCATATTCCCCTAGCTAAAGGTTCGGCTGAGGTCCGCCTGCCGCAACCCCGGCGGCGGGCCGAACTCGTTGCGTCGCGGCTGGCCCGGGACGAGGCCCAGCGCCAGCAGCACGCCGTAGTAGATCAGCGTGGTCAGGCTCGCGCCGAGGACGCCGGGGATGAAGGCGCGGACGCCGAGGCCGACGATGTTGGTCGCGATGTTGACCAGCGGCGCCAGCCAGCCGGTGCGCCCGAGGTCATGGAACCGCCGGATCATCGCGAACAGGATCGGGATGATCACCAGCCAGCGGCCCCAGGACATGCCCAGGAGGGCCGTGACCTCGATCACCACCATCGATGGGCCGACGAGAAGCCAGTACGAGCGCCGATTGGCCCGCCCGGCGATCCACCCCGAGAAGCCGCCCGCGGGGATGAGCGGCCCGGACGTGGCCTCCTGCAGCTTGTCGCTCATGGTGCACGCCCCCCAACTCGCGGAGAGACTGTGACTCAGGCGGCGTCCAACGTCGAGTAGAGCGTGCGCGCTTCGGCCGGCGGGCCGCGCCGCTCGCCCAGACCCTCGACCGTGACGGCGACGAGACGTCCGCCGACGGCGAAGACCAGGCGGTCGCCGACCTTCACCGGCCGGGCGGGCTTGTCGAGGCGGTGCTCGTCCTGGCCGCCGCGGGTCAGGCGCACGCGGCCCTCGTCCACGAACTTGGCGGCCAGCGGCCGAGTCTTGAAGAAGCGGGCGCGCCAGAGCCAGACGTCGGCGCGGCAGGCGTCGCCTTCGCTCACGAGTGGGCGGCCTTGCGGCGCCGCCGCGGCTTGCGGGCGGGCGCCGGTTCGCCGCGCAGCGCGGCCAGGGCGGCGAACGGGGAGTGCGGCGCGACGGGCCGGTGCTCGACGGCGAACTCCTTCTCGAAGCGGCGACGCCAGGCGGTCTCGGCCTCGCCGGGCCGGCGCACGGCGGCGTAGCCCAGGCCCTTGAGGATCGTGCGCGCCTCGTCACCGCTCCAGCCGAGCTGTTCGCGCGCCTGTTCGGAGAACACCACGCCGCCGGCCTGCTTCGGCGCCGCGCGCAGCAACTCGTCCAGGGTTTCCAACTGCTCCACCGGCACGGCCAGGCCGCGCACGGCGCGCAACCCGAAGGCGGCGAGCGTGCGCGTCGAGGGCGTCGGCTGCGGCAGGCGGCTGGGCCGGTCGATCGCCGGCCGCCAGCCGGAGACCTCGCGCCGGGCCAGCGCCTGCGTCAGCGCCCGCGCCTCGGGCCGCAGCAGACCGGGCAGGTAGAGCGAAAAGGCGCCCAGTTTCACGCCCAGGCCGCGCAGCACGCGGCGTTCCACCTGGCTGAGCGCGCGGACCTCGGCGCGCACGGCGGCGCGGTCGATCACGCCGCCGGCCTCGACCAGCCGGAAGGCCAGCCCCCGCGCCAGGCCCTTGATCTTGCCCTCGGCGACCGCGGCCTCCAGCTTGCGCAGGCCGCCCAGCCGCCGCCCGGCCTCGCCGGCGACGAAGGCCTCCAGCCGCTGCTGCGCCCGCTGCCGCGCCTGTTCCGGCCCCAGTTCGCCCAGCAGCCGCACGCGCGGCCGGAACGGTTCGCCGCCGGCCAGCACGCCGGCCGTCTCGCCGTTCCACAGCACCGCGCCGTCGGGCGTCAGCGAGAACCCGGCGTCCGCCTCGGCCGCCAGCCGCCCGAGCCGGCGCGCGATTTCCGGGCCCACGGCGTGCTGGGCGGCGGCGCGGAGCGCCTTCTCCTCCAGCAGGCTCGCGCCCTGGGCGGGCTCGAAGCTCACGCCCGACAGCCGCCCTACGTAGTGGCCCTCGACGGTGACCGCGCCGTCCGCGGCGACGCCGGCCAGCATCTCCTCGCGAACGCGCAGGCCGCGCATCAGCGCGCTGGTCCGCCGGTCGACGAACCGGGCCATCAGCTTCTCGTGCAGGGTGTCGGAGAGGCGGTCCTCCAGCCCACGGGTTCTTCCCTGCCAATGAGCGGGATCGGCCAGCCAGTCGGGGCGGTTGGCGACGTAGGCCAGGGTCCGCACGCTGGCGAGGCGGCCGGCCAGGGTGTCGATCTCGCCGTCGGTGCGGTCCAGGTGCTCGTACTGGCGGGCGATCCAGTCGTCGCCGATGCGGCGGCGCTTCTCGGTGAGTTGCAGGAAGAACGCCCGCGCCAGGCCCACGTGCTCCTCGGCCGCCTGCTTGCGGAAGTCCGGCGTCTGGCAGACGTCCCAGAGCCGGATCAGGTTGGTCTTGTCGCGCACCCGCGTCTGGATCAGCTCGTCGGCGGCCAGCGCCTTCAACGTAGTCTCGTCCAGCGCCTCGGCCGACAGTTTCAACCCCGCGCGATCGGGCAGGGTCGCGAGCGACTTGAGGAGCGCGGGCAGGGAGGCGAAGTCCAGCTTGGAATGGCGCCACTCCGCCGCCGTCACCGCCTCGAAGTGATGGTTCTGCACCGCCTCGACCAGGTCGGGGTCCATGTCGTCGGCCTCACCGGTGACCCCGAAGGTGCCGTTGGTCAGGTAGCGCCCGGCGCGCCCGGCGATCTGGCCGATCTCCTGCGGGTGCAGGAAGCGCGTGCGCTTGCCGTCGAACTTGCGCAGGCCCGCGAAGGCGACATGGTCGACGTCCATGTTCAGGCCCATGCCGATAGCGTCGGTGGCCACCAGGAAGTCGACCTCGCCGGACTGGTAGAGCGCCACCTGGGCGTTGCGGGTGCGGGGCGAGAGGCTGCCCATCACCACGGCCGCCCCGCCCCGCTGGCGGCGGATCAGCTCGGCGATGGCGTAGACCTGGTCCGCCGAGAACGCGACCACGGCCGAGCGGCGCGGCAGGCGGGTCAGCTTCTTCGGGCCGGAATAGGTGAGCTCGCTGAACCGGTCCCGCGTCTGGATCTCGGCATGCGGCAGCAGCCGGCGCACCAGGGGGGCCATGGTCCCGGCGCCCAGCAGCATGGTCTCGGACTTGCCGCGCGCGTGCAGCAGGCGGTGGGTGAAGACGTGGCCGCGCTCCGGGTCGGCGGCGAGCTGGATCTCGTCGACCGCCAGGAACTCCACCTCCACCGACAGCGGCATCGCCTCGACGGTGCAGACGAAATACTGCGGCCGCGGCGGGACGATCTTCTCCTCGCCGGTGATCAGCGCCACGGCGCGGGCGCCCTTCAGCTTCACCACCCGGTCGTAGATCTCGCGCGCCAGCAGGCGCAGCGGCAGGCCGATCATGCCGGAGGCGTGCCCCAGCATCCGCTCCACCGCCAGGTGGGTCTTGCCGGTGTTCGTGGGCCCCAGCACCGCCACAAGCCGCGGCGGCGCGGCGCCCGAAGGGCGATCGCTCATGGGCTTAACGTGGGTTGGAGAGGAGAGTCGGGCAAGCCGCGGTGACGTCGCATCCTGCCAACCGCCGTTCGCAGCATAGGAATTGCGCACCAGGGGTCGGACGTTAGGGTCGCGCCCAATTCATTCCTCCCGGGATTCCAGACACATGAACGCC
>CBHTUE010000345.1:0-4134 GCA_966096115.1 uncultured Phenylobacterium sp.
GCTGGTGGGCCCGGCAGGACTCGAACCTGCAACCAGACCGTTATGAGCGGCCGGCTCTAACCATTGAGCTACAGGCCCCTGCAGCGACGTGGCCGGTTACCATGGGCTGCACGCCCCTTAAAGCCTACGTTCAGGTGGGAAATGCGACGGCTCGCTTCCCTACTTTGGACTGGAGCTCCCGATGAAGACCCTGATGCGCGCAGCCCTGCTGGCCACCGCGCTGACCGCCGCCGGCGCCGCGCCCCAGGCGCTGGCCCAGGCCCAGGCCCCCGCCTCGGCCGCGGACACCATGTTCCGCGCCACCACCTTCAACCTGTCGGCCTATGGCGAGACCCGGGTCGCGCCCGACATGGCGACCATCAACCTGGGCGTCATGACCGAGGGCAAGACCGCCGCCGAGGCGCTGGCCGCCAACGCCACGCGGATGAACGCGGTGATCGCCAGCCTGAAGAAGGGCGGCATCGCCGACAAGGACATCCAGACCTCGAACCTGAACGTCGCGCCGCAGTACCGCTACGTTCAGAACGAGACGCCGGTGCTGACCGGCTACCAGGTGTCCAACCAGGTCACCGTCACCGTGCGCGACCTGAAGAAACTGGGCGGCGCCGTCGACGCCACCGTCGGCGCCGGGGCCAACCAGGTGAACGGCGTCAGCTTCGGCCTCGCCGACCCCACCGCCGCCGAGAACGCCGCCCGCGAGGCTGCCGTGAAGGCGCTGAGCGCCAAGGCCGACCTCTACGCGCGGGCCACCGGCTACCGGATCTCGCGCCTGGTCAGCCTGTCCGAAGGCGGCGGCTACGCCGCCCCGCCGCCGCCGATGCCCATGCTGGCCGCCCGCGCTCAGTTCAAGGACTCGACCCCCGTCGCCGCCGGCGAACTCAGCGTCCGTATCGACGTCACCGGCCTCTACGAAGCCACCCGCTAACCCCCGAGCCTCCGCGCAAGCGGAGGCTCCCGATCTCGAAACCACGGACAGCGCACGGAAACACACGGAAAGCCGGAGCAGAGGCGACCGCCGAGCTGGCCTCATCCCTGATTTTCTGTGTGTTTCCGTACCTGTCCGTGGTTCTTGGCGCCGCGGGCGCGGCGCGGCTAGCAGGCCACCGGATAAGGCCCGTCCTCGAAGACCTGGTCGTGGTAGCCCTTGGCGCCGATCGTCCGGGCCAGCGGGCTCAGCGCCGCCTCGCCGGCCGCCAGGCGCTCCAGCACGTGGGCGAAGTCGTGGCGGGGCCGCCAGCCCAGGTCGGCCCGGGCGCGGGCGTTGTCGTAGACGCGGTCCAGGGCCGGGAACATCCGCCAGCCCCGGGCGGCATAGGCCTCCGCATAGCCCGGAACCCGCCGCGCCAGCACCGCCGGCGCATCGAGCCCCAGGGCGGCGGCATCGCCGCGTTCAAAGGGCGTCGTGGCGCTGATCACATAGCGGCCGAAGCCCACGCGCGGCGCCGCCTCGATCGCGCACAGGTGCGCGTCCACCGCGTCGGCCACGTCCACCCGGCGGAACAGGAACTCGTTGGCCTTCAGGTTGGCGTCGTCCCAGGCGCCGCGCACATCGCCGTCGTCGTCGGCCTCGGGGAAGAACCGCGACGTCCGCAGCACCAGGCACGGCATGCCCGTGCGCTGCTGGGCCAGTTCGCACAGGTCCTCGGCCGCGGTCTTGGTGACGCCGTAGATGTTCTTCGGGACGGGGCGCACGTCCTCATCGATCCAGGCGGCCGGCTCGCCCGGCGCGGGGTTCATCGCGCGACCGAACACGCTGGTGGTGCTGGTGAAGACGAAGGCGCCCACCCCGGCCTCGGCCGCCGCCTCCAGGAGGTTCAGCGTCCCGGAGATGTTGACGTCGACGAAGTCCTGCCGGCTGTGCGTCGCCACGTGCGGCTTGTGCAGCGTGGCGGCGTGCAGCACCGCAGTGACGCCGGACATCTGGCGCGCCACTGCCTCGGCATCTGTGATCGAGACCACGGCGTCGGTCCAGGGAGAGGCCTTCACGTCCAGCCCGCGCACGGGCCGCCCGGCCTCGCGCAGCGTGCGCACCAGCGCCTCGCCCAGGTGGCCCGCACTGCCCGTCACCAGGACCGTCATGGGGCCTTCGACAGCTTGGCGCGCCGGAACGCCGCCTCCAGCCGGTCGGCCATCATCCGCCCGGGGAACGACCGGTCGCCCTCCATCATCGCCGCATAGACCATGTCGGTCCCGGCGATCGGGCCGGACGCCCAGCCCACCCCGCGCGAACCGTCGGCCATTGAGTTGCAGCTGAGCTGCCGCGGCTGGCCGTCCTTCGCCGTGGCCGCCAGCAGATGCGCCACCTTGGTCTTGCCGGGCGCGCTGCACGCCGGCAGCTCGCGGTCGCAGGCGGTGGCGGAGTTGTAGCGGTACAGCAGCCGGCCCGAGCCCGACTTGGCGATCAGCAGGCAGCTCGCCGGGTCGCCGATGGCCTTGGACACCTGCGCGTCCAGCTCGTCACGGTCCACGCCCGGCGGGCCGCCCGGCGAACAGGCCGCCAGGCTCAGCGCGCCCAGCAGGGCTCCAAATAGGGCAAGCGCCCTAGGCCGCAGCCTTGATCTCGTTGCCGTCATCCAGCAGCACCACCACAGGCGAATAGTTCCGAGCCTCCTCGGCCGGCAGTATTCCATAGGTGACCACGATCACCTTGTCGCCCTTCTGCACCAGCCGCGCGGCCGCGCCATTGACACCGATCACACGCGATCCGCGCGGCGCCTCGATGGCGTAGGTGGTGAAGCGCTGTCCGTTGGTGATGTTCAGCACGTCCACCTGCTCGTGCGGCAGGATGCCCGAGGCGTCGAGCAGGTCGCGGTCGATGGCGATGGAGCCTTCATAGTCCAGGTCCGCCTGGGTCACCGTGGCGCGGTGCAGCTTGGCCTTGAGCAGGGTGAGCAGCATGGGGGCTCCGTGTCTGGCGGGGCGCATATACGAACCCCCTGCTGCGTCCGCAATGCGGCATCGCAACATCGCTGCCGTGGCGGGAGGCTTCCTGGCGCCAAAGAATGCACGTCATCCCCGGCTTGTCCGGGGATGACGACTAAGTGGAATGCCGCCGCAGGAAGTCGGTCATCTCGTCCAGGACCGGGGCGCGGCCGCGCAGGGGTTTCGACAGCGCCAGCACCATGCGCACGTGGTCGACGCCGGGATAGTGCCGCTCCTGCACCTCGACGCCGGCGGTGCGGTAGGCCTTCGCCAGGGCCACCGTGTTCTTCGGCCAGACCATGTCGTCGTCGTCGCCCGTGGCCAGGAACGCCGGCGGCGAGGCCTGGGTCACATAGGCCATCGGCTGCGTCGCGGGCAGGTCGGGCGTGTCGCCGAAGATCCGGTGCGTGATGTCGCCCTGCAGCGGCAGGAAGTCGTACGGCCCCGACAGCCCCGCCAGCGCCCTCACCCGCGCCGGATCGACGCCGGCAGCCTGGAGGTAGCGCCCGTCCAGCGCCAGCATGGCGGCGTTGTAGGCGCCCGCCGAATGGCCCACGAGCACGATCCGGTCCGGATCGGCGCCGAAGCGGGCGGCGTTGTCGCCGGCCCAGCGCACGGCCTGGGCGGCGTCGGCCAGGAAGTCCGGGTACTTCACTTCCGGATAGAGCCGGTAGTCGGCGATCACCGTCACGAACCCGCGCGAGGCCAGCGCCTTGCCGACCCAGCTGTAGTCCTGCCGCCGCCCGGAATCCCACGACCCGCCGTAGAAGAACACCGCCAGCGGCGCCCCCTGGCCCTTGGCGGCGGCGCCCCGGGCGGAGCGTGGCGGCGCATAGACGTCCAGCCGCTGGCGCGGATTGGCCCCATAGGCCTGCCCCCGCGCCGCCGTGGACGCCGGATCCTTCGGCGACAGCGTCGCGAACATGCTGAGCGGCGAGCATGCCGCCGTCAGGGCCGCGGAGAGCCCCGCCAGGGTCAGGCGCTTGGTGACGGCAGGGCTCGGCATCGGACTCCCGTTACGGACACGCGGGCGCCGGCGCAATCCCCGCGCCGCCCCTTCGGCTCTACGTTGGCCGTCGTTGGTGAGACGCAAGGCAGTTGATCGCCGCTCAAGCGCGTCCCCTCCCAAAGTAGCGGGTCAAGCCCCCGGGGGGGGGGGGGGGGGCCGGGGGGGGGGCGGGGGGGAGGGGGGGGGGGCCGGGCCGGGCCGCG
>CBHTUE010000346.1:0-4090 GCA_966096115.1 uncultured Phenylobacterium sp.
TCTGCAGTTCCGAGCGGAAGAAGAACGAGGTGTGCGGGTTGATCAGCAGCAGCGCGTGCCCGTCCTTGGTCACCTTCGGTGACAGCGCGATCCCGTTCGAGCCGCTGGGTTCCTTGAACTCAAACTCCCCCCGCTCATCCCGGCGAATGCCGGGACCCAGATGGGATGGCTCTGAGGCCTGTTCGTTCAATGCGACGCTCTTCCAGCAAGGATCCTCGCCTGCGATCTGGATCCCTGCGTTCGCCGGGACGAGCGGAGCGCAAGAGCCGACGCTCTTCGTCCCGCCGTAGAACCTCTCCAGGTCGCCCAGCGAGATCCGCTCGATGTCGCCGCCGATGCTGCCTTCCGAGAACGACAACGCCATCCACGGCTCGAACCGCGTGATTACCCGCGGCTTCGTCTGCGGATGGGTCGCCAGGTAGAAGTTGAGCCCGTCCGCCCAGCCGTTCATCAGCGCTTTCAGCCACGCCGGGCTGGCCGCGTACTTCGCCTTCAGGTCCGCCGGGTCAATGTAGAGCTTCTGGCGCAGGTCGGCCCAGATCGCGCCGGCCCCTTCCGCCTCGGCCGTCCGCCCCAGGCTGGTCAGGTAGTTGGTCTCCACCCGGTTGAAGTCGTCCTCGGCCTGGGCGTAGGCCATGCCGAACACCGCGTCGGCGTCGCTCTTCCCGCGCACATGCGCGATACCCCAGGTATCGCGGGTGATGGTGACGCGCTGCGCCTGCGCCCGCCAATGGCCCATCTCCGCGCCCGGATCGGGTGCAGCCGCCGCCGGCCCCGCGATCGCCAGGACCAGTCCCGCCGTCAGCATCAGATTCCGCAACCGCACGCCCGTCTCCCCGCAACCGGAAAGCCGCCACCTCGCCCGCCCGTCCACAGCTTGTCCAGCCTGCGACGCCCTGTCCGACGCTGCAGGGTTGGCCCGCGCCCCGGACTCACGCTCAGATGGGGTCGGTAGGGCTGGTTGGAGTACGTACAATGCACGACGCGACATATGTCGCCTTCGTCCCCTCCGGGAAGTCGGCGAAGCTCCGTTCCGTCCTCCAGTCCGAAGACACCGGCGCCATCACCTGGCGCGAGCGCAAGGTCCTGTCCGGCAGCGAGTTCTACTTCTCCGGCCCCCCGAAACTGGCCCGCGCCGCCCACGCCTACGTCTGCGAATGGGTGGTGAAGCACTAGCCGCCCACGGGACCTAGGGTCCCGCGATCAGCGCCGCCAGCGCCTGCGCGTGGGTGAACTGCGCCAGCACGCCCGCGTCCGGCAGGGTCGCGAAACTCACGCCCGGCAGCTCCAGCCACGGTGACCGTGCGGGCTCCGCGCCGAACGCGCCCAGGCTGACCACCGTCCAAGGCCCGCCGCCGCACACGGGCGGCACGTGCCAGCCCTTCGCATAGAGCCGGTGCTCGGCCACGTAGCCCGCTGCCGAGTGGGCGAACTGAGCCTGGATGTCGCGCACCAGCTGCGCCCGCACCGCCGGATCCGCGAGCGCCGCCAGGTCGCCCGGATGCGCCTGCAGAGTCTGGCGCAGACCCGCCTCCAGGTAGTCGCTGCGCGTACGCAGCCGGATGAACTCGCCCAGCCCCGCGATCGCCTGCGGGTGGCGCCCGATCACGCGCGCCATCCGCGACACCGGGCCGAGCCTGCTCGCCGACAGACCCAGCGGCGAGCGCGGGTTCATCAGCACCCCGCGGGTGATCGCCCGCGGATGGGCGCTCGCGAAGGCCAGCGCCGCCGCCGTCCCGCCGTCGCGGGCGAAGATCGTCACCTCGTCGAAGCCCAGCGCCTGCAGCAGCGCCATCCGATCCGCAGTGCCGCAGGCCAGGTAGTCGCCGTCGGCCGGCGAGGTCAGGCCAAAACCGGGCCGCTGCAGCACGATCGGCCGCAGGCCCCGGATCTGCAGCGCCCGCGCCAGCGCCGGCGGCAGGCTGCGCCCGGCCATGAAGCCGTGGAAGATCATCGCCGGGCGCCCGCTCATCGGGCCGTAGTCCAGGAACGCCATCTGCCGCCCGTTGGGCCGCGGCAGCAGCCGCAGGCGCGCGGGCGGCGCCCCCGACGTGAACACCGGCTCGGCCACCGCCACCAACTGCGACAGCGCCCGGGTCTCCGCCGCCAGCCGCGCCAGGTCCTTGCCCCGCGCCACGCCCAGCTTGGCCAGGATCGCCTTGGCGTAGGTCTGCACGGTGCCCAGCTTCAGGCCCAGGTCATCGGCGATCTCGCGATGCGTCGCGCCCGCCGCGACCTGCAGCGCCACGCCCGCCTCCGCCGGCGTTAGCCCGAAGGCCTCCGCCATCAGCTCCGCCGTCGCCGCGCCGGCCTGCGGCGCCCCGCTCATCAGCTCGGTCAACCGGCGGACCACATCGGTGGACCTTCGCGCCCCGGTCTTGGCCATGATCCGCGCCATGGCGTCCCGCGCCGTCTCGCGGCCGACGCCCGCCTGCGCTCCGGCGATCTCCAGGTTCGGCGCGAACAGGAACGCCTCGGCCAGCCGCGACTCCAGCGGCGACAGCCCGAACGCCGCCACCGCCCGCGCCGCCAGCTCGCCCGAGCGCGTCGGCGCGAACACCAGCACCAGCACCCGCCCGGGCTTGCCGGCCGCCGCTCGGGCCGCCTCGGTGCGCGCCCATTTCAGCGCCGGCGGCCCGCTGACCGTCCAGGTCGCCACCGTCGCTCCGTCCGCCGTCTCCAGCACGCCGATCGCGGAGCCCGCACGGCGCGCCTGGGCCGCCAGCCGCCGCAAGTCGGCCATCGCCCCCGGCTCGGGAAACCAGGCGTCGAACGCGCCCTCGCTCTCGACCACCGCGTCGCGGTCGCCCAGCACCGCCAGGCTCAGCGCCTCTTCGGGAATCTGCACCGCCGCGCCCTGGGCGAAGCCGGCCGACCCGGCATGCTCCAGCATCTCGCCCAGCAGACGGCGGTCCTCGACCGCCGTCGCGGACGACCGGCCCCACGCCGAGCGCAGCAGGTCCGCGGAGCGGACCAGATCGGCATCGCGGTCCGTGCTCACCGCAACCCAGCCTTCAAACGTTTCCCCGTACGCGCGAACTCGTGTTCCGACGGCAACACCCCCGAAAAGGGGCGGCCGAAACGGTTTCCGGAAGATTACGCAGTCCGGATGCTGGCGAATAGCCGGTCTGTGTTGTTTGGGGGTTCAGAAATGACCTTGCGTTCCACCGCTGTTCGCGGTCGCGCACCTGTGCGCGTACACCGTAAGACTTTGGAGATTGTCGCCTTGGCGACACTAAGCTTGGCCGGCGCATCTCATGCCGCCGGCTTCACCAACGGCAGCTTCGAGAGTCCCGGCGGCGCGCCGATCAAGCAGCAGCTGGCCGAAGGCGAGACCTTCGTCACCGGCTGGATCAGCCACGGCGCGGGCAACTACTACGAAAGCGACGGCCAGGACAGCCTCACCGCGTCGAACGGGACCCACTGGGTGGGCTTCGGCCACAACGGGGCGACGGGCGCGACCCTGTCGCAAACATTCGCCACCTTCGCCGGCGCCTTCTACACCCTGAACTACGACGTCCGCCTGCAGCAGGGCGACGAGGCCGGCAGCGGCTTCAAGCTTTCCGTCTCCACGGGCGACAGCGTGCTGTCCGGCGACGCTTCCCTGGCGGCCTGGGCCAGCGGCCCGGCCCTGACCTTCACCGGCACGGGCGGCGACGTGACCCTGACCATCCAGGACGTCACGACCTCAGGCGGGGTCTCGAACCTCGCCCTCGACAACCTGAGCCTCAGTTACATCGGCGGCCCGACCGGCGCCGTGCCGGAACCGGCCGCGTGGGCGATGATGATCCTTGGCTTCGGCGGCGTGGGGGGCCTCATGCGCCGCCGCCGCGGCCTGGCTGCGGCCTAACCCGCCGCGAGGACGTAGGGCGGCCGGACCGCGCAGCGGCCGCCCTACGGCTTCAGTTCGATCTTCACGATCCGCCACGCCCGCTGCTCCGGCGTCGAACCCGGCACGTCGTTGACCCGCCGCAGCGTCGCCTTGCCCGAGCGATGGTACTCCGCGCCGTTTTCCCAGCGGCCATAGCCCACCACCGGCACATCCACATAAAGCGACCCCGCCGCGCCCTCGACCGCGCCCGGCCCGCCG
>CBHTUE010000347.1:0-4072 GCA_966096115.1 uncultured Phenylobacterium sp.
GCGAGTACCAGAAGGGCGGCGGCGTGCCCTGCCTGATCGCCATCCACCAGAACCCCACCGGCGGCGCCATGGACCTCGGTCTTGCGTACGCCAGCGCCATCGGCGGCGGCCGCTCGGGCATCATCGAGACCAACTTCCGCGAGGAATGCGAGACCGACCTGTTCGGCGAGCAGGCCGTGCTGTGCGGCGGGCTGGTGGAGCTGATCCGCGCCGGCTTCGAGACCCTGGTGGAAGCCGGCTACGCGCCGGAGATGGCCTACTTCGAGTGCCTGCACGAGGTGAAGCTGATCGTGGACCTGATCTACGAAGGCGGCATCGCCAACATGAACTACTCGATCTCCAACACGGCGGAGTACGGCGAGTACGTCACCGGCCCGCGGATCGTCACGGCCGAGACCAAGGCCGAGATGAAGAAGGTGCTGGAAGACATCCAGTCGGGCCGGTTCGTGCGCGACTTCATGTCGGAGAACGCGATCGGCGCGCCCAGCTTCAAGGCCACGCGCCGCCGCGGCTCCGAGCACCAGATCGAGGAAGTCGGCCAGCGCCTGCGCGCCATGATGCCGTGGATCACCAAGAACAAGCTGGTGGACACCGCGCGGAACTGACCACGAGGCCGCCCATTCCGGCGGAGAAGCTTGAGCATGAATCGACGGCCCGGTCGTATGTCCGGGCCGTTTTTCATTTCGCTGTTACCTGATCGAGCAAGGTTCTGTCGCCTTCCCGACAGTCCGGGAAAGTATTTTTCACAGTCTTCAAATAAGGCGGAACCTTGGCGTCTCTCCGCGGGTTTGGGGCCGGGACAGAGGATCCACCGCCAAGCCCTGGCGGTCTGGGAGGCTAAAGAAGATGAAATTTCTAGGCGCTGCGGCGCTCGCAATCACGCTGATCGCTGCTCCGGCCTGCGCGGCCACCACGTTCGCTCAGTTCGAACAGGTGGACGGCGGACCGCAAACGATCGCCTTCGGCGGGGGCGTTCTGACCGACACCGGCGGCCTTCTGGGCCCGGTGGTGCTGTTCAACTTCCTGAACGTCATGCCGCCGAGCGTCGACGGACAGGTCGAAGCCTACCTGACCGTTGACGCCGGGGGCTCGCCGTTCGACGGGACAATCTCGTTCCATCGCGTCAGCGACATGGCCAACCTGCTCACCCTCAACTTCACCCACGCGACGCTGGCCGGCGCGGGTGGCTCGGGCGCCCTGTTCGGCACCCAGCCGGGCGGCGGCACGGTCACCTACACGTCCGACTTCCTCGATTTCACCGGCCAGACGGCGGGCGACTTCGCGGTCGGCCTGTCGGGGATCACGCCGGGCTTCTCGGCCGCCGCCTGGACCGCTGACTCGGTGGGCACCTTCGCCAGCGACAGCGCCAATATCGGCAACGGCGTTCCTGAGCCGGCGACCTGGGCGATGATGATCATCGGCTTCGGCGGGGTCGGCGCCCTGATGCGGCGGCGTCGCACGCTGGCCTTCGCCGTCTAGCGAGCCGCGGATGTACGGCTCCTCGGCGAACGCCGGGGGGCCGATCATCACGCGAAGAGGAAGTCGCCGCTCTGCAACGCGTAGGCGTTGGACAGATGGATTGTCTCAACGTCACCGCCCACACCGTTGGTGATCACCCAGTCGGTGGCGCTGCCCGCGACGTGGGCGATCGACGAACCGGCGGCGTAGCCCGTGAGCCGGATGAGGTCGCCCGACGCGAAGTCGATGATCGTGTCGCCGTTGGCTTCGCCATGGACCAGGAGGAACTGGTCTCGCCCGAGGCCGCCGGTGAGCCGGTCTGCGCCCGCGCCACCCGCCAGGGTGTCGTCGCCCGCCCCGCCGTTGAGTTCGTCGTTTCCGGTCAGTCCAGACAGGCTGTTCGCCCCGGCATTGCCGGCTAGAACGTTGTTGAGAGCATTGCCGACGCCGTTGACCGACCCGGTCCCGGTCTGGGTCAGCCGCTCCACGTTGGTCGGCAAGGTGTAGCTGATCGAGGCCCAGACCGTATCGTAGCCGCCCGGCGTGCCGGAGAGGGTTTCAATGACCTGGTCGCCGGGATTGTCGACGATGTAGCGGTCGGCGCCCGCGCCGCCCTCCATACGGTCCGCGCCTGCGCCGCCGTCCAGCGTGTCCGCGCCGTCCATCCCTTGCAACGTGTCTGCGCCGCTCGTCGGCAGCGCTTGGCCGGCGACCGTCGCCGTCGGCGTGATCATGTCGCCCGCCGCCGTGCCGACGATGAAGGCGCCGGATGGCGGCGGAGGCGGCGGCGGGGGAGGCGCGAGCTTGGCCAGCAGCCGTCCGACGTCAAGACGCCCGTCGGTCATCGTCTTGTTGTCGAGGGACGCGGTGAAGTCGGTGGTCGCCAGTAGGTCGGCCCGGATCGTCGCGGCGCTCGCCGCCGGCGCGGCGGCCGCATAGAGCGCGATCGCACCGGTGACATGCGGCGTCGCCATCGACGTGCCGCTCATGTAGCCGTAGCCGCCGCCCCTCATCGTCGAGTAGATCGACTGGCCCGGAGCGCCCAGGTCCACAGATGTGGCGCCGTAGTTCGAGAACGAGGCCAGCGCGCCGGTGCTGGTGATCGCCGCCACCGAGACGACCGCCTCGTAGCCAGCCGTCGCCACCGTCGAATAGCCCGAAGGGTAATAGGCGGTGACGTCGTTGTTGTCGCCGACGCCGTCCGCCCCGCCGTTGCCGGCCGCCGCCACATAGAGGATCTGCGCCTGGGCGCCGCGCGTGATCGCGCTCAGCAGCGAGCCGGAATAGCCCGCGCCGCCCCAGCTGTTGTTGGTCGCGGCGAAGTCGACGCCCGTGCCGGCCTGCGAGGCGCTGGTGAAATAGTCCAGCGCCCGGATGCTGTTGGAGGTCAGGCCGTTGCCCGAAGCGTCGAGGAACTTCAGCGCCACCAGCTGGGTGTTCCAGCCGATCCCGGCGACGCCGACGCCATTGCCGCCGATCGCGCCGATCGTCCCGGCGACGTGGGTGCCGTGGCCGGCGTCGTCCATGGGATCGTTGTCATTGTTGACGAAGTCCCAGCCGACCAGGTCGTCCTTGTAGCCGTTGGCGTCCTCGTCGATGCCGTTTTCCCACCGGGTGTCGTTCAGCAGGTCGCCGGCGTCGATGCGTCCGTTGCCGTTCTTGTCGGCGACATAGGAGGCGTTCAGGACGTTGTTGAGATCGCGGAAGGTGATCAGGTGGTCGCCGTCGGTATCCTTCAGCACGCTTTTGAGCGCGGCCGGGATCTCCTTCTGGTTCAGCCAGACGTTCAGGTAGAGGTCGGGATGGGTGTAGTCGATGCCGGAGTCCACGACACCCACGGCCACCTTGTTCGAGCCGGTGTAGCCCGCCGCCCAGGCCTCCTCCGCCTGGCTCCCATACACATTGATCGGCGCGCCGACGTCGCCGTAGAGGCCCCAGGTCTGCCCGGCCACAACATTGGTGTCGTTGCTCATCGCGTCGGTCGTGACGATGTAGTCCGGCTCCACCAGCCCGACACCGGGGAGGCCCGACAGCGCGTGGATGGCCTGCTCCACGCTCACACCTTCGCCCAGTGTCAGCCGGGAGACCTCTTCGGACGCGCCGGGCGGGGTGATGGTCTCGCTGGCGACGACGCCGAGTTCCAGGAACTGGATCTTCAGATGCCCCGCCGGCTGTCCGGGCAGGTACTGGATCAGCACATGATCAGGCGCGTAGGCGGGCGGCAGCCCGTTGTCGGTGCTGGGCATGGAAGTCCCCCGATGAGTGCGCAAGACCTGAAGTGATCCGCAGCCTGGCGCAAGGCGAGCACGTGCCGCGACCTATGGCACGGAAGGTTATGGTCAAGCTTATGCGGCGAACCGCCGCATAAGGACGTCGGCGTCATCTAAGGAAGAGCTTGGTTTTTGTCTTCATCTCGCGCGCGTATTTCTATGGTCCAGCTTGTTTTCTAAAGTGAAGCTTGGGACTTCGCGCCTCGCGGGCGCGTGGACCGTCAAAACTAGCCGCGTCAGCGCGCGTCAGGGGCGGCGCTCGAACACCATCAGGCGGTCGTCGCGCATGAACCCTTGGGGCAGCGCGACGACCACCACGCAGGCGAACCCCCCGGTGAGGCCCG
>CBHTUE010000348.1:0-4028 GCA_966096115.1 uncultured Phenylobacterium sp.
CGGAGCGGCGGCCGCCGGCGCGGGGGCCGGTGTCTGGGCCAGGGCCGCGAGGGGCGACCCGGCCATTACGGCGGCGAGCATCAGCCCAGCCAGCCGTTGTTTGACGAGTGATTTCATGAATCTATCCCCTTGTCCCGTTTAGAGCGCAGCCGCGCCCGTCTCGCCCGTCCGGATGCGCACGGCTTCCGAGACGTCGAGGACGAAGATCTTTCCGTCGCCGATCTTGCCGGTGGCGGCGGCGGCCTTGATGGCCTCCACGGCCTTGGCGGCGGCCCCGTCGTCGACGACGGCCTCCAGCTTCACCTTGGGCAGGAAGTTGATCTGGTATTCCGCCCCCCGATAGATCTCGGTCTGGCCCTTCTGCCGGCCATATCCCTTGACCTCCGAGACCGTCAGCCCCTCCACGCCGGCGCTGACGAGCGCTTCGCGCACGTCGTCCAGCTTGAACGGTTTGACGATCGCCATGATGAGTTTCATCCACTCGCTCCCGCGTCCGGCCCTGAGGGCGGGCCCAACCCCTCTTGAATTGCTCTGAACCGCCGCGGAGACTCCCCTTGGCGGCGGTCGGGCCGACGCTATGTCGCGGGCCGGGGCCGAGCGGCGCGCTGGCTTTACGGTTTCGTGAAGAACCCGGAGCGCGCCTGTTTCTTGGGCGCCGATGGGACGAGGCGCCTCGGTTTTCAGCAGACACAGGGGACGGGACGCGACAACCGGTGCTTGACGCCCGCGCAGGCCGTCGTAAATCCGGCGCTTTCCGGGCCTAGTCTCACGACCCCGTGATGCTAGGAAACCTGCCAGCGTCTCCCGCGTAGTCCCGGCGGCCCATAAGGGGGGTCGCTGCCGAAACCACAAGGAACCTGTATGTCGCCGACGACCCGCCTTCTCTCCGCCGCCGCTGCCGTGGCCCTGATCTCAGCGCCGTGCGCCGCGCTCGCGCAGACCCCGGCCCCGGCTCCGGCCCCGGCCGCCGCCGCCGCGGGTTACAAGCCGGTCGTCGCCAACGGCGGCCTGGTCGACACGCTGAAGCTCAACGGCCAGTTCACGGTCTTCACCAAGGGCCTGGCCGACACCAACCTGACCGGCCTGTTCAACACCAATACGAACCTGACCGTGTTCGCGCCGACCGACGCCGCCTTCGCCGCGATGCCGCCGGCCGACTTGGCCAAGCTCACCGCCGACAAGGCGGCGATGCAGCGCTTCCTGCTGCACCACGTGATCAACCTTCCCTGGCCCTCGACCAAGATCAAAGGCGTGAAGGGCCCGGTCCCGTCGGGCCTGCAGGACAACATCCTGCTGGACGGCAGCGACGAGGGCGGCGTGCTGAAGGTGGACGGCGCCACGATCATCCAGGCCGACGTAAAGACCTCGAGCGGCCTGCTCTACGTGGTCGACCACGTCCTGATCGCCGGCCAGGGCGCTGTCGATCCGGCGCCCGCGCCCGCGGCCCCTGGAACGGCTGCGCCTCCGGCGAAATAGGCCGTCTCAGGGAACCAACCGCTGCCTGAGCCGTAGAGCGTCAGCACATCGAGGAAGGGCGCAGATTTTTCGCCCAGACCTCAGGAGTACTGACGATGAAGCTCACTCACCTCACCATCGCCACGGCCGCTGTCGCCCTCCTGGGCGGCGCGGCCTACGCGCAGCAGCCCCCGGCCGCGCCGACCCCCGGCTCGGTGACCGGCGACTGGAACGGCGCGCACGCCCCGTCCGACGACAAGCAGTACCAGGAGAAGGTGCACGTCCCGGTCGGGACCCCCGCGCCGACCGCCGAGGCCCTGCCGCCGGCCCCGACCGTGTCGGCCACGTCGACCACCGAAACGACCCCGGCCGCGCCGGCCGCCAGCGCCGACGTCTCCGCCAGCGCGCCGGCCACAGTCACCAATCTGACCGTGACCAACGGGCCCGTGCCGGACACCGCCGAGAACCGCGCCAAGTACGGCCAGCCCATGTCGCACGCCGGCAAGCGCACGGCCGCGCGGGGCAACTAACACCCGCCCGGGCGCAGCGCGCGCCTACCCAAGCCTTCCGAAGAAGGCTCGGGGCGGGTTGAAGCAAAGGTCGGCGGGCCCTATGGTCCGCCGACTTTTTTTGCGCCTGCGAACAAGCCAGCCCCGATGCCTGAACAACCGCTGTCATTTCAGGGCCTTATCCTGAAACTCCATGACTATTGGAGCAAGCAGGGCTGCGCGATTCTGCAGCCTTACGATGTGGAAGTGGGCGCCGGCACGCTCTCGCCGATGACGGTTCTGCGCACGCTGGGCCCCAAGCCGTGGAAGGTGGCCTACGTCCAGCCGTCGCGCCGGCCGGCCGACGGGCGCTATGGCGAGAACCCCAACCGCCTGCACCAGCACCACCAGTACCAGGTGATCCTGAAGCCCAATCCGGAGAACCTGCAGGAGCTCTATCTCGGCTGCCTGGAGGCGATCGGCATCGATCCCGGCCTGCACGACATCCGTTTCGTCGAGGACGACTGGGAGAACCCGACCGTCGGGGCCTGGGGCCTGGGCTGGGAGGTTTGGTGCGACGGGATGGAGATCACCCAGTACACCTACTTCCAGCAAGTGGGCGGGCTGGACGTGTTCCCGGTGGCCGGCGAACTGACCATCGGCCTGGAGCGCCTGAGCCTGTACCTGCAGGACAAGGAAAACGTCTACGACCTGCGCTTCAACGACGAGTTCACCTACGGCGACATCTACCTGCCGAACGAGCAGCAGTTCTCCGCCTTCGAGCTGGAGGTCGCCGACGTCGAGACAGCCAAGCGCCAGTTCGAGGACATGGAGCGCGAGGTGCCGCGCATCCTGTCGATGAAGGGCCGCCAGGGCCAGCCGCTGGCGCTGCCGGCCTACGACCACGTGCTGAAGGCCAGCCACCTGTTCAACATCATGGACGCCCGCGGCGCGATCGCGGTGGCCGAGCGCCAGAGCTACATCGGCCGCATCCGCGACCTCTGTAAGATGTGCGCCGAGGCCTGGGTGTCGAGCCAGGGCGGGAACGCCTGATGCGACGGGCCTTGATCATCGCGGCCGCCGCCGCACTGGTCACCTCAGGCTTGGCGGCATGCTCCCGCGAGCAGGCCGAGCCCCGCGACCGGGTCATCAACACCGGAGCGGACGATGCGGCGATGAACGCCGCGATCAAGCAGGCGCAGGCGACGTTGCCGGTGTTCTGGGCCGCTTTCGAGGGCAAACGGCCTGGAACCAGCGACTACGCGGTGAAGCTGATGATGACGGGTGATGACGGGTTCAAAGAGCACATCTGGGCCTTTCTGAGCCGCCGTGAGGGCGACCAGGTCGTCGCCGAGTTGACCAACATCCCGGAGCACCTGCCTGCGATGAAGCAGGGTTCCGAGGTCCGGGTAAGCCAATCCCTGATCACGGACTGGACCTACTCGAAGGACGGGTTGGTCTACGGTCACTACACCACGCGCGTCCTCTGGCCCCATCTGTCTCCCGAAGAGAGAGCGATGGTGAAGCTCTCGCCGACCCCCGTCGAACCGAGCGCCTCCTGATGCCCCAGCTGCTGCTCGAACTGCTGTCCGAAGAGATCCCCGCGCGCATGCAGGCGAACGCCGCTCGCGACCTGGAGCGCATGGCCCGCGAGAAGCTGGCCGCCGAGGGCCTGCTGCCCGAGGCGCTGAAGACCTTCGCCGGGTCGCGGCGCCTGACCCTGGTGGCCGAGGGGCTGCCCGAGGCGCAGGCCGACCGCTCCGAGGAGCGCAAGGGCCCCCGCGCCAACGCCCCGGAGCAGGCCATCGAGGGCTTCCTACGCTCCACGGGCCTTAAGAAGTCCGACCTGGTCGAGCGCGACGGCGTCTTCTTCGCCACGATCAACCGCAAGGGCCGGCCGACGCCGGAGATCGTCGCCGAGATGGTCGAGTCCATCGTGCGTGACTTCCCGTGGCCCAAGTCGATGGTCTCGGGCGTCTCGAAGCTGCGCTGGGTGCGGCCGCTGCGCCGGATCCTGTGCGTGTTCGACGGCCAGGTCGTGCCCTTCGACATCGACGGCATCCCGTCGGGCGACACCACCGAGGG
>CBHTUE010000349.1:0-3936 GCA_966096115.1 uncultured Phenylobacterium sp.
AGCGGCGCAGCGCGCGGGCCCAGTCGGACATGTCGGGATAGCCGCCGAACACGTGGCCCAGGCCGCGGGTAACCGCCGCCGGGAAGACGCTCATGTGGTTCTCGCCCTCGAAGATCCGGGTGGCGAGGTCGAGGTTGGGGTAGTTGCGGCCACGCAGCAGGGCTTCGAGGCGGTAGACGTTGGAGACCAGCGCCTGGCGCGCGCCATGCCCCTCCTCGAGCCCGCCGGCGGCCAGGAACAGCCGCAGCGGCAGGTCCTGGGCCCGCCATGACAACTGGGCCTCCATCTCGAGCAGCATGCTGTCGCCCCAGTAGATGGCGGGGCTGATGGCAATGCACCGCTGGAACGCCTGCGGCCGGTTCATCACCGCATAGAGCGCGAAGAACCCGCCCAGCGACGCGCCCACCAACGTGCGATCGGCCGCGTCGATCGGCAGCCGCTCGGCCAGGAACGGCGTCAACTCCTCCTCCAGGAAGCGCAGGAAGTCGTCGGCGCCGTCGGGCGTCACCGGCGCGCCGGGGTACTGCTCCTCGAAGAGCTTGTCGCTGCAGGGTGTGAAGTCGCGCACGCGCAGCAGCCCCCAGCGGCCGAGATCCTCGGTCCGCTCGAAGTGGTAGCCGATCCCGACCACCAGGGTGGGGGCCATCGGGAACGGGCCGCCCTGCAGCGACCGCGCGGCCTGCGCGGCCATGGCGAAGGTGTGGTTTCCGTCGAGGACGAACACGACCGGCAGCTTCCGGCCCTCCTCCGGCGGGACCGGTGGCCAGGCGACGTCGATCTGGAAGTCCTGGCCGACGACGGCCGAGCGCACGCGAAAGCGTTTGGTCCAGGGCAGGCTGACCGGACCGAGCTCGGCGAAATCGACGGGCGCGGACCCAGACGCAGACTCAGGCGCGGAGGCGCAATCCATGGGAGCTCCTTGGGACAGTGATAGGGACGCGACGGCGACGCGTCGGCGGACGCGGCCAGGGCGTGGATGTCGATGTCAGACGCGGCCGCTCGGGCCGCCGGGGCGGGTTAGACGGTGACGCCGGGTCGGTTGACGATGGGCGTAGGCATGACGGTTCCTCCCCTGTCAGCGGAGATGTCGCGGCGGGGCGACAGACTCTCGCGCCCGCAGGCGCGCCTGCTGGCGGTCCGGCTCGAAGCCGGGGTGAGCTGATCTGTCGAAGGGCCGCGCGACCGGACGCGGCCAAAGAAAAACCCGCCGAGATTCCTCCCAACGGGCGGTCGTATACGCGCCAAAAAAGGGTCGCGCAACAACTATTTTTGCACGCAAACCACAAACTTGGCACCTGACAATCTACCGATCTCCATGACCATGTCAAGCCCCTAATTTTTGAACGCCCGCACAGCATTCAAACACTTGTTTGACGCAAGGGAACCGGCCTATCCTGCCCTCGCCATCGGAGATTCCGGCGGCCTACGTTCTCAGGGCGGGGTGCAACTCCCCACCGGCGGTAATGCCCTCCTCCGCACAGGGGCGGGACGAGCCCGCGGGCGCTTGATGGCCTCACGGCCAGCAAGGACGAGCAGACCCGGTGCGATCCCGGGGCCGACGGTCATAGTCCGGTTATGAGAACGGTCGAACGCGTCGCGGGCGGGATTCCGTCCACGCGTGGGCGGCCTGCCCCTGAGTCGTGGTCCTTTGAACCCGGTCAGGGAGAAGACCATGACGCAAGTTACGACCCAGAAGCTCCAGACCCTGGAGTTCCCCACCGCCAACGGCGCCTTCCGCGCCGGCCGCATCGCCTTCATCCACGCGCTCTGGCACGCCGATATCGTCCGCGAGGCCTACACCGGCTTCGTCGAGGAGATGGCCAAGCTGGGCTACGCCGAAGACGTCATCGAGCGTTTCGAGACCCCCGGCTCGTTCGAGATTCCGCTGCATGCCCAGACCCTGGCCCGCACCGGCCGCTACGCCGCCATCGTGGCCGCCGGCTTCGTGGTGGACGGCGGCATCTACCGCCACGACTTCGTCGCCTCGACGGTGATCAACGCGCTGATGCAGGTGCAGCTGGCGACCGAGACCCCGGTGTTCTCGGTGGTGCTGACGCCGCACCACTTCCATGAGCACGACGTGCACCAGGGCTTCTTCCATGCCCACTTCCGGGTGAAGGGCCAGGAGGCGGCGCGCGCCTGCGTCGGCACCTTGGAGAGCCTGGGCAAGCTCGCGGGGGCGGCATGATGGACATCCTGTTCGACGTGCCGGAGGGCTTCACGCGGCACGACCGCAAGAGCCCGCTGACCGAACCCTGGGAGCCGCTCTACCGGCGGCTCTCGGGCGACACCGTGGTGCTGGGCCTGCGGGCCGGCGCCGCCCACACCAACAGCCGCGGCTTCGTGCACGGCGGGCTGATCAGCGCGCTCGCCGACAACGCCATGGGTCTCAGCTGCGCGCGCAAGCTGGGCGAAGGCTCCAGTCTGGTGACGGTGAACCTCACTGTCGACTTCCTGGGCTCCGCGCTCACCGGCCAATGGCTGGAGTGGGACACCATGTTCGTGAAGCCCGGCGGGACCCTGTGCTTCACTCAGGCCTTCGTCACCGCCGACGGCCAGCCGTGCGCGCGGGCCAACGGCGTCTTCCGGGTCGTGAAGCGGATGGCGGCATGACCCTCCTTCGCCAAGGCTTCGGAGGGCTGGGGTGATGACCGTCTACGTCATCGCCCGCGTGGCCGTGCACGATCGCGAACCCTACGACCGCTACGCCGCCGCCTTCGCGCCGGTGCTGCGCCAGCACGGCGGCCGCCTGCTATCGGCGGACGAGCAGCCGCAGAGCCTGGAGGGGAGCGACGACCGCAAGGTCGTCCTCCTCGCCTTCGACGACCGCGACGCGGCGCTCAACTGGGCCAATTCGCCGGAGTACCGGGCCATCGCGCAGGACCGGGACGCCGGGGCGGTGGTGGAGGCGGTGATCGCGGCGGGCGTGTAAAGCGACGATCCTTGCCCTTCCCGTTCACGGGAAGGAGGGACCGTTCGCCGAGCGCAGCGAAGAGCGAATGGTGGGAAGGGCGAGCGGCCGGCAGGGAGCCACGGACGTCCAGTCGATCTGCCACGCCTGAGGCTTGCCCTTTCCACCCCCGGCTCTTCGCTTCGCTCGGCCGGCGGTCCCCCTTTCCCGCGTGCGGGAAAGGCAAGAGTCAGGGCTGGAGCACAATCTCCCGCTCCACGCCCACCGCCTCCAGGAAGTCCCGGTCGTGGCTCACCACGAGGAGCGCGCCGTCGTAGCCCGACAGCGCGTCCTCGACGGCGGCGATCGAGTCCAGGTCCAGGTGGTTGGTGGGCTCGTCGAGGATGAGCAGCTGGGGCGGCGTGTCGCCCAGAAGGACGCAGGCCAGGGCGGCGCGCAGGCGTTCGCCGCCGCTCAGCGCCGCGACCGGCTTCTCCGCCAGCGTGTTGCGGAACAGGAAGCGGGCCAGCGCGGCGCGGGCGGCGTTCTCGCCGGCGGCCGGGTTCAGGCGTCGGAAGGCCGCGACCAGGGTGGCGTCGTCGCCCAGCAGCGCGGTCTGCTGGTCGAGGAACGCCGCCTTCACGCCGCGCACGACGCGCCCGGCCGTGGGCTCCAGCTCGCCGGCCGCCAGGCGGATCAGCGTGGTCTTGCCGCTGCCGTTGGGCCCGGAGACGGCGACCCGCTCGGGCCCGGTCAGGCGCAGCGACTGGCGCGTGAGCAGGGACGGCCCGCCGGGATAGGCGAACCCCACGTCCGCGAACGCCAGCACCGTCTTGCCGGCCGCCAGGCCAGACGGCGGCAGGTCGAAGGCCAGGCGGCGCACCCGCTCGACCCGGGCCTCGGCCGCCGCCACGGCCTCGGCGGCGTCGGCGCTGAGGCGCTCGGCCAGGCGGCGTTCGCGGCCGCCGCTGGCCTCGGCGCGCGCGGCCGTGAAGTCGAGCCGGATCGTCGGCGCGTCGGTCTGCGCCCGCGAGCGCTTGCCGGCG
>CBHTUE010000350.1:0-3920 GCA_966096115.1 uncultured Phenylobacterium sp.
GAAGTGCCGGAAGCCATCCGCAAGGCGACCGAAGAAGCCAAGAAGTCGATGATCCGCGTGCCGCTGCGCGAATCCCGCACCCTGCACCACGACGGCAACGGCCGCTGGGGCGCGGGCAAGGTGATGGTCCGCGCGGCGCCTCCCGGCACCGGCGTCATCGCCGGCGGCCCGATGCGTGCGGTTCTGGAAACCCTGGGTGTCCAGGACGTGGTCGGCAAGTCGGTCGGCTCGTCCAACCCCTACAACATGGTGCGCGCCACGTTCGAAGCGCTGAAGGCCCAGTCCTCGCCCCGCCAGGTTGCGGCCAAGCGCGGCAAGAAGGTCTCGGACGTGATCGGCCGTCGCGCCGACGGCGCCTCGGCTCAAGCGGCCGCGGCGGACGCGGAAGGTTAAGCAGATGGCCAAGTCTGAAGGCAAAGTCACCGTTCGCCAGACCGGCAGCCCGATCCGTCGGACCAAGGACCAGCGCGCCACGCTCGCCGGCCTGGGCCTGAACCGGGTCGGCCGCGTCTCCACGCTCGAGGACACCCCCTCGGTGCGCGGCATGATCGCCACGGTCCACCACCTCGTGGACGTGGTCGAAGGCTAAGGCCTTCGACCCCCACCCAAGACACATCAGCCGAGTCCGGCGTCCGCCGGGCGACAGATCTCCAAGGAGAGGCACATATGACCAAGCTCAACGAGCTGAGCCCCCGCGAGGGCTCCACCAAGAACCGCATGCGCGTCGGCCGCGGCCCGGGTTCGGGCAAGGGCAAGACCGCCGGTCGCGGCGTGAAGGGCCAGAAGGCGCGCTCGGGCGTGTCGATCCACGGCTTCGAAGGCGGCCAGATGCCGCTGCACATGCGCATGCCGAAGCGCGGCTTCACCTCGCGCAACCGCAAGGACTTCGCCGAGGTGAACCTGTGGCGCATCGAGCAGGCGGTCGCCGCCGGCAAGCTCGACGCCAAGGCCGACATCGACGCCGACGCGCTGTTGAAGGCGGGCGTCATCCGCCGCGCCAAGGACGGCGTGAAGCTGCTGGGCGAAGGCGAGTGCAAGTCGAAGCTCACGCTGACCGTCTACGCCGCCACCGCCTCGGCCCGCGCGGCCGTGGAAAAGGCCGGCGGCAAGATCACCACGACCAAGCCCGAAGCGGCGGCCGAGACGGCCGAAGCGTAAGCTAGGCCAGGGCCGCTCTCGCTATCGGGAGCGGCGCGCCCTATCTGAGCGGGACCTACCGAGTCAGGGGATTTGCTTAAATGGCTTCGGCCGCTGAACAGCTCGCCGCGAACCTGAACTTCGACGCCTTCTCGAAGGCGACGGAGCTCCACAAGCGCATCTGGTTCACCCTGATGGCGATGGTCGTCTATCGCCTGGGCACCTACATCCCGATCCCCGGCATCGACCCGGTCGCCTTCCAGCAGGCCTTCACCGGCCAGGCCCAGGGCATCCTGGGCATGTTCAACATGTTCTCCGGCGGCGCCGTCCAGCGGATGGCCATTTTCGCCCTGAACGTGATGCCGTACATCTCGGCCTCGATCATCGTGCAGCTCCTGGGGACGGTCTATCCGCCGTGGGAGAAGCTGCGGAAGGAAGGCGGCGAGGCAGGGCGCAAGACGCTCAACCAGTACACCCGCTACCTCACCGTCGTGCTGGCGGTGTTCCAGAGTTTCGGCATCGCCGTGGGTCTCAGCCAGAGCCCCGGCCTGGTCGAGAACCCCGGCGTGTTCTTCGTGGTCTCGACGGTCGTGACGCTGACCGGCGGCACCATGTTCCTGATGTGGATGGGCGAGCAGATCACCAGCCGCGGCGTCGGCAATGGGGTCTCGCTGATCATCTTCGCCGGCATCGTGGCGGTGCTGCCGCAGTACCTGATCCAGGCGCTGGAGTCGGTCCGCGCCGGCTCGATGAACCCCGGCACGCTGCTGATGATCCTGGTGCTGGTGATCGCCGTGACGGTGGCGATCGTGTTCATGGAACGCTCCCAGCGGCGCCTGCTGGTGCAGTACCCCAAGCGCCAGGTCGGCAACCGCATGTTCGGCGGCGACACCTCGTTCCTGCCGCTGAAGATCAACACCTCCGGCGTCATCCCGCCGATCTTCGCGAGCTCGCTGCTGCTGCTGCCGGCGACGGTGATGGGCTTCGCCGCCAAGGCGAATCTGCCGGAATGGCTGCAGTGGCTGCCCTATGCGGTGGGCCAACTGACCCACGGCCGGCCGCTGTTCGTGGTGCTGTACGGCGCCCTGATCATCTTCTTCTGCTTCTTCTACACCTCGGTGGTGTTCAACCCCGAGGACACGGCCGAGAACCTGCGCAAGTACGGCGGCTTCCTCCCGGGCATCCGGCCCGGCAAGCGGACGGCGGAGTACATGGACTATGTGCTGACCCGCCTGACGGTGATCGGCGCGGCCTATATCGCCATCGTCTGCCTGGTGCCCGAGGCGCTGATCGGGATGTTCAACGTCCAGTTCTACATGGGCGGCACGTCGCTGCTGATCGTGGTGAGCGTGACGATGGACACCGTGGCGCAGATCCAGTCGCACCTGCTGGCCCACCAGTACGAGGGCCTGATCAAGAAGTCGAAGCTGCGCGGTCGCGGCCGTTAATTCGGGGTTGGCTGACGTAGCGAACGGGCGCCATCAAGAGCGCCGCCCCGCGTCCCTCGGGATGCGAGTCTGAGGAAAGATGAGCCGGTCGTCGAAGCCGGCTCTGGGGGAGTTGTCTCGGATGAACCTGATCCTGTTCGGACCGCCGGCGGCGGGGAAGGGCACCCAGGCCAAGCGCCTGGTCGACGGACGCAACATGGTCCAGCTGTCGACCGGCGACATGCTGCGCGCGGCGATCGCCTCCGGCTCGGAGCTGGGGCAGCGGGTCTCCGGCATCATGCAGCGCGGCGAACTGGTTTCCGACGAGATCGTCATCGAACTGATCGAAAGCCGGCTGCCCGAGGCCGAGGCCGCGGGCGGCGCGATCTTCGACGGCTTCCCGCGCACGCTGGCCCAGGCCGAAGCCCTGGACTCCATGCTGGCCCACCGCGGGTCCAAGATCGACCTGGTCATCCGCCTGAAGGTCGACGACGAGGCGCTGAAGCAGCGCATCGCCGGCCGCTTCGCCGAGTCGGGCCGCCCGGACGACAACCCGGAAAGCTTCGTGATCCGGCTGAACGCCTACAACACCCAGACCGCGCCGCTGCTGCCGTACTACCAGGGGCAGGGCAAGCTCACTGAAGTCGACGGCATGGGCTCGGTCGAGGCCGTCGCTGCCGGCATCGACGCGGCGATGGCCTGACGGCGACGCCCCTCCGGCGCTGATTCCCCAGTGGGTTGCTGCGGATTGCGGATCACGCCGACCCATGCTTTCCTGACGCTTGGCCGGTTGCATCCGAGCCCGAAGACCCGCGCGAGGGCAGAGAACCCCTTGCGCGCGCAGCATTTCGTTCACATTTGGGCGTTTCGCCCATTGACGACGCGTCGTCGATCCATATAACGGGGCGCTTCCGCGAAAGAGCGCGAAGGACGCGCCGGCCGACGCCTACGGGTGTTGAGGGTCGGGGCGCCATTCGCGCTTCTCTTGCGTGATCTTGGAGAACTTCCCACGTGGCTCGTATCGCTGGCGTCAACATCCCCACCAACAAGCGCGTCGTGGTCGCGCTGCAGTACATCCATGGCATCGGCGAGGCGAAGGCCCGCGAGATCGTCAGCAAGGTCGGCATCGAGGACGCCCGGCGCGTCAACCAGCTGACCGACCAGGAAGTGCTGCAGATCCGCGAGACCATCGACCGCGACTACATGGTCGAAGGCGATTTGCGCCGCGAGACCGCGGTCAACATCAAGCGCCTGATGGACCTGGCCTGCTATCGCGGCCTGCGTCACCGCAAGGGCCTGCCGGTCCGCGGTCAGCGCACCCACACCAACGCCCGCACCCGCAAGGGTCCCGCCAAG
>CBHTUE010000351.1:0-3860 GCA_966096115.1 uncultured Phenylobacterium sp.
CGGCTTCGCCGACAGCTCCCCCAAAGGGGGAGCGACTACGCCACCCTACCGTGCGAACACGCTCCGCGTCAGGCACGAGAACACCAGCCGGCCGCCCTCATCCAGCAGGTCGTGCTGGGCGATGACGATGCCCTTGTCGTCGCCGACGGGGTCCTTAGCCATTACCGTCATCCGGCCGCGCAGCAGTTCGCCGGCCGGCGGGTTGCGCATCCAGCGCAGCGCATCCACGCCCAGGCGCTTGGTCTGGCGCCAGTTGTCCGACGCCATCACGTCCAGCTTGGCCCAGATGGCGAAGACCATGGCGTCGGGCGCGCCGCGGTCGGTGGTCCAGCCGGGGCAGAAGGCGGTGGCGAAGGCCTCCAGGGCCGCGGCGTCCACCGCCATGGCCCCCAGGGTGGCGACCTGGCCGATCTGGATGTCGTCGAAGGATGCGGGCAAGCGAAGCTCCTGGCGGGAGAACGTGATTCCCCGATGATGCCGGGCGCAGGCCCTGAGTCGAGCGTTGCGCGTCACTTTGCGCCCGTTCTTTGCGACTAGGGCATCGGTGCGCCATATAGCGCCGGTACAGTCGGGACATGACGATGGGTTTCCCCTTGGGGCGGTTTCTGTTCGGCGCGCTGCTCGCCCTGGTCGTTTCGGGCGCCGCTCCCTTTGCAGCGGCTTGGGCCCAGCCGGTGAATACCGGCCACATCCAGGCCGAGCTGGTCGCTGCGGCCCAGGGCATCGCGCCCGGGCAGACGATCCACGTCGCGCTGCGCCAGAAGATCCAGAAGGACTGGCACACCTATTGGCGCAACGCCGGCGACAGCGGCGAGGCCACCAAGCTCACCTGGACCCTGCCGCCCGGCTGGACCGCCTCGGACTTCACCTGGCCCACGCCGCACCGCCTGCCGGTCGGCCCGCTGGTGAACTACGGCTACGAGGGCGAGGTGCTGCTGCCCGTCGCCCTGACCGCGCCGGCCAGCGCCAAGGTCGGCGAGACCGTCACCCTGACGGGCAAGGCCGCTTTCCTGGTCTGCGCCGACATCTGCGTGCCCGAGGACGCGGTCCTGAAGCTGCAGTTGCCGGTCACCGCCGCGCCCGCGCCCGCCGACCCGCAGTGGGGCGGCAAGATCACCCAGACCCTGGCCGATGCGCCGAAGCCCGCGGGGCTCGCGGCCGCTTTCGAGAAGCAGGGCGAGGTCGTGAAGCTCGCCATCACCGGGCCGGCGCTGAAGGGCGCGGACCTGGGCGGCGCCTACTTCTATCCGTTCTCGGGCACCGTCATCGACCACGCCAAGCCGCAGCCGATCGACCGCGGGCCCGACGGCCTGACGCTGACCCTGACCTCCGGCTACGACTTCCAGTCCCCGACCCCGCCAAAGGCCCTGGCCGGCGTGATCGCGCTGGCCGGCAAGGCCTACGAGGTCACCGCCGCGCCGGGACCGATCCCGCCCGGCGCCGGCGGCCTCGGCCCGCCGCCGGTGAAGGCCGTCGTCCCCGCGGGCGCCGCGAATCTGGGGTTGGCCAGCGCGGCCTTCTTCGCCTTCGTGGGCGGGCTGATCCTGAATCTGATGCCCTGCGTCTTCCCGGTGCTGGCCATGAAGGCCGCCTCGCTCGCGGGCCACGGCGGCTACGAGTCCGTGGCGCGGCGGCAGGGGCTGGCGTTCGGCGCGGGCGTGCTGGCGACCTTCCTGGGCCTGGCCGCCCTGTTGATCGCACTGCGCGCCGCCGGCAATCAGCTCGGCTGGGGCTTCCAGCTGCAGGACCCGCCCGTCGTCGCGGCCCTGGCGCTCCTGATGCTGGCGGTGGCGCTGAACCTCTCCGGCGTGTTCGAGGTCGGGACCTCGCTGCAGGGCGTGGGCTCGGGCCTGGCCTCCGGCGGCGGCCTGGCCGGGTCGTTCTTCACCGGCGTGCTGGCCGTGGTCGTGGCCGCCCCCTGCACTGCGCCCTTCATGGGTCCCGCGGTGGGCTGGGCGCTGACCCAGCCGCCGATCGCCGCGCTAGTGGTGTTCCTGGGGCTGGCGATCGGCTTCGCCCTGCCGTTCGTGGCCGTGGCCTTCGCGCCCGGCCTGCTGGCCCGCCTGCCGCGTCCCGGAGCCTGGATGGAGACCTTCAAGAAGGCGCTGGCCTTCCCGATGTACGCCACGGTCGCCTGGCTGGTCTGGGTGCTGACGGTGCAGGTGGGCTCCGACGCCGTGCCGCGTATCCTGGGCGCCGGCATCGTGCTGGCCGCCGCCGCCTGGATCGTCGGCGCGGCGCAGAAGCGGGCGGTGATGGGCGGCCGGCCCGTGGCGCTGGTGAGCTTGGCGGCGATCCTCGCCGTGGCGGCCGTGGCCGGCGGCGCCTTCTGGCCGCAGTACACCCTGGCCGCGACGCCGGACGCCGCGGGGGCCGACGCGGCCCACCTGGACTACGAACCCTACACCCCCGAGCGGCTGGCCGCCCTGCGCGCCGAGGGCCGCCCGGTGCTGGTCAACTACACCGCCGCCTGGTGCGTCAGCTGCCAGGTCAACGACCGCGTCGCGCTCTCCACCACGTCGGTGCGCGACGCCCTGAAGCGCGACAACGCCGTCTACCTCAAGGCCGACTGGACCAAGCGCGACAGCGCCATCGCCGCCGAGCTGGCCTCGTTCGGCCGGGCCGGCGTGCCGCTCTACCTCGTGTATGGCGCCAAGGGGGGCGAACCGGTTATCCTGCCCTCGATCCTGACCACGGGCGTGGTGGTGAAGGCGCTCGACGCGGCTGCCAAGCCCAGCTGAACCCCAGGAGGTCCGCGCCATGACGTTCGACCGCAGAGTTCTCCTCGGCCTCGCCGCCGGCCTGGCGCTGGCCGGACCGGCAGCCGCCGCCCCCGTCGTCGGCCAGCCGGCCCCCGCCTTCACCGCCGTCGACGCCGACGGCCACGCCCGCTCGCTCTCCGAGTTCCACGGCAAGACCGTGGTGCTCGAATGGACCAACAACGGCTGCCCGTACGTCGGCAAGCACTACAACTCCGGCCACATGCAGGGCCTGCAGAAGGAAGCCGCCAAGGAAGGCGTGGTCTGGCTGACCCTGATCTCCTCCGCCCCCGGCTTCCAGGGCTACCTGACCGGCCCCCAGGCCAAGCAGTGGAAGGCCAAGGTCGGCGCCGCCTCCTCCGACGTCCTGCTGGACCCGAAGGGCACGGTCGGCCGAATGTACGGCGCGCGTACGACCCCGCACATGTACGTTGTCGATAAGGCCGGCACCCTCGTCTACATGGGCGGCATCGACGACCAGCCCACCGCCGACCCGGACAGCCTGAAGGTTGCCAAGAACTACGTCGTCGCCGCCCTCGCCGACGTGAAGGCCGGCCGCCCGGTGGCCCAGGCGGTCACCCGGCCCTATGGCTGCAGCGTGAAATATTCCTCGGCCGCCGACTGAGACTGACTTGAGCAGCACCGACGCCGCCTGGGCGGCCCTCTCCAAGGCTGCTGAGGCCGCGCGCGATCGCCGGATCGACGGCCTGTTCGCCGCCGAGCCCGACCGGCTGGCGCGCCTGACCCTGGCCGCCGCCAGCCTCGAGATCGACCTCTCCAAGCAGCCCTGGTCGCTGGCCGACCTGGACGTGATGCTGGCCCTGGCGCGCGCCGGCGGCGTCGAGGCGGCGCGGGCGCGGCTGTTCGCCGGCGAGGTGGTCAACGCCTCCGAGGGCCGGCCGGCGCTGCACATGGCGCTCCGCGCCCCCGACGGCGCCGACTACCGCGCCGACGGCCAGCCGGTGTCGCGCGACGTGGAAGCCACCCGCGACGCCATGCGCGCCTTCTGCGAGGCCGTGCGTTCAGGCGCCAAGACCGGGTGCGCCGGCAAGCCGTTCCGCGCCATCGTCCACATCGGCATCGGCGGCTCGGACCTGGGGC
>CBHTUE010000352.1:0-3845 GCA_966096115.1 uncultured Phenylobacterium sp.
GGCCGCGGGCGCCGGGCGGGGATGCGCCGACCGGGCCGGCAGGGCCTTGGGCGCGTCGGCGGGCGGGATCGGCCGGGCCGCCCCCGCCTCGGGCTTGATCAGCGTCTCGACCTTGGCCTTGGCGCGGAGCTTTTCCAGCAGGTCGCGGATCCGGTCGTAGGTCAGGAACCTGACGATCTGCGGACGCGCGGCCTCCAGCGGCACCGGCTGTTCCTCTCGCACGTCCTCGACCTTCACCAGCGCATAGCCGCCGGTCACCGGGATCGGCCCGATCACCTGGCCCGCCTTGGCGTCCTTCAGCGCCGCATCGTAGCCGTCGGGCATTACGTCGGTGGTGAAATAGCCCAGGTCGCCGCCGTTGAAGCGGGTGGCCGCGTCGCGCGACTTCTCCATCGCCAGGGCTTCGAACGAGCCGCCGGCCGCCACCAGCTTGCGCACGGCCTCCACGTCCGCCGGCGTCGCCAGCACGATCTGCCGCGCGTGGATCTCCTGCCCGCGCCGCGCCAGCTTCTGCTGCTCGTCGTAGAGCCCCTTGATGTTGGCCTCGGTCACCGCGTCGGCGACGGTGGCTTCCACGAGGATGTCGCCCAGCACCCGGTCGTGGGCGGCCTGCAGCTTGCGCTGCGCCACGGCGTCCTTGTCCAGCTTGCGGCGCGCGGCCTCGGCGGCCAGCAGCTTCTGGTCGATCACCTCGTCCATCATCTGGCGGAACATCTCGGACGACGTGTCCAGCGGCTCGCCCTCCCCGATCAGGCCCTGGGCGATCGCCTCGCGCTTCACGTCGGAGACCCAGACGGTCTTGCCGTCGACCTTGGCCACGGCCTTGTCGCCGCTCTCGGGCGCCGCGTCCCCGCCCGGACCCTTTCCGCACGCGGCCACGGCCAGGGCGAGCGCCACGGCCAGAGCGGCGTTACGGATTGTCGTCGCGAGCGCCATTCAGGACTTCCCTTCACGGATGGGGAAACGCTCGGGAACCTCCCGCAAGCGCCGCCTGTCCCTAGCCATTTCCGCCCCGGGATGCAAAAGATGCCGACGAGTGTTTCCGGGCCGGACCGAGGCCTCAAAAATCCATTTGTTGGGAAGGATCATTTTCATATGTCACGCGAAGCCGTCATCGTTTCCTACGCCCGCACTGGGCTGGCCAAGGCCGGCCGCGGTGGTTTCAACATCACGCCGCCGATGTCGATGGCCGCGCACGCCATCAAGCACGCCGTCGCCAAGTCGGGTGTGGAGGCTGAGGCCATCGAGGACTGCTACCTGGGCAACAACGCCCACGGCGCGGCCAACATCGGCCGCCAGGCGGCCTTGCTGGCCGGCCTGCCGGTGACCACGGCCGGCGTCTCGATCAACCGCTTCTGCTCGTCCGGCCTGCAAAGCATCGCGATGGCCGCGAACCACATCCGCGGCGACGGCTCCGACTGCGTCGTGGCCGGCGGCGTGGAGAGCATCTCGATCCCGGGCGGCGGTATGCCGCGCGAGGCGGTCGACCCCGAACTGGTCAATATCGCGCCGGCGATCTTCATGGCGATGATCGACACCGCCGACATCGTGGCCGAGCGCTACAAGGTCAGCCGCGAGTACCAGGACGAATATTCGCTGGAGAGCCAGCGGCGCATGGCGGCGGCCCAGCAGGCGCAGAAGTTCAAGGACGAGATCGTCCCGATGAAGACCAAGATGAAGGTGGTTAACAAGGAGACGAAGGAAGAGAGCATCGTCGACTACACGGTCGATCGCGACGAGTGCAATCGGCCCGACACCACCCTCGAAGGCCTCGCCAAGCTCGAGCCTGTAAAGGGGCCCGGCAAGTACATCACCGCCGGCAACGCCAGCCAGCTTAGCGACGGCGCCGCCGCGGTGGTGCTGATGGAAGCCAAGGAAGCCGAGCGTCGGGGCCTCACGCCCATGGGTCGTTTCGTGTCCTGGGCCGCCGCCGGCTGCGAGCCGGACGAAATGGGCATCGGGCCGGTGTTCGCCGTGCCGCGGCTGCTGCAGCGCCAGGGCCTGACCGTCGACGACATCGACATCTGGGAACTGAACGAGGCCTTCGCCTCGCAGTGCCTCTACAGCCGCGACAAGCTGGGCATCGACCCCGAGAAGTACAACGTCAACGGCGGCTCCATCTCCATCGGCCACCCCTTCGGCATGACCGGCGCCCGCTGCACCGGCCACCTGCTGCAGGAAGGCAAGCGCCGCGGCGCCAAGTGGGGCGTGGTGACCATGTGCATCGGCGGCGGCCAAGGCGGCGCCGGCCTGTTCGAGATCTACTAGGCCCGGGCCACAATCGGGTCCTGCGGACGGGGAGCTTCGGCTCCCCGTTTTGCTATGGGGCGTTCAGGCTCGTCTTGGAGGCCATGGCGCGATGCCACGCCATGGCCTCTGCGGCGTCAAGCCGTGCGCACGGCCTCGAAGGTCAGGGTCCGGTCCCCGGACCGCGGGCCGCGAGAGCGGTCGTAGTTGCCGACCACGCTGACCTGGCCGAAGCCGCCCGCCTCGAGGAACAGCCGGAACTCCTCCAGGCCCCAGTAGCGCTGGGCCATCGGCTCCATGTGGGTCTCGACAAGGCGGTTGTCCCGCCACCGCTCGTAGCGGAGCGTCGCCTCGCGCCGCTGGGCCATCCAGTCGGTGTTCGTGCGGATGCCCTCGACGGTCAGCAGGTCGCCGTTGGGCGCCGTCCACCGCCGCCGATCGTCCCGCGTGTTCGCCAGGAAGCCCAACGGCTGGATGTCCAGCACCACGACGCCGCCCGGTTCCAGGTGGTCACGGAACCGCCGCAGCACCGAGCGCGCCACGGCCATGTCGTCGATCAGGGTGAAGGTCCCCACCGGCACGAGGATCGCCCCGAACCTCCGTGGATAGCGGAAGTCCTCGAACCGCTGCTGGCCGAGGTCGGGCGACAGGCCCCGCTCGGCGCAGCGGGCCCGGCAGCGCGCCAGCATCTCCGGGCTCTGGTCGAAGCCGGTGATGTCCAGCCCCGCCTCCAGGAACGGGACGAGGGTGCGGCCGGTCCCGCAGGCCGGCTCCAGGATGGGCCGGTCGAAGCCCGCGAACCGCTCCAGGTGGAAGCGGGTATCCGGCAGGGCGCCGATCGGCTTGTCGATGTCATAGATCTCGGCGGCCAGTTCGCCATAGCGATTGGTCGCCGTCGTGCTGTTGGAAAGCATGCAAACGTCTCTGAAGGATCAGGAAAGGGTCGCGCCCGGGACCTGCCCCGGCGCGTCGCGTGGCCGGCGGTGTCCGCGGCGCTTATGTGCGACTAAGCCTTCATAGTGCGCCGAAAGCTACTCGCCTCTCGGGAACGGTCAACCCGCTGGCGTATTCCCCGAGACGGGGCGCCGCGTTGACTTGAGCGGGGCCAGTCCTTAAGTCACCCACGCCCCTGACTGAGCGCATTTTCCGGGCGGGCGAAGGGCCCTATCGCCGCCTAACGGATACCTTCCTTTGAGCATTTTCCAACGCGTCTTCGGTTCTTCCAACGAGCGCAAGGTGAAAGCCTTGCAGGCTCGCGCCCTCAAGATCACGGCGCTGGAGCCTGCGATGCAGGCGCTGTCGGACGACCAACTGCGCGCCAAGACCGTCGAGTTCCGCGAACGCCTGGCCAAGGGCGAGACCCTTGACCAGCTGATGGACGAGGCCTTCGCCGTCGTCCGCGAGGGCGCCCGCCGCGTCCTGGGCCAGCGCCACTACGACGTCCAGCTGGTCGGCGGCATGATCCTGCACAAGGGCGGGATCGCCGAGATGCGGACCGGCGAGGGCAAGACCCTGGTCGGCACCCTGCCGGTCTATCTGAACGCGCTCGCCGGCAAGGGCGTGCACGTGATCACCGTCAACGACTACCTGGCCCAGCG
>CBHTUE010000353.1:0-3834 GCA_966096115.1 uncultured Phenylobacterium sp.
GGCCGCTCTCCACCAGGGCGTAGTAGGTCTCCACCACGGTCGCGGCGGCCTGGGCGCTGCCGGCCTTGGCGGGGCGGTCGTCCAGCGGCGTGCGGTCGTCCGGCAGGCCGCCGGGCGTTCCCGGCGCCGGCGGCTCCACGGGTTTGTCGGAGGGTGGCGCGCAGCGCACGCCGGGCGCCGCAGAGATCTTCTCGCCGTCCTTCAGGGGCGCCAGCTTCCCCTCGGGTCCCTTGGTCCACCACTGCAGCCCGTCGCCGACGTAGCGGGCGCCGCTGCCCGACACCGCCACCTTCAGGGCATAGGTCTCGCCGTCCACCTGCACGTGGGCGGTCCGCGAGTCCGGGTACTCGGCCTTCACCGTGCGCCCATCCTCGCAGGCATAGGTGATCCAGGCCACCGTGGACGTCGACGGTTCGGGGTCCGCGGCGGGCGCAGGCGCCGGGCGTGAACAAGCGGCCAGCGCCAGCGGCGCGAGGCAGAGCAGGACGGGTCTCATCGTGGGGCTCAACGCGCGGGCGCGGCTAACGCTTCATCCAGGGCTTGGACTTCGACGACGAGCGCGCCGCCGCCGCCCGTTCGTCGGCCAGCCGGCCGCGCCCCGGCGGCCCGGCCTTCGCCGCCTCCGCCGCCTTCTTCAGCCGCAGGGCCTTCTGCATTGGCGTCTCGGCCTCGGGTGAATCGGCCATCGGAACATGCTCCATCCGTGCGGCGGCGCACCCTAGCGCGTCGGTGCGCCGTGTCGCGGACAATCGGCGGAGGGGCGCTTTTCGCCCGTCTACCGGACGGCCACCACCTCGACCTCGGCGCCGTTCACCGCCACCACATCGCCCACCCGCTTGCCCAGCACCGCGCGCGCCAGCGGCGAGACATAGCTCACCGACCCTGCCTTCGGGTCCGCCTCGTCCTCGCCCACGATACGGAACACCTGCCGCCGGCCGTCCTCGCGTTCCAACTCCACCGTGCGGCCGAACACCACCTCGTCGTCGGCGCCCTGCGGTTCCGTCAGTTGCGCGCTGCCCCGCCGCGCCGACCAGTAGCGCAGGTCGCGCGTCGCCCGGGCCATCGCGGTGCGGTCCGCGCTTATGCCGCCCTCGGTCTGCGCCGCCGCATAGGCCGCCCGCGCCGCCGCCAGTTCGGCTTCGATCGCCGCCAGCCCCTGCGCCGTCACCAGGTTCGGATGCGCCGAGACGGGCCGGTCCGGCAGGTTCGCCGCCTGGGCCTCGTAGTCTTCCTCGCGGGTGAAGGCGACGGCCATGGCGCCACCTTACGGCGTCGGCGGGGCTGCGCCCACCGCGACCTCGCGGCTGGTCACCGCCTGCTCGCGCTCCACCAGCGCCGCCATCTCGCGGAACACCCGCAGGCTGCACCACAGATAGCCCCACATGAACCCGCCGGCGAAAAACAGCACCATCACCGCGCCGCTGACCGCGGCCCCGGCCCGCACCCCCATCTCCGCGCCGATCGCCAGGGCCAGCGCGTTCACCTCCTGGGCGATGGTCCCCAACTGCACCAGGGTGGCGCCGACGATGATCTTGGTCAGCCAGTCGGAGATCTGCTCCAGGTTGGTGTTGGGCGCGAACATGCCCGATCCTGGCGCCCCCGGTCCCGCGCCTGTCGATCCGGCCGAAACCGAGGCCCGCAGGCGCGGCACCCCGAACAGGAACCCCAGCACCGCGCCCGACATCCACGCCGCGGTGCCCACCAGCGACAGGATGCCGAAGGTCAGCAGGGCGCGGCCGCTGGTCGCCGCGTAGATCGCGATGAACGTCAGCCCCATGGTCAGGCCGAAGATCGTGATGATCTCCCAGAAGCGCAGGCCACCGTCCAGTCCGCGCCCCAGCAGGCCGCGGACCACCTGGCCGGCCGCGTCCTCGGCCGCCCCTTCGATGGCGACCGCCGCCGACCGCTGACCCCGCTCGTCCATGACCGCGTCTCCAAGCCGGCCTCACGCTAGCGCTAAACCGCCGGTAGTGCGAAGCGCGACTTCAGGGCGTACGCCGGCAACTTCGCGGTGGACGCATGCACGAGCGCCCCGCAAGAAGGCCGCAACCAGAGTCAGGGAGCGCACGCCATGGACCTCAAGGACCGCATCATCGTCGTCACCGGCGCGGCCAGCGGCATCGGCCGCGCGCTCGCCCAGCGCTTCCACAAGGAAGGCGCCAAGTTGATCGTCTGCTCCGACATCGACGGCGACGGCGCGGCCGAGACCGCGAAGTCCGTCGGCGGCGTCGCGTTCCGCACCGACGTCGCCAAGGAAGCCGACATCGTCCACCTCATCGATACGGTCGAGAAAGACCACGGCCCCATCGATCTCTTCTGCTCCAACGCCGGCATCGGCATCGGCGGCGGCGCCGAGGCCTCCGACGAGGGCTGGCAGCGGATCTGGGACATCAACGTCATGGCCCACGTCTGGGCCGCCCGCCACCTGGTGCCGCGGATGGTCGCCCGCGGCGGCGGCTACCTGATGAACACCGCCTCGGCGGCCGGCCTGCTCAGCCAGATCGGCTCGGCCCCCTACGCCGTCACCAAGCACGCCGCGGTCGGCCTCGCCGAATGGCTGGCCATCACCCACGGCGACGACGGCATCAAGGTCAGCGTCCTGTGCCCGCAGGCCGTGCGCACCAAGATGACCGCCGGCAACCCCGACGGCGTCGCCAGCATCGACGGCATGATGGAGCCCGAGGAACTGGCCGAAGTCTGCGTCAAGGGCATCGCCGACGAGGACTTCCTCATCCTGCCGCACCCTCAGGTTCTGGAGTACATGCGGCGCAAGACCGGCGACTACAACCGCTGGATCGGCGGCATGCGGAAGCTGAACCGGGCGTACCGGGGGTAGCGCGTCTGGCCGCCCCGCGCCCGGAAGTCCTAGCTCTTCCGCACGAACTCCGCGCGCAGCACCAGGCCCTTGATGCCCTCGTAGCGGCAGTCGATTTCCTGCGCGTCGCCGGTCAGCCGGATCGACTTCACGACCGTTCCGCGCTTGAGCGTCTGGCCGGCGCCTTTGACCTTGAGGTCCTTGATCAGGGTGACGCTGTCGCCGTCGGCCAGCAGGTTGCCGACGGAATCGCGCACCTCGACCTGGCCCGCGGCCGGCCGTGCGGCGGCCTCCGCGGCGCTGATCCACTCGCCCGTGGCCTCGTCGAACACGAAGTCTTCGCCGTCGTCCATGCCCTGTCCCTCGCGCGCCGGCCGCTCATGGCCCGCATCGCCCCCACGAGGCAAGGCTCCAGGCGCGATGTCGCGTCCGCGTCCGAGCGAACCCCTAACCCGCCCGTTCCGCCGCGTAGGCCTGCATCAGGCTCAGCCATTCCGCCTGCGCCGGGAACTGGTCGAAGGGATGCGCCGACGTCGGCCGCACCCACGGCAGCTTCTCCGACATCCAGATGTCGATGTAGGGCGCAAAGTCCTCGGGCGCGTCCAGCATCGTCGTGCGCACGTTCACGAACGACATCCCCGGCGGCTGCGTGAACACCCAGCTCAGGCACTGCGGGCAATGGTGGTGCGCGACCTGCCCGGGCGCCCCGCCCACCACGGCCTCGCCGGCCGTGACCTCGAACCCGGTGGTCGGGACCATCACGCTCAGCGCATAGGCGCCCCCGGTCATCCGCTGACAGCCGGTGCAATGGCACGCCACCGTCAGCATCGCCGGCTCGGTTACCTTGAACCGCAGCTGCCCACACCGGCACCCGCCCTCGCGCATGCCTAGCCGCCCGCCCGCTGCATGTACTCGCTGATCAGCTTCGGCCAGTCATCGTTCGGCGGGAACGCGGGATAGCTCTTCGCGGCGATCGAGATCTTCGCCCACGGCAGCATCTCGTCGGCGCACATCTCCAC
>CBHTUE010000354.1:0-3809 GCA_966096115.1 uncultured Phenylobacterium sp.
AAAGAAAAGGCCGCCGGCAAGCCGGCGGCCTAGTTGCGACAGAAGCTCAAGGTCGAGAGCTGCTGGGAGTGGGTGGCCTTACTGCTTGGCGAGCGTGGTCGCGCCGCCGGCCTTGGCGATGGCCTTGGCGTTGCAGGCGGCGAGCTTGTCTTCGGCCAGCGTGCGGGCGCCGCCGAACGCGCTGACCGGGCCGACCTTGTCGGCGATGGTCTTGCAGGTGTCGGAAGAGAAGGTCGACGAGGTCGGGGCCAGGGCCACGCACGCATCGGCTTCACAGTTGAAGATCGCGCCGCCGGCGATGAACTTCACCTTCTGGGCCACCGGGGCCTGCAGCTTGGCGGTGATGGCGTCGCCCGCGAAGGCGGAACCGGCGGACAGGGTGGCGAGGGCGGCGCAGGCCGCAAGGATTTGGAGCTTCATTGAGCCCTCCAGCGTTCGGGGAGTTGCGGTGTTCAAGGATTTGAGACCGGCTTTGGCTCGCCGCGTTGGGATCGCCGCAGGTATCCCCTCCGTTGGCGCACGTCGAACTAAGCAACGCTAAGATAACAGTGTTAAGATCGGCCGCGCAACCGCAATTTCTGCAATGCGGCTATGCGCAAATGCAGACCCGATCTGCGGATCCGCCAGGGGCGTTTACCGCCCGGTCATCTCCGCCGCCGCGCCGCCGCCACGAAAAAGGGCCGCGACGGTTACACCGCGCGGCCCCGATCGGTCCCTGGCGGGGTCGGCCCTTAGCCGCCCGCCGCCTTGATCATCGCGTCGATCTCGTCGAGCGAGTGGTAGCCGGCTTCCATCTTCTTGCCGTTGATCACGAAGGTGGGCGTGGAATTGACGCCTTCCTTGTTGTGCTTCTCGACCCTGTCGTTCAGCGCCTGGATGGCCTTCTCGTCGCTGACGCACGCGTTGAACTGGGCGTCGCTCATGCCCATCGAGCGGGCGATGTTGGTCAGGGTGCCGCGCGGGTCCTGGAACGCCTGTTCCTGGTTCTTGTAGAGGCTGTCGACGACGGCGAAGTACTTATCCTTGCCGGCGCAGCGGGCCATCAGGAAGCCCGAGGCCGCCACCTGCACCTCGACGCCGCCGCCCACCAGCATCTCCTTGGAGACGAAATGGATGCGGTTGGTGTCGATGTATTTGGCTTTGAAGGCCGGATAGACCTCCTGGTACCAGCGCCCGCAGATCGGGCAGCCGACCGAGGCGTATTCCTCGACCGTGACCTTGGCCTGCGGGTTGCCCAGGCTCATGTCGTCCGGCAGGCCGCCCGCGGCGCCCCCGCCCTTCTGTCCGCAGCTCGCCACCAGCAGCGCCAGCGCCGCCAGCACCACCATCTTCACCCGCGACATTCGCAACGTCCCTCTTGTCTCAACTGGCCAGGCCCCCGGCCTCAGCCGCGCAACTTGGCTGAAGCCGGGCCGCGAAGGAAGCCTAGCTGGAGCCTGTTCATTTCTCGTCAATCATGTTGGGCGTTCCGTCGGCCTTGAGGTAAGGCAGGGCCGGGCGGGGCGGCTCATCGATCGTTAGGACGACGCAATCCATGGCGAATGCGCAGGCGCCCGAACCGCGCCGCAAACGCACCCCGCTGCAGGCCCTGATCTACTGGACGCTCGTGCTGGGCGTCTGGGGGGTGATCTTCATGGTCGCCTTCTTCGCGGTGTTCGCCGTCGACCTGCCCGACACCTCGCAGCTCTACAATGTGAAGCGCCAGCCGTCGGTCTCCTACCTGGACCGCTCGGGCGCGCTGCTGGCCGTGCGCGGCAGCCAGTACGCGCCGCCGATCGACCTCGACAAGCTGCCGCCCTACGTGCCCAAGGCGTTCATCGCCATTGAGGACCGCTGGTACTACTGGCACTTCGGCTTCAACCCGTGGGGCATCGCCCGCAGCCAGCTCTACAACATGCGCCACAAGGGCCAGGGCGGCCCGCTGCGCGGCGGCTCGACCATCACCCAGCAGCTGGCGCGCAACCTCTTCCTGACGCCCAACCAGAACTATCGCCGCAAGGCCCAGGAGCTGATCCTGGCGGTCTGGCTGGAGGCCAAGTTCTCCAAGAAGCAGATCCTCGAGCTCTACCTGAACCGGGTCTACTTCGGCGCCGGCGCCTACGGCATCGAGGCCGCCTCGCAGCGCTACTTCAACAAGCCGGCCGCTCAGCTCACCCTGGGCGAGAGCGCGCTGTTGGCCGGGATCATGAAGGGGCCGTCGCGCTATTCGCCGGTGGCCTCCACCGACCGGGCGGCGAAACGGGCCACGATCGTGCTCTACGAGATGGCCAGCGACCACTTCATCACCGAGGCCCAGCGCGACGAGGCGCTGCGCACCAAGGTCCGGGTCAATCCGGTGCTGGCCAACCAGCGGGCGCAGTACTTCACCGACTGGGTGGACGACCAGGTCCGCACCCTGGTCGGCGAACCCACCGAGGACCTGGTGGTGGAGACCACCCTGGACCTGCCGCTGCAGGCCAGCGCCGAGCAGGCGATTTCGGCCGGCGTCGCCGCCAACAAGAGCTCCGGCGTAGAGCAGGGGGCGCTGGTCAGCCTGGACGGCGAGGGCCGCATCCGCGCCTACGTGGGCGGGGTGAACTACCTGCAGAGCCAGTTCGACCGGGCGACCCAGGCGCGGCGGCAGGCGGGCTCGGCCTTCAAGCCCTTCGTCTATCTCACCGCGATGGAGGCCGGCCGCACGCCCGAGACGCCGGTTGTCGATGAGCCGATCAAGATCGGCAACTGGGAACCGCACAACTACACGAACCAGTACCTCGGCCAGATCACCATCCGCGTGGCCCTTCAGCAGTCGATCAACACGGTTGCGGCCCGGCTCGCCAGCGAGGTCGGCACCTCCAACGTGGCGTCCACCGCGCGGCGGCTGGGCATCACCTCGCCGATCCAGCTGGACCCGTCGATGGCGCTGGGCGCCGTCGAGGTCAGCCCGCTGGAGATGGCCCAAGCCTACGCGCCGTTCGCCAACGGCGGCGTGTTCGCCCGCGGCTATGGGATCGAGCGGATCCGCACCGCCAGCGGTCGCGTGCTCTACGACCACGGCGTCGACCGCGGCCCGCGCCAGGGGGTGATCGCCCAACCGGCGCTGGCCTACATGGTCTCGATGATGCGCGGCGTGATCCACGGCGGCACCGGCGGCCGCGCCAGCGTCCCCGGCTACGACCTGGCCGGAAAGACCGGCACCACCAGCGACTACCGCGACGCCTGGTTCGTCGGCTACACGGGCGGCTTCGTCACCGCTGTCTGGGTCGGCAAGGACGACAACAAGCCGATGAAGCGGGTGACCGGCGGCGCGGCCCCGGCCGCCATCTGGCGCGACTACATGACGGCCGCCCTGCCGCGCCTAAAGGTCCAACCGATCCCCGGCGGCGACTACGTCCCCGAACCCCCCAGCGTCATCGACCAGGTGATCGACGGCGTGACGGGCCTGTTCAAAGGCGACAAGGACGAACCGCCGCCCTCGGAGTTCGAGGACCGGCCGGCGGTAAGGGAGGGCGCGCCGCGTCGCCGCGACGAGCCGCAGTACTGAGCCGCCGCAATCGCTGAGTCGTCGCCCTCCCGGGGCGGGCCACGGCGCCGAGCTATCGCCCGAACGCGTGGAGCCTGGCGCCCTCGGTGCGCAGCCAGGCGCGATGGGGGCGCTCGTCGCCGACGAGAGCCTTCACATGCGCCCAGAACCGCGGCCCGTGGTTCAGCTCCAGCAGGTGGGCGCACTCGTGGGCAGCCACGTAGTCGGCCACTTCGAAGGGCGCCAGCGCCAGGCGCCAGGAATAGCGGATCACGCCCGGCGTCCCGCGCGGGCCCGGCTTGCACGA
>CBHTUE010000355.1:0-3772 GCA_966096115.1 uncultured Phenylobacterium sp.
AGGTGGAGCCGGACGACCTGCTGCGCTTCGGCCTGATCCCGGAGTTCATCGGCCGCCTGCCGGTGATCGCCACCCTGGACGACCTGGACGAGAAGGCCCTGGTGAAGATCCTCACCGAGCCGAAGAACGCCTTCGTGAAGCAGTACGTCCGCCTCTTCGAGATGGAGAACGTGGGTCTCACCTTCACGGACGACGCGCTGAACGCCGTCGCCCGCAAGGCCATCGTGCGCAAGACCGGCGCGCGCGGCCTGCGCTCGATCCTGGAAGGCGTGCTGCTCGACACCATGTACGAGCTGCCCACCTACGACGGGGTCGAGGAAGTGGTGGTCAACGCCGAGGTCATCGAAGGCCGCGCCCAGCCGCTGATCATCTACGCCGAACGCCGCGACAAGGGCGGCGCGGCCTGATCGTGCGGGCGGCTGGAGTCTTTCTCGCAGCCGCTGTCCTGATCGCGGGCGCCGCCGCACCGGCGGGCGCCCTGGCGCAATCGGAACTGATGGTCAGCCCCGCCAAGGGCTGCACCGCGCGCGCGGCCAAGCCGGCCCAGCCCGGCGACGTGGCCGCCGACCCCGCTGCCTACGCCGGCAAGTGCGTGAAGCTGGAGGGCTGGTGGAAGGACATCGCCTTCTACCCGACCCGCGCCGAGGCCGCCGTGGTCGACTCGCTGTCCATCCCGCTTCTGGATAACCGTCGCGTCGGCCTCTACCTGCCGAAGAAGGACCTGGACGGCGCGCCGCAGGGGCCGAAGCTGGCGACCGTGGTCGGAACCGTCGGCGGCGCCTGCGCCAGTCTGCCGGCGGCCGTGACCGCGGCGGACGCCGGCTACTGCCACTACAAGGGCGGCGCCTATCTGGCCGTGGCGAGCATCGCGCTCGCGAAGTAGGATCGGGCCATGTCGCTGATCACCGGCCTGGACCACATCAACATCCGCACCGCCGACCTGGGCGCGACCAAGGCGTTCTTCATGGACGTGCTGGGCCTGACCGAGGGCTGGCGTCCGGCGTTCGGGTTCCCGGGCGCCTGGCTCTACGCGGGCGAGAAGGACGTGGTGCACCTGGTGCAGGTGGCCGAGCCGGCGGCGGCCTCCGCCGGCTCGTCGCTGGACCACTTCGCCTTCGACATCTCCGACTACGACGAGGCCCGCCGCCGCGTCGTGGCGACCGGTTTCAAGTTCTACGAGCTGGCCGGGCCCGGCACCTCGGTGAAGCAGATCTTCGTCACCGAGGGCAACGGCGTGTCGGTGGAGCTGAACTGGAAGGGCCCGACGCCCCGGGGCTGAGCTACCTCCGGGGCTTCCGGAACTTCAGCACGAACTGGTCGGTGTGGCCGCGGATCGACTTGTCGAACACCGCGACGGTCAGCGGGTCCTTGGGATTGGCCAGCAGCGGGCTCTCGCCCTCGAACCTGAACCCCGCCTTGGCGACCTGGGCCTGCACCGCGCCCACGTCGATGCGGTGCAGGGTGTCGGTCTCGCGGATTCCCGTACCCGGCCGGCCGCGATGGTCGACGATCACGAACAGGCCGCCGGGCTTCAGCGCCTTGAAGACGGCGTTGTTCAGCACCGCGGGGTCCAGCCCGCCCATGAACTTGTCCGGATAGTCGTGGTAGTTCTGCGAGGTGAAGACCAGATCCAGCGGCTCGGGCGCGCTGAACGCCCTGGCCGGCTGCACCATCACCTTCACGTTGGTGAAGGGCGCGGCGGCCGCCTGCTTGCGCAGGACGTCAGAGTCGGGGTGGCTGACCTTGTCGTACTCCTCCGGCCAGACGCTGTAGACCTTGCCGGACGGCCCCACGGCCAGGCTGAACAGCCGCGTGAAATAGCCGCCGCCGGGGATCAGGTCATAGACTTTCTGGCCGGGCTTCACCTCGGCAAATGCGAGCAATTCTGGTCCCTTGCGCCGGGAATCCAACTTCGCGTCGGCGGCGCGGGCCGGATGGGCGGCGACCGCGGCGATCGGCTGGGGCAGGGCGGCCAGCGCGCCGACCGGCGCCGCCAGCGTCACGGCCGCGAAGAGCATCGGCATCAGACGGTTCATGGAGGTCTCCTCCCAGAAGTGGCTGGACGAAGCTAGACCTCGCGGCGCGCCCAAACCGATGCCCTTGAGACCAGCGGGGCGATTTCCTATCTGAGCGGTCGTGGATGGCGATAGCCCCTCGCGCGGTTCTTCCGCGTCTTTCCCGCGAAAACTGGCGTACCCAGGGGCGATGAGACGCAGTGTCGCGTGTGGTGTTTGCAGCGCTTGAAAGGTGTTGGAAACCGTCCACATAAATCATCGAGGCTTCCGCCGTGCTGGCGGACGGGTCGTCCGACTCAAGCGCATCGTTTGAGTGACCACGATCCGGTAGGTCTGTCCGCCACCAACGGGCCGGCCAGGAGTTAGAACAGTATGTCAGACATCAAGATCCTGCCGATCCTGCCGCTGCGGGACATCGTGGTCTTTCCGCACCAGCCGGTTCCCCTCTTCGTGGGCCGCGAAAAGTCTGTCCGCGCCCTCGAGGAAGCCATGCGCGCCGAGGGCAAGCAGATCCTGCTCGCCACCCAGAAGGACAAGGACGACGACGATCCGTCGCCGAACGCCATCTATGACGTCGGCGTGGTCGCCACGATCCTGCAGCTGCTGAAGCTGCCCGACGGCACCGTGAAGGTGCTCGTCGAGGGCAAGGCGCGGGCCGGCGTGACCAAGTTCACCGCGTCCGGCGACTACTACGAAGCCGAGATCGCCATGGTGCAGGAAGACGGCGCGGGTTCGCCCGAAGCCGAGGCCCTGAGCCGCGCGGTCATCGAGCAGTTCGAAAACTACGTGAAGCTCAACAAGAAGGTGCCGCCGGAAGCCCTGGCGGCCATCCCTCAGATCGACAACCCGTCGGAGCTGGCCGACCGCATCGCCGGCCACCTGTCGGTGAAGATCGCCGAGAAGCAGCAGCTTCTGGAAGTCTTCAACGTCGTGAAGCGCCTGGAGAAGGTCTACGCCCTGATGGAGGGCGAGATCTCGGTCATGCAGACCGAGAAGAAGATCCGGAACCGCGTGAAGCGGCAGATGGAGAAGACCCAGCGCGAGTACTACCTGAACGAACAGATGAAGGCGATCCAGCGCGAGCTGGGCGAACAGGACGACCACCGCGACGAGCTGATGGAGCTCGAGAAGCGGATCAAGAAGACCAAGCTCTCCAAGGAGGCCCGCACCAAGGCGGACGCCGAGCTGAAGAAGCTGCGCAACATGAGCCCGATGTCGGCGGAGTCGACGGTCGTCCGGAACTACCTGGACTGGCTGCTGTCGATCCCGTGGGGCAAGGGCAAGATGAAGCCCATCGATCTGCAGACGGCGGAAGACATCCTCGAGGCCGACCACTACGGCCTGGAGAAGGTCAAGGAACGGATCCTGGAGTACCTGGCGGTGCAGAGCCGCGTGGGCGCCCTGAAGGGCCCGATCCTGTGCCTCGTCGGCCCGCCCGGCGTCGGCAAGACCTCGCTCGGCAAGTCGATCGCCAAAGCGACCCAGCGCGAGTTCGTGCGAGTGTCCCTAGGCGGCGTGCGCGACGAGGCCGAGATCCGCGGCCACCGGCGCACCTACATCGGCTCGATGCCCGGCAAGATCATCCAGTCGATGAAGAAGGCGAAGTCCACCAACGCCTTCTTCCTGCTGGACGAGATCGACAAGATGGGCAGCGACTGGCGGGGCGACCCGTCCTCGGCCCTGCTCGAGGTGCTGGACCCGGCGCAGAACTCCACCTTCGCCGACCACTACCTGGAAGTGGACTACGACCTGTCGCC
>CBHTUE010000356.1:0-3767 GCA_966096115.1 uncultured Phenylobacterium sp.
CCGATCGAGTGGAAGATCGAGGAGGAGCTGCGCGGCAAGGGCCGCCGCAAGGACGAGGTCTCCAAGGCCGAGTTCCGCGACCTTTGCCGCAAGTACGCCGCCCACTGGATGGAAGTCCAAAAGCAGGGCTTCAAGCGCCTGGGCGTGCTGGGCGACTGGGAGAACCGCTACGCCACCATGGACTATTCGAGCGAGGCCGCGATCGTGGCCGAGTTCCACAAGTTCGTGGCCTCGGGGCAGCTATACCGCGGCTCCAAGCCGGTGATGTGGAGCCCGGTGGAGCGCACGGCCCTGGCCGACGCCGAGGTCGAGTACCACGATCACAACAGCCCCACGATCTGGGTGAAGTTCCCCGTGGTGGAGGGCAGCGACGCCGCCCGCGGCGCCTTCGTGGTCATCTGGACCACCACGCCGTGGACCATCCCGGCCAACCGGGCGATCAGCTACAACGAGGCCATCGCCTATTCGGTCTACCAGGTCGAGGCGATGGAGACCGGCCTGGAGTTCGAGCCCTGGGCCAAGCCGGGCGACAAGCTGATCGTCGCCGACAAGCTCAGCGCCGACGTGTTCGCCGCCGCCAAGATCGCCAAGGCGCGCCGCATCGAGGCGGTCGACTGCTCGGGCATGGTCTGCGAGCACCCCTTACGCGACCTGGATCCGCACTACGCCTTCCAGGTGCCGCTGCTGGCCGGCGACCACGTCACCGAGGACGCCGGCACCGGCTTCGTGCACACCGCGCCGGGCCACGGCGCTGACGACTATGTGGTGTGGCTGGCGCACGGGCATCGCGAGATCCCCGACACGGTCGACCCGGACGGCGCCTACTATCCGCACGTGGCCCTGTTCGCCGGGCTGAAGGTGCTGGAGACCGAGGGCAAGAAGGCCGGCAAGTTCGGGCCCGCCAACCCGGCGGTGATGGACAAGCTGATCGAGGCGGGCCGCCTGCTGGCGCGCGGGCGGATGGAGCATTCCTACCCGCACAGCTGGCGCTCGGGCGCGCCGGTGATCTTCCGCAACACGCCGCAGTGGTTCATCCGCATCGATGAGCCGATCGACACGCCGGAAGCCAAGGGCCGCACGCTGCGCGAGGTGGCGCTGGAATCGATCGAGGCGACGAAGTTCTACCCGGCCCAGGGCAAGAACCGCATCCGCGCGATGGTGGAGAGCCGACCCGACTGGCTGATCAGCCGGCAGCGGGCGTGGGGCTCGCCGCTGGCGATGTTCGTCGACAAGGAGACGAACCAGCCGCTGCACGACGAGGAGGTCAACCGCCGGATCATCGACCTGATCGCCGCGGAAGGCGCCGACGCCTGGTTCACCCGGCCCGACTCCGACTTCCTGGGCCAGCATGATCCGCAGCGGTTCGAGAAGATCGAGGACATCCTCGACGTCTGGTTCGACAGCGGCTCGACGCACGCCTTCACCCTGGAGAACCGCAACCACACCAAGTGGCCGGCGGACCTCTACCTCGAAGGCTCCGACCAGCACCGCGGCTGGTTCCAGTCCTCCCTGCTGGAAAGCTCCGGCACCCGCGGCCGCGCGCCCTACGACGCCATCCTGACCCACGGCTTCACCATGGACGAAGCCGGCGAGAAGATGAGCAAGTCCAAGGGCAACACCGTCGACCCCGAGGTGGTGATCCGCGAGAGCGGGGCCGAGATCATCCGCCTGTGGGCCGCGATGATCGACTACGCCGACGACAGCCGGATCGGCAAGACGATCCTGCAGACCACGTCCGACGCCTATCGCAAGCTCCGGAACACCGTCCGCTACATGCTGGGCGCGCTCGCCGACTTCTCGCCGGACGAGGCGGTGGAGCTGGACCAGATGCCGCCGCTGGAGCGCTACATCCTGCACCGGCTGTGGGAGCTGGATGGCCAGGTGCGGGCCGCCTACGAGGGCTACCTCTTCCAGGACGTGATCCGGCCGATCCTCGACTTCTGCCAGGACGAGCTGTCCAGCCTGTTCTTCGACATCCGCCGCGACAGCCTCTACTGCGACCAGCCCGGCGAACTGAAGCGCCGCGCCGCGCGCACGGTGATGGACGCGGTGTTCGAGCGGCTGACCGCGTGGCTGGGCCCGCTGATCCCCTTCACCATGGAGGAGGCCTGGCTGACGCGGTTCCCGCAGGCGCACTCCAACGCCATGCGCACCCTGCCGACGACGCCGGCCGAATGGCGCAACGACGACGAGGCGGCGCGCTGGGCCAAGGTGCTGCAGGTGACCTCGGTGGTGACCGGGGCGCTGGAGGTCGAACGGCGCGAGAAGCGGATGGGCGCGGCGCTGGAGGCGGCGCCGAAGGTGCACGTCGCCGACGCGGGCCTGATGGCCGCCTTCGAGGGCCTGGACGCCGCCGAGGTGTTCCGCACCAGCCAGGCGACCCTGGTCGCCGGGGACGGTCCGGGCTTCCGCCTGCCAGAAGTCGCCGGCGTCTCGGTCGAGCCGCTGAAGGCGGAGGGCAGGAAGTGCGCCCGCTCCTGGCGCATCCTGCCGGAGGTCGGCTCCGATCCGCGCTACCCGGACCTGTCGCTGCGCGACGCCGCGGCCGTGGCCGCCTGGGACGCAGCGCGCGCATGACGGTGACCAAGAACGGCTGGACCGCCTACGGTCTCGCGGGGGCGGTCATCGTCCTGGACCAGCTCAGCAAGTACTGGATCCTCTCGGTCCTGCGGCTGCCGGAATACGGGACGCACGAGGTGGTCTGGCCGCTGCAGTTCACCCGCATCTGGAACCAGGGCGTCAGCTTCGGGATGCTGCAGGCCAGCCAGGACCTGGTCCGCTGGGGGCTGGTGGCGTTCTCGGTCGCGGTAGCCGGCCTCCTGATCGCCTGGGCGCGCAGCCAGGGCCGGCTGCTGCCCGCCCTGGGCCTCGGGCTGGTCATCGGCGGCGCCATCGGCAACGCCATCGACCGGGCGCGGTTCGGGGCGGTGGTGGACTTCATCGACGTCCAGCGGCTGGGCTTCTTCCCGTGGATCTTCAACGTCGCCGACTCGGGGATCACCGTCGGCGTGATCCTGCTGCTGCTCGACAGCCTGCGGAAAGAACGGCCGGCGGCCACCGACGCCTCGGGGGACGCGTCGGCCTGACGCGTTGGCCTCAGCGGCCGATTGCGCTATCTCGAACGCTTGGGACTGGGGGAGCCGCCGTTTTCCCGCCACGGAAACGCGGCAAGACCGATGCAATGCGCTTCCGTTCGTGGGGGAAGCGCCGGAGGAGCGACTTAGCGACATGAGTTTCAACCGACTGATCGTGGCGACCGCGCTGGTCGCCGCCGCGGGTCTCGCCGGCTGCCAGTCGACCCAGAAGGCGCTGGGGATGTCCAAGATCACCCCGGACGAATTCCGCGTGGTCACCAAGGCGCCGCTGGTGGTGCCGCCCGACTACGCGCTCCGCCCGCCGGCCCCCGGCGAGCCGCGGCCGCAGGAACTGCAGCCCGAGAGCGCCGCGCGCAACGCCCTGCTGGGCCAGCGCGAGGCCGAGCAGCGTTCGGACGGCGAGAAGATGCTGGTGGCCAAGGCCGGCGCCGAGAAGGCCGACCCCCTGGTGCGCTACGTCGTCGACGACGAATTCGGCGACATCGCGCACAAGGAAAAGGGCTTCGCCGACCGGGTGATGTTCTGGAAGAAGGACGACTCGCCAGCGACCGACAACAAGCCGGCCCTCGATGGCTCGGTCAACCAGGTCGACGCCGCCGCCGAAAAGGACCGCATCGCCAAGCTCACCGGCAACAAGGCCGTCGTGATCCAGCGCGAAGGCAAGTCGAAGAT
>CBHTUE010000357.1:0-3748 GCA_966096115.1 uncultured Phenylobacterium sp.
TCGCGCAGGTCGATCAGGTCGGAGACGCCGGCCTCGGCGAAGTTGGCGCGGGCGGCGGCGGCCTTGGCGGGCTCATACTCGGTGGCGATGACCACGCCGCCGCCGTTGGCGCGGATGGCGTCGGCCAGGTAAAGCGTCGAGACGCCGTAGGAGGTGCCGACCTCGACCACGCGCCTGGCCCGCAGCGCCCGGCACAGCAGGGCGCAGAACTCGGCCTTGATCGGTTCCAGGGCGACCAGCTTGTCGGCCATGAAGCGGTTGGCGTCGGCGTCCAGGCCGTCCCAGTTCAGGTCGCCCTTCTTCGCGCGCTCGCCGAAGTAGCGGTGGGTCTCGGCCTCCTGGGCGACGCTCCTCTGCTGCAGGACGTCGATGCGCGCTTGCAGCGCGGTGTCGGTGACGACGCTCATCAGGCGGGCTCCGGGTCGTGTTGCATGACGGCGCAGACCGCGCCCTCGGTGTCGGCCATGAAGACGTGGTGGCCCACGCCCTCGATGTAGTAGGGGGCGCTCAGCACCTCGCCGCCGGCCGCGCGGATCGCCGCCATCGCGCCCTCGATGTCGTCGACGCCGAAGGTGACGGAGAGGCCGGGCTCGGCGCGGCCGTCGGGCCCGGGATGGCGGCCCTGCAGCAGCCCGCCGATCCCGTCGCCGGTGTCGTGGCAGGTGTAGAAGTCGGGCGGGCCCCAGGGCGAGAATTTCCAGCCGAACACGCCTTCGTAGAAGGCCTTGGCGCGGGCGACGTCGTCGGCGTTGATCCCGAAGCCGGAGAACCGCGCGGAGCCTGCGGGCGCCTCGCCGGAGGGCGTCATGCCCGGATCGTACTGCATGACGCCGGCAATGTTGCCCTCGCTGTCCTTGAAGAAGACCAGGCGGCCCACGGTCTCGATGTAGAACGGGGCCATGATGATCTCGCCGCCGGCCGCCGTGATGCGCGCCGTCGTCGCGTCCAGGTCGTCGACACCGAAGCTGAGTTCGATGTCCGGCATCACGTGGCCGCCGATGGCGCGGCGGCCCTGCAGCGCGCCCATCAGGCTACGGCCCGCGGTGCGGGTCTGGTAGAAGCCGGGCGGCCCCCACGGCGTGTAGGTCCAGTTGAAGGCGCGCTCGTAGAAGGCCCGCGCGCGGGGCACGTCGTCGTTGATCGCGAAATGGCGCAGCGCTGTGGGCATGGCGGCCTCCGTTCGCCGGCAACCTAGGCCGTTCCAGGCGCGGCGCACTTGCGCTAGTCTGACGAATTATGTCGCTTGCACGCCAAATCCTGCGGACCAACGCCCGCGATCCCGACGGCTTCCCGGTGCGCGGCCTGGCCGTGACCTATCGCGACGGTCACGTACTGGACCGCCACACGCACCCGTGGGCGCAGCTGGTGTACGCGGCCAGCGGGACAATGCGGGTGGCCGTGCCCGACGCGGCCTGGCTGACGCCGCCGACGCGGGCGATCTGGGTGCCGGGCGGCACGCCGCACGAGATCCACATGCGCGGTACGGTGGCGATGCGCACGCTGTACCTGGCGCCGGCCGACCCGGACGCGCGGCTGGCGGCGTGCCGGGCGATCGAGGTGGCGCCGCTGTTGCGCGAGCTGATCCTGCACATCGTGCGCATCGGCATGCTGGACGTGAACGACGCGGGCCACGCGCGGCTGGAGGGCCTGCTGGTCGACCTGCTGGCAGAGGCCGAGACCGTGCCGCTGCAGCTGCGCCTGCCGTCGGATCCGCGGGCGCGGGCGTTCGCCCAGCGGCTGCTGGCCGACCCGGGCGCGGACGCCGGGTTCGCCGACCTCGCCCGCGGAGCGGGCGCGAGCCTGCGCACCCTGCAGCGGCTGTTCCTGGCGCAGACGGGGCTGTCGCTGGAGGCCTGGCGCGGGCGGGCGCGGATGCAGCAGGCGGTGGTGAGCCTGAGCAACGGGGCGCCGGTGACGCTGGCGGCCCTGGACGCGGGATATCAGAGCCCGAGCGCCTTCATCGCCGCGTTCAAGCGGGCGTTCGGCGTGACCCCGGCAAGATGGCGTGCGGGCTGAGCGATCAACAGGAACGGAGGGACAGCTCCCGCGCCTTGGCCAGCCGGGCCACGCCCTCGTCCAGGGTCGCGTCGGCCTTGGAGAAGCAGAGGCGGACGATGCGGGTGACAGGGTCGGCCTCGTAGAAGGCGGAGACCGGGATGGCGGCGACGCCGGCCTCCCTCACCGAGCGCAGGCAGAAGGCGCGGTCGGCCTCCGTGATCCCGGAGCCCGCCAGGTCGATGTTGAGGAAGTAGGTGCCGCCGCTCGGCAGCACGGCGAAGCCTTCGTGGCGCAGGCCCTCGGTGAGCCGGTCGCGGGAGGCCTCGAGACCGCGAGGCATGTCGCGGAACCAGTCGCCGGCGTTCTCCAGCCCCCAGGCGACGGCCGCCTGCAGGTTCGGCGGCGTCGTGAAGGTCAGGAACTGGTGGGTGCGGGCAAGGGCGTGGGTGAGCTCGGGCGCGGCGCAGAGGAAGCCCACCTTCCAGCCGGTGAGGCCGAACATCTTCCCCGCCGAGCCGATCTTCACGGTGCGCTCGCGCATGCCCGGATAGGCGATCAGTGGGCGGTGCCGCGCATTGCCGAACACCACCTGCTCCCAGACCTCGTCGCAGACGGCGATCGCGTCGTGGGTGACGCAGAACTCGGCCAGCAGGGCCAGGTCCTCGTCGGGCAGCACGACGCCGGCCGGGTTGATCGGGTTGTTGAGCACGACGAGCTTGGTGCGCTCGCTGAACGCCGCGTCCAGCATGGCCCGCGTGAAGCGCCAGTCCGGCGGCTGCAGGCTGACCAGCTTGGGCACGCCGCCCGCACGGCGGATCAGCGGCAGGTAGGCGTCGTAGAACGGCTGGAAGACGATCACCTCGTCCCCCTCTTCCAGCAACCCCAGGAAGCTGGCGGCCAGCGCCTCGGTGGCGCCGGAGGTGACGGTGACCTCTTGGGCCCAGTCCAGGTCCAGGCCCTGGGTGCGGCGGTAGTGGGCGGCGACCGCCTGGCGCAACTCCGGAATGCCCGCCATGGGCGGGTACTGGTTGTAGCCGTTGAGGACCGCGTCGGCGGCCTTGGCGCGCACGGCCTCGGGGCCGGGATCGTCGGGGAACCCCTGGCCCAGGTTCACGGCGCCGGTGGCGCGGGCGAGGCCCGACATCTCCTCGAAGATGGTCGTGGGCAGATTTGCAAACGTGGCGTTCGGCATTACCTCGACTTTGGCGGCAGACGGCCGCCCTGACCACCCCGGAGGTCCGCATGGAGATCGTCGAGTTCGAACCCGCCCATGCGGAGGCGTTCCGCGTCCTCAACGAGGCGTGGATCTCGAAATACTTCGCCCTGGAGGCCAAGGACCGCGAGGTGCTGGAGGACCCGCAGGGCAAGATCATCGCCAAGGGCGGGCGCGTGTTCATGGCGCTCAGGGATGGCGCTGCGGTCGGGTGCGCAGCGCTGCTGAAGATGGACGACGGCGGCTACGAGGTCGCCAAGATGACGGTCAGCGAGACCCTGCGCGGCTCGGGCCTCGGCCGGCTCCTGATGCAGCGCTGCATCGACGCCGGCGCGGAGCTGGGCGCGACCCGGCTCTACCTGGAGACCAACTCCAGCCTGGGCCCTGCGCTGGGCCTCTACCGCGCCATGGGCTTCCGCGACCTGGCGCCGGTCGAGACGGCGTACGTGCGGGCGGACGTGTTCATGGAGCGGGCGTACTAGCGCGACCCCAGTTCCTCCCCCCTTGGGGGTGGTGTCAGCGAAGCTGACGGAGGGG
>CBHTUE010000358.1:0-3708 GCA_966096115.1 uncultured Phenylobacterium sp.
CACGTCGGAGCCTGGCGAGAAGCTGATGAAAGGCTCTTCGCCGACGATCTGTCTTCCGGGCGTGGTCAGGGCCGTCGTGCCGGCGAACGGGTCCTGGTCGAACACGAAGGTCGTGGCCGCGGCCGGCGCGCCGATGGCCAGCGCAACGATGACGGTGGCGATGTGAAGGGCGGATCGCTGCATGGCATGCTCCGGAGGGGTCTACTCAACCATAACGCTGTTATCTTCTACCATGGCGAGCGGAAAGCCGGGAGCGCGTTGACGACCACGCGGCAAGTCGGTGCTGGTCGCGGGGTTGTGCCGCCTGTTCGCCAGCCGGGGGCTGCGTGTGCGCCCCTTCAAGCCCCAGAACATGTCCAACAACGCCGCGGTCACAGCGGATGGCGGCGAGATCGGCCGCGCTCAGGCCCTGCAGGCCCTGGCCTGCCGCGTCGAGCCGACCGTCCATATGAACCCGGTGCTGCTGAAGCCACAGTCGGACACCGGCGCCCAGCTGGTCGTGCGCGGCCGCGTCGAGGGTGAATGGCAGGCCCGCGCCTATCAGGACCGCAAGGCCGGCCTGCTGCCCATCGTGGTCGACAGCTTCCGCCGCCTGCAGGGCGAGGCCGACCTTGTTCTTGTCGAGGGCGCCGGCAGCCCGGCCGAGACCAACCTGCGGGCGGGCGACATCGCCAACATGGGGTTTGCCCACGCCGCCGACGTGCCGGTCGTGCTGGTGGGCGACATCGACCGCGGCCATGTGATCGCCAGCCTCGTCGGCGCCCATACGGTGCTCGACCCCGCCGACCGCGACCGAATCCAGGGCTTCCTGGTCAACAAGTTCCGCGGCGATCCCAGCCTGTTCGACGAGGGGCGCGCCGAGATCGTGCGCCGCACCGGTTGGGCCGACCTGGGCATGGCGCCCTGGCTGGCCGCCGCTACCCGGCTCCCGGCCGAGGACGCGGTGGTGCTGGAGCGGCCTATCACGGGTGGGTCCCAGCGGGTGACCATCGCCGTCCCGATGCTGTCGCGGATCGCCAACTTCGACGACTTCGATCCGCTGCGCGCCGAGCCCGACGTCGATCTGCGCTTTATTCCCCCGGGCCGGCCATTGCCCGGCGACGCGGCCGTCGTGATCCTGCCGGGCACCAAGGCGACCCTGGCCGACCTCGCCTTCCTGCGGGCCCAGGGCTGGGACATCGACTTGGCCGCCCACGTCCGGCGCGGCGGTCACGTGCTGGGCGTCTGCGGCGGCTATCAACTGCTGGGCCGGCGGATCGCAGACCCCGCCGGCGTCGAGGGCCGGCTCGGCGAGGCGGCGGCGCTGGGCCTGCTCGACGTCGAGACCGTGCTGGCCGGCGACAAGGTGCTGCGTCCGGTGCAGGGGCGCCTTCGGCAGGGCGCCGCGATCGAGGGCTACGAGATTCATGTCGGACGCACGACGGGCCCGGGGACGGCGCGGCCGTTCGCGGTCCTGGCCGGCGACAGGCCCGACGGCGCGGTGTCGGCGGATGGCCGCATCGGCGGCGGCTACGTCCACGGGCTGTTCGCCTCGGCCGCGGCGCGGGCCGAGCTTCTCGAGCAGTGGGGCGGGGAGAGCCGCGTCGGCGACTACGGCGCCATTGTCGATGCGGCCCTTGACGAGATCGCCGAGGCCCTGGCGCGGAGCTTCGACGTCACGGGGCTGTCACGCCTGGCCGGCCTGGAAACGCCGGCATGATGGGCGAACGTTGCTACTCAGAGATCACATTTGTAATATGCTGCAACGCAATAAAGTTGTGCGACGAGCGGTGGTGAATCGGCGGGCGTCCAGCGCATACCCAGTGTGCAGCGCACAAACCGTGCGTCCGGCCCGACAATTTGCGTTGTATGGGAAAGCTTCTGCCCCTTGACGCTTCGACAAGGGGTGGGCAAAGGGTCCGAGGCCGCTTTCTAAACAAGTGGTAAGACTTTGGGGTCCCCTCGCGGGGTTTCAAGGCCGTCCGCACCGCAAAGACGCCAATCCCTGCGAAAAGTTGGGAGTCCGCGTTCCCCCGGGTCGGGCGCAGCGATAGCGGCCTCGAGGGCAGGGCGCGCGAAAGCGTGTTGGGTCAGCGGGGCATGTTTCAACTAGGGTGGAGACGCTCTCGCGCGACGACCCTCCGGCCAATCGTGCTAGACCAACCAGGAACTGGCGACAGATGCTCGACAACAAACTGAAGCTCACTTTTTCCGCTCTCCTCGGCGCCGTCGCGCTGAGCGTGAGCGCGCCGGCGTTCGCTCAGGACGCCGCCGCCCCGGCCGCCGCTCCGGCAGCCGCCGCGGCTCCGGCCGCCGCCCCCGCCGCCGCTCCGGCGGCTCCCGCTGAAGAAGCCCCGCCGACGATCAAGAACGCCGGCAAGCTGAACGTCGGCACCATGTTCATGGACGCCGACCCGGTGGTTAAGGTGATCATGATCGGCCTGGCTCTCGCCTCCGTGCTGAGCTGGACGATCCTCGTCACCAAGATCCTCGAGTTCCGCTCGCTCAACCGCGTGTCGGACGGCTTCGTGGAAAGCTTCCGCGGCGCCAAGTCGATCAACGACATGAACCGCATCGCCCTCTCGGAAGAGTTCGACGGCAACCCGCTGGCCGACATGGCCGCCGCGGCTGCGCAGGAAATCGAGCTCAGCCGTCAGGCCGGTCTCGCCATCACCGGCGAGCACCGTGACACCACGATCGGCCGCGCGTCTCACGCGGTCAGCGCGGTGCAGGCGGCTCTGGCGCGTCGCCTCTCGGGCGGCATGCAGTACCTGGCCTCGGTCGGTTCCAACGGTCCGTTCATCGGCCTGTTCGGCACCGTCTACGGGATCATGAACTCGTTCATCGGGATCGCGAACACCAACACCACCAACCTGGCCGTCGTGGCGCCCGGCATCGCCGAGGCCCTGCTGGCGACCGGTCTGGGCCTGTTCGCGGCCATCCCCTCGGTTATCTTCTACAACTACTTCCAGACCCGGATTTCCGCCTACGGCGCCCGGTCGGAAGGGTTCGTGGCTGAGCTGATGAACGCGATCTCCCGGCAGCTCGACAAGGGAGCGTAATCCAGATGGCCGCCAAACTCTCGAGTGGAGGGGGCGGGCGCTATCAGGAAGACGCGAACGCCGAGATCAACGTAACGCCCTTCGTGGACGTGATGCTGGTCTTGCTGATCATCTTCATGGTGGCCGCACCACTGGCGAGCGTGACCGTCAAGGTCGTGCTCCCGCCGGCGGTCGCCCCGCCTGGGGTCAATCCCCCGAAGCCCGTCTACATCTCGATCCAGCCGGGCGGGAATCTGTTCATCCAGGACTTCAAGACCGACCTGCCGAGCCTCGGTGACGATCTTCGCAAGAACCTGGGCGAAAAGCGGAATCCTGAGAAGGAGCGGATCTTCATCCGCGCCGACAAGGATGTGCTCTACGGCGACTTCATGGGCGTGATGAACATGCTGCAGGACAATGGGTTCTACAGCGTGGCTCTCGTCGGTGAAGACAACAACAAGTAGGTGGTGAGCCATGTCTGACCCATCACTGAACGAAGCGATGCACGTCCGGCACAATCCGTTCGACGATCCGAAACCGAAGCGCAGGCCGGGCACCACCATCGCCCTCCTGATCGCGGTTTTCGTCCACGGAGCGCTGGGGGTGTATCTTTGGAAGTCGCGGTTCGATCCGAAGTACAAGGAGTACTCGGACGAAGTGACGGACGTGTCGCTGATCAAGCCAGTGC
>CBHTUE010000359.1:0-3701 GCA_966096115.1 uncultured Phenylobacterium sp.
CGGACCCTTCGGCGCCAGCCGGTAGCCCACCCGCGCGATCGTCTCGATCCCGAAAGCGCCTGAGGCCTCGCCCAGCCGGCGCACCTTGGCCACGCAGTTGTTGATCGCGTCGTCGCCGACGATGCGGCCGGCCCAGCACACCGCCACCAGCTCGTCGCGGGAGACCACCTCGTCCGGCTGGCGCGACAGGGCCACCAGCACCTGCATCACCCGTGGCTCCAGCAGCTGCCGCGCCCCGCCCTCGCCCGCTTCCCGGCGCGACGGGCGCACCAGCAGCGGGCCCACCCGGAAGTCCGCTTCCCGCGCCAGATCCATCGCCGGGGCGGTCATTTCACGGTCCGTCGGCAATCCGTCGGCAAATGACTAGGTCCCCGTGCGGGCGGCGCGGCCGGCGATGCGGTGTCCTGACTGGGCGAGGCGATGAGGCCCGCGAGACCAGGACCCAGGCGATGACGTTCTTCCTGAACCCATTCCGCAAGCGCCCCCAGCACCGGCTCCCGTCGTGGGCCTTTTCTAGCGCGCCCGCAAACGCCCGTCAGCCGGCCGGCGCCCGGTGAATCCTTTCCCCCCGGCGAAGCCGGAGAGGGAGAGGGTAGGGAGAGGGCCGGCGCGTAAGAACATGGCGCACCGGATTGCAGATCAAGGCCCCTCGGCCGGTGGGCCCCTCGCCCAGCCATCCGGAGCCAGACAACCCGCCCAGCCGGCCCTCTCCCTACCCTCTCCCACTCTTCGCGCCTACTGCGCTCGGGGGAGAGGATGCTCAGGTCGGCCAAGTCTCGGGGCTCATGGCCAGGACCTCGCCGGCGAAGTGCAGGCCGCCGCAGATCAGCACGTGCGGGGCCGGGCCGTCGACCTCCAGGGCCCGGGCGACCCCGTCCTGCACGTTGGCGGACGTCTCGGGCTCCAGCCCGGCCTTCAGGGCGGCCTCCACCAGCTCGTCCGCGCCCGCGGCGATCGGGCTGTCGAAGCTGGTGACGATCAGGCGCGGGCGCATCTCGGCGAACGGCCGGAAGAAACCTTCGGCGTCCTTGCGGGCGAACATGCCGGTGACCAGCACCAGGGGCCGCGGGTCGCGGTCGACGATGCGGCTGGCGGCCTCGGCCAGCGCCCGGCCGGCATGGGGATTGTGGCCCCCGTCGAGCCATAGGTCGGCCCCGCGGGACCTGGCCAGCTCGGCCAGCGGCCCGGCGGTCAGCCGCTGCATACGCGCCGGCCAGACGGCGGAGGCGACACCACGCCCCAGCTCCTCGTCGCCCAGGTCGTGGTCGAAGGTCAGCGCCGCGGCCACCGCCAGGCCGGCGTTGGCGTACTGGTAGCCGCCGAACAGGCTGGGCGCCGGCAGGTCCAGCAGCCGGTCCGGCATCTGCACCAAGAGGCGCCCCCGCTCCTCCCACGCATCGAAATCCCGACCCATCAGCAGCATCGGGGCCATGCGGTCGTCGGCCTCGCGCTCGATCATCTCCAGGGCCTCGTCGTCCTGACGGGCCACCACCACCGGGCGGCCGGTCTTGATGATCCCGGCCTTCTCCCAGGCGATCTTCGGCAGGCCGGGGCCCAGCATCTCCAGGTGGTCGTAGTCCACGGGCGTGATCACGCTGACCGCCGGGGCGGCGAAGACGTTGGTGGCGTCGAAGCGGCCGCCCAGGCCCACCTCGACCACGCAGAGGTCGGCCGGCGTCTCGGCGAAGGCCAGGAACGCCAGTACGGTCGTGATCTCGAAGAAGCTGATCGGCTCGCCCGCGTTGGCCGCCTCGACCCGGTCGGTGAGTTCGGTGAGCTGCGCGTCGGTGATCAGCTTGCCGGCCAGTCGGATACGCTCGGCGAAGCGCACCAGGTGCGGCGAGGTCAGCGTGTGCACCCGCAGGCCCGCGGCCTCGGCGATGGCGCGGATGAAGGCGACCGTGGAGCCCTTGCCGTTGGTGCCGGCCACGTGGATCACCGGCGGCAACTTCAGGTCCGGCCGCCCCAGGGTCGCCAGCAGGCGCTCGACACGCCCGGTCGTCAGGTCGATCAGCGTCGGATGGTTGGCGCGCAGGCGCTGGATCACCGCGTCGGAGGCGCGGATCGGATCATGCCCGGGATCGGGGGGAAGCTCAGGCGGGAACGCGTTCACGCCCCATCATAAGCGTCTTCAGGATCGAACTCAGCTTTTCCGGGATGTCCTTGCGCTGGACGACCTGGTCGACCATCCCGTGCTCGACCAGGAACTCCGAGCGCTGGAAGCCGGCCGGCAGGGTCTCGCGGATGGTCTGCTCGATCACGCGGCGGCCCGAGAAGCCGATCGTCGCGTTGGGCTCGGCCAGGTGGACGTCGCCCAGCATGGCGTAGGAAGCGCTGACCCCGCCGGTCGTCGGGTCGGTGAACACCACCACGTAGGGCAGCCCGGCCGACTTCACCTCGTTCAGCGCCAGGGTGGTGCGGGCCATCTGCATCAGGCTCAGGGTGCCTTCCTGCATGCGCGCGCCGCCCGAGGCGGTGAAGATCACGAACGGGACCTGCCGCTTCACAGCCTCCTGGGCCGCCTTCACGAAGGTTTCGCCCGCCGCCATGCCCAGCGAGCCGCCCATGAAGAAGAAGTCCTGCGCCACCACCACCACCGGGTCGCCGTGGATCAGGCCATAGGCGATGGCCATCGAGTCCTGCTCGCCGGTGGTCTTCCGCGCGGCGCGCAGCTTGTCGATGTAGGGCTTCTCGTCCGGGAACCTCAGCGGGTCTTCCACCACGACGGGCGTGGCGATCCGCTCGTACTTGCCGTCGTCGAAGGTGTAGTCCAGCCGCAGCTTCGCGCCGATGCGCATGTGGTTGCCGCTGGGCGTGACCCATAGGGCCGCCTCCAGGTCTGGGCGGTACAGCATCTCGCCGGTGTCAGGGCACTTGACCCAGAGGTTGTCCGGCGTGTCGCTCTTCTTGAGATTGCGGACGCCGGGCGCGATCCGCGACAGCCAGCCGCGACGCTCGCGGGGCGGATTGGCCGGCCGTGCGGGTTTGTCGTCCATGCTCATTCAGACTGCCGCCACGTCCAGGCGCGCGCGGCGCACAGCCATAGCAAGCGACTCCACTTTGGAAAGAACTCGGGCGGTCACGTCTTCGTTCACGGCCAGGCTGTCGGCCACTTCGTCGACCAGGGCCGAGCCCACCACGACCGCGTCGGCAACCCTCGCGATGGCGGCGGCGCGCACCGGCGTCTTGATCCCGAAGCCCACGGCCACGGGCAGGCCCGAGGCGCGGCGCACGCGCTCCACGTTCGGGGCGACGGCCGAGGCGTCGGCCTCCTTCACCCCAGTCACGCCGGCGACCGAGACGTAGTAGACGAAGCCCGAGGTGCGCGAGACGATCACCTTCAGGCGCGCGTCGTCGCTGGTGGGCGTCGCCAGCCGGATCAGCGAGATGTCGTTGGCGTCGCAGGCGTCAGCCAGCGGGCCGGCCTCTTCGGGCGGCGTATCGACGATGATCAGGCCGTCGATGCCGGCGGCCGAAGCCTCGCGGCAGAAGGCCTCGAGGCCCCAGGTGACCAGCGGGTTGGTGTAGCCCATCAGGATCAGCGGCGTGGTCGCGTCGCCCCGCCGGAAGGCGGCGGCCATCTCCAGCGTACCCGCGAGCGTCATGCCGTTGGCCAGCGCCCGCTGCGCCGCGCGCTGGATCGGCGGCCCCTCGGCCATCGGGTCGGAGAAGGGGAAGCCGATCTCGATCAGGTCGGCGCC
>CBHTUE010000360.1:0-3630 GCA_966096115.1 uncultured Phenylobacterium sp.
GAAAGGTGGGGCGGGACGCGGCCCCTGGCGGGCCCGCGGTCCGAGGGTCGGCGCCTGGCGGGAGGGTGGCCGCGAGGCGCGCCGGACGGCGGGTTGGGCTCCCGCTAGCCCGGAACGGCCCCGGCGCGCCGGCGGCGAAGGGCGCCGCCCGCGGAGCCGAAGCCGGCGATCATCAAGGCCCAGGCGGCCGGTTCCGGCGCCGCGGCGATGGCGGAGTTCTCCGGCGCGAAGTCGGCCAGCGCGAGCAGCCCCCCCGTCGCCTGCCGGGGCCAGAGGTTGAAGCCGTAGTTGCGCGCCGCGAACCCCGTCGTGGGCAGGAACGCGAGCGGGATGAAGGCCTCGAACGTGTCACCCGAGATCGTCGCCGTGAAGGTCTTCGGCACGCCCAGCACGTTGATCGTGCCCGCGCCGGTCTTCTGGATGATCATCGCCTGGTTGAAGAGCACGTTGGGCTGCCCGACCGGCCCGAACGGATGGTTGACCCCCGTCCCCGTGTTGACGCCGATCACGTAGAAGCCCGGGCTCGAAGGGTCGATGTCGCCCGCCAGGGTCGCGCGCAGGTCGAACATCTGGGCGGTGGCGTCGTAGGCCACGAAGAAACTGAGGACGTCGAGGTCGTCGGTCTTGGGACCGGTATAGCCGGAGAGGAAGTCACCCTTGGCATCGGCGACTGTGGTCGACGCCATGGCCGGGGCGGCGGCAAGCGCGAGGACAGCGCCGGCGGCAAGCAGGATCTTCCGCATGTCAGCTTCTCCCAAAAGTTGATATTCCAGCGGCCGAATACACGCTCCGCGAGCGTTGCCGTTTGGTAGATGCCGGACGGCGGGGAAACGGTTCAGGCGGCGCTAACGATTTTCGCCCGGCGCGACGGCGGAATTCGCGACCGCGGGCCTCTACATGCCGAATGGGCGTTCCGGCGCCCGGCGACGTGAGAGCGGGTGCGGCGGCGCGTCGCGGGCGTGATTTGAACCTGCGGTCCCGCCAGCGGCATATACGGCCCAAGACAGCGAAGGAGGCCCATGATCCGGCCAGGCAGTCAGTCCAGCGAGCGTCGCGGCGCGGTGGTGATCCCACTGGCGATCGACGAGACACGGCTGATCGCCCGGATCGTGGATCGCGACCTCCGCGCCTTCGAGCAACTCTACAGGATCTACCACCCCCGGCTCAGCCGGTTCCTGATCAACATGCTGCGCCGCCCCCACCTGGTGGAGGAGGCGCTGAACGACACGCTGATGGTCGTCTGGAAACGTCCGGAGGCCTTCAACGGGACCAGCAAGGTCTCGACGTGGATCTTCGCGATCGCCTACCGCACGGCGCTCAAGGCGCGGGCGCGGCATGACGAGCCGATCGAGGATCCGGACGCGGGATCGCGCGCCAGCCTGGAACCCGGGCCGGAGCAGGAGCTGGGCCAGCGCCAGCTGCAGGTGATCCTGTCGGAGGCGATGGGCAAGTTGTCGGCGGAGCACCGGGCGGTGGTGGACCTGACCTATTTCCATGAGGCCGGCTATCGCGAGATCGCCGAGATCCTCGATTGCCCGGTGGGCACGGTGAAGACCCGCATGCTGCATGCGCGCAAGAGGTTGAAGGACATGCTGGCGGACCAGTTCGGAGCCGACGGATGGTAGACAGGATTTCGCAGGACGCGGCCTTCGCGGACGAGCATCGCGACGCCCAGGAGCTGCTGGCGTGGTACGTCACCGGCAAGCTGGAGGCGGACGAGCACGCCCGCGTCGGCGCCCACCTCGCCGGCTGCGCGGAATGCCAGCACGACCTCGCGTTCCAGCGCAAGCTGGAGGCCGGGATCGCCGCCCTGCCGGTGGACGTCGAGCAGGGCTGGACGCGGCTGCGCGAACTGGCGGAAGCCGAGATCGAACCCGAGTACACGGCTCCGGCGCCGGCGCCGCGCCAACCGCGGTTCGGCCGCCAGCAGGCCGGCTACCTGGGCTGGGGTATCGCCGCCAGCCTGGCGGTGGTGCTGGGCGCCACGCTGATGCCCACCGCCGCGACGCAGCTGGCCCAGAACGCCCGCACCGACGGCGCCTATCATGCCCTGGGCGCGGCTCCGACCGCGGCGCCCGGCAATATGATCGTGATCTTCCGGCCGGACGTGACCGAGGCCGAAATGCGCGGCGCGCTCAGGGCCGCCAATGCGCGGCTGGTGGATGGCCCGACGGCGGCCGACGCCTATGTGCTGGCGACGCCGCGGGCCCAGCGCGCGGCGGCCCTGGCGCTCCTGAAGGCGCGACACGAGATCGTGCTGGCCGAGCCGATGGACACCGCGGCACGATGATGTCCCGACTCCGGCGGTTGCTGCTGATCCTGACCGCCTGGATGGGACTGGCGGCCATGGCGCTGCCGGCCGAGGCGACGCCCGCCGCGCCGGGCGGCCCTGAACAGCAGGTCCTGATCCTGTTGCGGCTGCCCGCCCAGCACTTCCGCTCCACCACCGGCTATGCCGACAGCTACGGCGACGGCGCCTCGCGCTCGGCGCGGCGGCGGATCGCCGGCCGGATCGCCCACGAACACGGGCTGAAACTGGTCACCGACTGGCCCATGCCCTTGCTCGGCCTGGACTGCTATGTGATGGCCGTCCCCGCGGGGCAGTCGCCGGATGTGGTGGCCGCCGAGCTGTCGCGGGACAGGGCGGTGGAATGGTCCGAACCGATGCACGTCTATGCGGCGCAGGCCGCCACCGCGCCGGCCGCGAGCCGGCCGGCGGCGACGCGGCCGATCGCGACCGCGCCGAACGACCCGCTGTTCCGCGCCCAGCCGGCGGCGCGCGAGTGGCGGCTGGAGACGCTGCACGACATGGCGACCGGGCGCGGCGTGCGGGTGGCGGTGATCGACAGCGCCGTGGACGCGCGGCATCCGGACCTGGCCGGCCAGATCGAGGATCGCCAGGACTTCGTGCCCCAGCGGCCGGCCACGGCGGAGCGGCACGGAACGGCGGTGGCCGGCGTGATCGCCGCAGTGCAGGACAACCAGATCGGTATCGTCGGCGTGGCGCCGGGCGCACGGCTCATGGCGCTCCGAGCCTGCTGGCAGCAGGACCCCAACGTGACCCTCTGCGACACCCTGGGGCTGGCCAAGGCGGTGCATTACGCCGTCGACCACTCGGCCCAGGTGATCAACCTCAGCCTGGCCGGACCGCCGGACATGCTGCTGGGCCGGCTGATCGACGTGGCGCTGTCCCGCGGGATCGTGGTGGTGAGCGCGGTCGATCCGAACCTGGCGGGCGGCGGCTTCCCGGCCTCACACAAGGGCGTCGTGGCGGTGACGCTGAGCGGGGGGGCGGCGACGCCCGGCGAGGTCGGCGCGCCCGGCCGCGACATCCCGACCACCGAACCCGGCGGCAGATGGGGCCTGGTGAACGGCAGCTCCTATTCGGCCGCGCACGTCAGCGGCCTTTTCGCGTTGATGCGCGAGCGCATGCGGCGCGGCGGCGCGGCGATGGCGCTGATCAGCGCGGGCGGATCCATTGACGCGTGCGCCTCCCTCTCGCGGTCGCCCTGCGGCGTGCGGCCGGTGGCCTTCTCGGCGGCGTCGCACCCGTAAGGTGACGGGCGGCCTTGCTCTCGGCCTGGCCTGGATCGGCGGCCTCGCGCCGCTCGTCGCGGTGTTGTTCGGGGC
>CBHTUE010000361.1:0-3604 GCA_966096115.1 uncultured Phenylobacterium sp.
AGCGGCCATCGCTCCGCCGTGCGCTCCACGACCCGGGCGAGGAAGGCCACCAGTTCCGTGCCCATCTCCGGGGTGAAGCCCTCGGGATCGGCCGAGCCGAAAGCCAGCAGGCCCTGGCGCGACGGTTCCCAGATCGCCATGCGGACCATGGCCATCGAGGCGATCTCGCCGGCCCCGATTTCCCCGCCCATACCGAAGAGGCCCAGCGCGGTGGGTGCGAAGCCCATGCGGGCCAGCCGCTGTGGGCCGTCGAGGATCAGGTCGACCTGGCCCTCGACCAGGTGTTTCCAGCCGGCCGGCGGCAGGCCGTCGGTCTCGACTGCGATGATGCCCGCGGCCAGGCCGAAACGGGTGCGGGCCAGGTCGTCGACCCGGCGCGCCAGGTCGGCGAGGTTGCGGGCGTCCAGCAGGTCCACGACCGCGCCGTGGGTCTGGGCCTGGGCCGCGAAATTGGCGCGGGCGATCTCTTCCAGCAGCGCGCGCTGCTCGGCCTCGCGCTGGTGGGCGGCGTGCACGCGCGCCATGGGCGCGAACTCGACCACATTGCTGCTAGTGGCGACCGTCAGGCCCAGCTCGGCGAGCAGGCCCTGGTCGCCCTTCAGGAACTCGGGGTTGTCCGAAAGGAAGCGGCGGACCGCGACGGGCTCGAGAGGGCCCGCTCCGAAAAGTTCGCCCTGCGACCCGTCCATGTCCGTCACGCTCCTACAGAATCGACTGACCGGTGCCTTTCCAGTCCGCCATGAACTGTTGGAGCCCGCGTTCGGTTAACGGATGCTTGAAAAGGGCGTTGAAGACGTCCGGCGGGATGGTCGCGCAGTCGGCGCCAGCCAGCGCCGCCTGGGTCACGTGCGCCGGCGTGCGGATCGACGCGGCCAGGATCTCGGTGTCGAAATCGTAGTTGTCGTAGATCGCCCGGATCTCGCTGATCAGGTCCATGCCGTCGGCGCCGTGGTCGTCCAGGCGGCCGATGAAGGGCGAGATGTAGCTGGCGCCCGCCTTCGCCGCGAGCAGCGCCTGGGCGGCCGAGAAGCACAGGGTGACGTTGGTCTGGATGCCCTCGGCGGCGAATTCGGCGGTGGCGATCAGGCCGTCGCGGGTCAGCGGCACCTTGACGACGATGTTGGGGGCGATGGCGGCCAGCTTGCGGCCCTCGGCCAGCATGCCGGCGGTCTCCATCGAGGCCACCTCGGCGCTGACCGGCCCGCCGATGATGCCGCAGATCTCGCCGATCACCTCCAGCATGTTGCGGCCGGACTTGGCGATCAGGGTCGGATTGGTGGTGACCCCGTCGACCAGGCCGGTGGCGGCGAGGTCCTTCAGGACGGCGGTGTCGGTGGTGTCGAGGAAGAGCTGCATGACTTGGGGCCTTGGGCTTGGCGGATTTGGCGCGCCGGACGGGGCTTGTTCGGCCCGCTTGTAGCTGCGATGCCCCTCCATTCAAACCATGAGCCGCATCGCCTCCGTCCTGATTCCCATGCCGCTGCCGGAGGCGTTCGACTACGCCGAGCCGGAGGGCATGGGGCTGGCCGCCGGCGACCAGGTGTCGGTGCCGCTGGGTCCCCGGCTGATCCGCGGCGTGGTGACCGAGCTGCGCGACGCCCTGGGCGGCAACCGGCCGCTCAAGCCCGTGGCCGAGAAGCTGGACGATCCGCCCCTGCCGCCGGGCACTGTGGCCTTCATCCAGTGGGCGGCCCGCTATTCCGTCGACGCGCCCGGCCAGCCGCTGGCCATCGCGCTGCGCGGCGCCCGCGCGCCGAAGCCCCGGCCCGTCCGGGTGGCGCGGCTGACAGGCGTGCAGCCGGCGCGGCCGACGGCGGCGCGTCTGAAGGTGCTGGAGGCGGCGCGCGAGGCGCTGCCGCCGGCCGAGCTGGTCCGGCAGGCCGGCGTCTCCTCGGGCGTCGTGAAGGCGCTGCTAGACGAGGGCGTCCTGGCGCTGGACCACGTGGTCGCCGAGCCCGACTTCGACCCGCCGGATCCGAGCCGCGCGGGCGCTGAGCTCAACGCCAGCCAGGGCGCGGCGGCGGGCGTACTCAAGGCCATGGTCGGCGAGGGCGGCTTCGCGGTCGCGCTGCTGGATGGGGTGACCGGCTCGGGCAAGACCGAGGTCTACCTGGAGGCCGCCGCCGCCGCGCTCGCCGCCGACCCGGACGCCCAGGTGCTGATCCTGCTGCCGGAGATCGCGCTCACCCAGGCGGTGATCGCCCGCGTCGCCCGCCGCTTCGGCGCCACGCCGGGCGAATGGCACTCCGACGTCGCACCGCCCATGCGCCGCCGCGTGTGGGAGGCGGTGTCTGCGGGGACTTGCCGGATCGTGGTGGGCGCGCGCTCGGCGCTGTTCCTGCCGTTCCGCAAGCTGGCCCTGATCGTCGTCGACGAGGAGCACGACGGGTCGTTCAAGCAGGAGGACGGCTTCATCTACCACGCGCGCGACCTGGCCGTGGCGCGCGGGCGGATCGAGGGAGCCACGGTCGTACTGGCTTCGGCGACGCCGTCACTGGAGACCCTGCGCAACGCCGAGACCGGCCGCTACCGCTGGCTGAAGCTCTCGGAGCGCCACGGGACCGCGCGGCTGCCCGACATCGAGCTGATCGACCTGCGTGAGACGCCGCCCGAGGCTGGCCGCTGGCTGTCGCCGCCGCTGGTCGCGGCCATGGGCGAGACCTGGGCGCGGGGTGAGCAGACGCTCTTGTTCCTGAACCGGCGGGGCTATGCGCCCCTGGTGCTGTGCCGGGCCTGTGGCGAGCGGATGACCGCGCCGGATACCGACAGCTGGCTGGTCGAGCACCGCTACACCGGCCGCCTGGTCTGCCACCTGACCGGCTTCTCGATGCCGAAGCCGCTCGCCTGCCCGCACTGCGGGGCGAAGGACAGCCTTGTCTCGATCGGCCCCGGCGTGGAGCGGGTCGAGGAAGAGGCGCGCGCCCTCTTCCCGGAGGCGCGGATCGCCGTGTTCTCATCGGATACGGTTTTCGATGCGCGCGAGGCGCGGCGGATGGTGGAGACCATGGCTGCGGGCGAAATCGACATCCTGGTGGCGACCCAGGCGGCCGCGAAGGGCCACAACTTCCCCAACCTGACCCTGGTGGGCGTCGTCGACGCGGACCTCGGCCTGCGGGGCGGCGACCTGCGCGCGGCGGAGCGGACCTATCAGCTGCTGGCCCAGGCCACCGGCCGGGCGGGACGCAAGGAGCGGCCGGGCCGGGCGCTGCTGCAGACCTACGCGCCGGAGCATGCGGTGATGCAGGCGTTGCAGGCGCAGGACCGCGACGCCTTCGTCGCCGCCGAGATGGCCGAGCGGGAGCTGGCGGGCCTGCCGCCGTTCGGCCGGCTGGCGGCGGTGATCGCCTCGGGGCCGGACGCGGCCCAACTGGACGACTTCCTGCGCAAGATGGCCGAGGCGGCGCCCAATTCGCCGGGCGTGGCGGTCTACGGCCCCGCCGACGCGCCGCTGGGCCTGATCCGCGGCCGCCGGCGCAAGCGCTTCCTGGTCCGCGCCGACCGCGGCGTCGACCTCTCCGCCTACATGGCCGCTTGGCGCGCCCGCATCCGCCCGCCCGGGCAAATCCGCGTCGCGATCGACATCGACCCGTACAGCTTCCTGTAG
>CBHTUE010000362.1:0-3569 GCA_966096115.1 uncultured Phenylobacterium sp.
GGCCCCCCTTCACCCCGACGTGCTCGGTATGCCCGCGAGCGCCCCGCCGCGATCAACACTTCACCGCCTGCGCGAAATGGGTCCCCCGGACAAGCCGGGGGATGACGATCAGAGATAGGCGCGGACGAAGAAGATCGCGGTGGTCGCCACCGTGATCGTCAGCACCATCGCCCGCAGCACTGCCGCCGGCAGACGGCGGCCGATCTGGGCGCCGGCCCAGCCGCCGGCGATCGCGCCCGCCATGACGGTCAGCGCCGCCGGCCAGCTGACCTGGCCCCTCACCACGAACAGCGCCACCGCTACCGCGTTGGCGGCCACCAGCATGACGGTGCGCAGTGGGGTGAGGGCGGCGATGCTGGCCTGGCTGAGCAGGCTCCAGGCCGCCAGCATCATCAGCCCCACCGCGCCGCCGAAGTAGCCGCCATAGACGCCCAGCAGGACCTGGACGCCGAGGATCGCGCGGGGTCCGGCGTGCAGGCCCGCCCGCTGCAACAGACCCTGAAGCCGCGGCCCGATCGCCAGCGTGACGGTCGCCGCCAGCAGCAGCCACGGGATCACGAGGTCGAACACCGCCTCGGGCGTGCCCAGCAGCAGCCCCGCGCCGACGCCGCCGCCCACGAGGCTGGCGATGGACAGGGCCCGGGTCGACACCCGCTCCAGCGGCTGCAGGTCGCGCCGATAGGCCCAGGCGCTGGCCAGGGCGCCGGGCACCAGGGCCGTCGAACTGGACGCGTTCGCAACCGTTCCCGGCAGGCCCACGGCGGTCAGGGCCGGCAGCGAGACGAACGTCCCGCCGCCGGTCACCGCGTTCATCGCGCCCGCCACGAACCCTGCGCCGAGCAGCACCGCCAGTTGGGAGATCGCAAGGCCGGGCGGCAACGGGGGCTCCTCGGCCGGTGATCGGGCGGCGACCTTAGCATTCTCGCCGCCGCCGACACTTCGGCCGCGCCCTTAGCGTCCCCGCGCCGAACCCACCGCCAGCCGGCCGGTCATGCCGGGGTGGTAGCGGCAGTAGAAGGCGACGGCGCCGGCCTTTCGCAGGACGACGCGCACGCGGGCCTTGGGCGCCACGTCGGCGTCGAAGCTGCCGTCTTTCGCCGTGGCCGAGTGGCGGAAGATGTCGGCGTTGACCCACTCGATCACGTCGCCGACCCGCACGTCGGCCGGGACCGCGCCGAACGCCATCGACTGGATCGTGATTGTCCGCACCCGCGGCGGACCCGCCGCGGCGCCAGGAACGATCGGGGCGGCGGCGGCAAACGCCGCCCCGATCAGCGCGAGGACCCACCGGCGGAGGGGCGCCGCCGGGGCGCGCTTACCTGAGGCCACCGGCCAGGTGCTCGGCGTGGTGCTGATGCTCGGTGAACAGCTTCAGGCCGGTCTGCAGCAGGCTCTTCAGTTCGCCGTTCTGCGCGCTGGGGATCAGGGTGGACGCCAGCGCCCCGTTGACCGTCCGGTGGTAGGCGACCTCGTTGGTCAGGTAGGCCTTGTCGAAGGCCGCGCCGTCCAGGGCCGCATAGGCCTTCAGCTTGGCCGCCGCGTCCTTGGAGAGCGACTGGCTGGTCGGGTTGTCCTGCGGCGTCACGTTCAGCTTCTTCACCAGCGCCAGCGCCTGGTCGTTCACCGCCTGGTGGTCGCGAACCATCTCCTGGGCGAAGGCCACGACGTCCTTGTTGTGCGACTTCTTCAGCGCCTGCTCGCCGGCGGCGACGTCGATGGCGCCGGCGGTATAGGCGACGTGGGCGATCTGGGCGTCGTTCAGCTTGCCCTGCGCCTGCACGACAGGGGCGGCGGCGAGGGCGACGATCGCCGCCAGGCCGATGGCCTTGATCATAGGGGTGTCCTCCGTTCCGACCGTCCCGGTGCTGACGGCAATGCGGGTTGGACCGCGCGGCGGCCTTCAGGTTCCCGGGAACCTTCCGCGCGCGCCGCGGTCGAAGGCTGTAGGCTGGAGACACCGATGCCCGCGCTGAACGCCTTCGACTACGCCGCCCTGCCGGAACCCGACCTGGTCGCCAGGGCGCGCGCGGGCGACCGCGCCGCCTTCCGCGCCATCATGCAGCGCTGCAACCAGCGGCTCTTCCGGATCGCGCGCGGCGTCATGCGCGACGAGGCCGAGGCCGAGGACGTGCTGCAGGAGGCCTACGCCCGCGGCTTCGCGGCCGTGGCCGGCTTCCGCGGCGAGGCCGGCATCGCCACCTGGCTGACCCGCATCGTCCTGAACGAGGCCCACCGCCGCCTGCGCACCCGCCGTCCCACCATTGAGCTCGACGCGGTGGACCAGCGCGTCGTCCCGTTCCCCGGACGCGCCGAGGACCCCGAGGCCGACGCGGCCCGCGCCCAGATCCGCCGCATCCTGGAACAGGCGCTCGACCAGCTTCCGGAGCCGTTCCGCCTGGTCTTCATCCTGCGCGAAGTCGAGGAACTGTCCGTCGAGGAAACGGCGCTGCACCTGGGCCTGAAGCCGCAGACCGTGAAGACCCGCCTGCACCGGGCGCGCGCCCGCCTGCGTGAGCTGCTCGACAGCCGCCTGGGCGAGGTGATGGTCGGCGCCTACCCATTCCTCGGCGTGCGCTGCGAGCGGATCACCGAGCGCGTGCTGGCCCGGATGTTCGGCTAGCGTTCGACCCGCGGGCTGAGCCGGAAGCCCAGCGGCAGCAGCGCTTCGATGGTGTGGCTCTCCGCCCGGCCGTCGGCGACGCTGACCACCTCGCAGCCGGGCTCGGAGAATTCCCAGATCTTCTGCCGGCACCCGCCGCACGGCCAGATGAGGCCGGGCTGGTTCGAGGCCACCCAGACGCGCCGGATCGCCTTCTCGCCCCCGGTGACCGCCGCTGAGATCGCGCTGGCCTCGGCGCAGAGCCCCTGCGGATAGGCGGCGTTCTCGACGTTGACGCCGTAGTAGATCGCCCCGTCGGCGCCCTCCACGGCCGCCGACACATGGACGCCCGAATGCGGCGCGTGGGCGTTGGCCAGCAGGCGGTTGAGTTCGGCGGCTATGGCCGAAGGCGCGGAGGCGGCGGTCATGTACGGAAAGGATCGTCCCAAGGCGTCGGAGGGACGGTGAAGTCTAGCGCTTGCCGGCTGTTTGTCGAATCGCGGCCAAGGCGCCGGCGGAACGGCGCGCCGGCTAGAAGATCGGCTGCTCGGGCTTGGGCCTGGCCTCGGACTCGGCCTCGGGCGCTGGGCGCGCTGCCAGGGCGTCGAGGTCGCGGATCCGCTGCGTGTAGAGGGCGGAGAGCTGGCGCCAGTCCGACACCTTGTCGCGGCCCGCGCGCCAATTGGCTTGGTCCGCGTCCAGCGCCTGCGGGTCGCTGCCGCTCATCACCAGGGCGCGGTTGTAGGCGGCGAGCATGCGGTCGTGCTGGCGGCCGAGCGTGGGATAGCCGCATACCAGCCGGTCGGCGGGCGTCGGGCGCGTCAGGCAGGACGCTCGCGTCCTGGCGGCTTCGGCCGCAGCGGCGCTCGGCGCGGGGGCGTCGGCCACGGGCGGCTTGGCGGAGAGGACGGGCGCCGCCGGCGGTGGCTGGGGGGACGCAACGGCCCCCCACCCCGGAGACGGCGCGGCG
>CBHTUE010000363.1:0-3567 GCA_966096115.1 uncultured Phenylobacterium sp.
TAGGAGGGGTCGGTCAGGATCTCCTGGTAGCCGGTCATGGCGGTGTTGAAGCACACCTCGCCCACCGCCTCGCCCACGGCGCCGACGCCGATGCCCTGCAGGACGGTCCCGTCGGCCAGCACCAGAACGCCGGTGACGCCAGGCAGCAGATCACGGCTCATGGTGGGGGCTCCTTGTGGGCAAACGGGCGCGTAGGTAGTGAGTCGCGAAGGCGCGGTCAATGCGACGGAGGACCCTATGGCCTACATCGACCCGGACCGCGAGGCCTGGCAGATCTTCAAGACCCTGCCGAAGGGCCAGCCGATCAACATGCTGAACCTGATCAAGCTGAAAGCGCGCGCGGAATATCCGGCGGATCATCCCGACCACGGCAAGGACCTGACCGGCCTGGACGCCTATCGCGCCTACGGCCGCACCTCGGCGGAGGTGTTCGCCCGCGTCGGCGGCAAGCAGATCTGGGTGGGTCGCCCGCAGGTGATGGTGACCGGCCCAGGCGCAGAAGCCTGGGACTTGGCCTTCATCGCGCAATATCCGGACGCCGAGGCCTTCATCGCCATGGTCCGCGACCCGGAGTACCGCGAGCACGTGAAGCACCGCACGGCCGGCGTGGCGGACTCCCGCCTGCTGTGTCTGTTCCCGACCGAGCCCGGCGACGGGTTCGGCGAATGACGACGCACAAGGTCCTCGGCGCCATGGCCGCCGCCCTCGTCGCCGGCGCCGCCCACGCCGCCACGGTCGTCGACCACATCCAGGTCGCCGCCTCCGACCTCGCCGCCGGCAGCCGCGCCGTAGCCGACCTCACCGGCGTCACGCCGAAGGTCGGCGGCGTGCACCCCGGCCGCGGTACCGCCAACGCCCTGATGTCGCTGGGCCCGCGGACCTACCTGGAGGTGATCACGCCCGCGCCGAACCGGGCGGCCACGACGCCGATGGCGCAGGAGTTGGCGACCGTCAAAGGCATCGGTGTGCGGACCTACGCGGTCGCGTCGACCGATCTGGACGCCGTGGCCGCGGCCGCCCGCAAGGCCGGACTCGGCGTCGACGGCCCCTCGCCTGGCTCGCGCCAGACGCCGGATGGCCAGCTGCTGAAGTGGCGCGCCCTGACGCCGACAAGCCCGGAGTTCGGCCTCTTCGTCCCGTTCTTCATCGACTGGGGCGACACGATCCATCCGGCCACGACATCCCCCGCCGGAGCGCGGTTCACCCGCCTGCGCGTGGTCCACCCCAAGGCCGCGGAGCTGCGGCGGATCTATGCCGCTCTCGGCCTCGACATCGAGGTCAGCCAAGGCGCTGAGCCGCAGATGATCCTGGAGATCAGCGGGCCAAAGGGCGAGGCGACTATCTACGGCGAGCGACGCTAACGCGGCTGGCAGGAAAGCCGGGAAAGATTGGCATTCCGGGCACGGCGGTTCGGCGGCATGCTTCCGCCATGCTGACGCTCCGCCCCAACTGCGAATGCTGCGACCGCGACCTGCCGGCCGACAGCCCGCTCGCCCGCATCTGCACCTACGAGTGCACCTTCTGCGCCGACTGCGTGGAGACCCGCCTCGGCGGGGCCTGCCCCAACTGCGGCGGCAACCTGGTGCAGCGGCCGATCCGCCCGCCGGCCATGCTGGCCCGGCACCCCGCCTCGACCGAGCGCGTGACCAAGCCCCACAAGGCCTGCGCCGCCTGAGCCTTCAGGCCGGGGGCCCCAGCGCCGCCGTCATGGCGGCGAACAGCGCCTCCACCCGGATCGGCTTGGCCAGGTGCCCGTCGGCGCCCGCGGCTGCGCTGGCGGCGCGGTCCTCGGCCGAGGTGTTGGCGGACAGGACGATCGTCGGCGTGCGCGTCCGGCCGGCCGACTGTTCCTCCGCACGGATCGCGCGGATCGCCGACAGGCCGTCGGTGACCGGCATCCGCAGGTCCATCAGCACCATGTCGAAGCCGCCATCGCGCCAGGCCTCGATCGCCTCGGCGCCGTTCTCCACCGTCAGCACCTGCGCCCCGGCCGCCTCCAGCATCAGCTGGATCACCTTGCGGTTGGTCGGGTTGTCGTCCGCCGCCAGCACCTTCAGCGGCCGGTCGGGCGCGACGGCCGGCGCCTCGGCGGCCAGGTCCGCGTCGCCGTAGTCCAGCAGGCCGTTGACCAGCCGGTCCAGCTGTCGCGCCGCCGCCCGGATCTCGGCCACCAGCGCTCGTTGCGCCGGATCCAGTTCACCGGCGTCCAGCGCCTGGGCGAGGCCCACGACCCCGTTCAGCGGCGTGCGCAGTTCGTGGCTCATGTCCGCCAGGAACTCGGCCTTCGCCCGCTGCGCCGCTTCGGCGTGGGCCAGCGCCTGTTCCAGGGCCGCGGCCTGCCGCTTCAGCTCGGTGATGTCGACCCGCAAGCCGATCACCCCGCCTTCGGAGGTCCGGCGCTCTTCGATCATCAACCAGCGCCCGTCGGCCACCTGCTGCTCGTGCCGTTCGCCCGTGGCCGTGGCCAGCTTGGCCGCCCGCGCCGCCAGCCAGGCTTCCTCGCGCCCGATCGCGTCCGGATAGTCGCCCCGCGCCAGGCCGACGCGCAGGGTGTCCATCAGGCTGGCGCCTTCGCGGAACAGGTCGGCCGAGCGGTGGTAGATCTCGGCGTAGCGCCGGTTCCACAGGACGTAGCGGCCCTCGGCGTCCAGGAAGACCACGCCCTCGGGGATCGCCTCGATGGCGTCGCGCAGCCGGCTCTCCGCCAGTCGCGCGGCCGCCTGGGCCCGCGCAACCGCACCGCCTCCGAACCACCGCCGCAGCCAGCCCAACGCCATCCCAGTCCCCCGACTCGACCGCCCGCAGGATGGTCCGCGGGCGTTGCAGGCGTCTGGCAATCCGTTGCGCGGCAACCGTTTGCGGAGCGGCGCCCTCGCGCAGGGCGCCGGCGCCCGGTGATTGCGCACAGGCCGCTCCGCGCCCTATGGAGCCGACCATGCGCATCACCACGGTCGGCCTCGATGCCGACGACACCCTCTGGCACAACGAGACGATCTTCCGCCTCACCCATGCGCGGCTGCATGCGCAGATGGCCGACATCGCACCGGCCGAGGTGCTGGACGCGAAGCTGGCCGAGGTGGAGCGGCGCAACCTGCAGCTCTACGGCTACGGCGTGAAGGGCTTCACGCTGTCGATGATCGAGACGGTGATGGCGCTCACCGGGAACAATCCGCCGGGCGCGGTGATCGCCGACATCCTGGCGGCCGGTCGCGAGATGCTGGGCCACCCGGTCGAGCCGCTGCCCGGGGTCGAGCAGGCGCTGGCCGAGCTCGCCGACTACCGCTTGGTCCTGATCACCAAGGGCGACCTGCTGCACCAGGAGCAGAAGCTGGCCGCCTCGGGCCTGGGCGACCTGTTCGTCGCCGTCGAGATCGTCAGCGAGAAGGACGCCTCGACCTATGAGCGGGTCTTCGCCCGCCACGGCACCGGCGCGGGCGAGGCCGTCATGGCCGGCAACTCGCTCCGCTCCGACGTCCTGCCCGCCCTCGACGCCGGCGCCTTCGCCGCCCACATCCCCTACGAGATCACCTGGGCCCACGAACTCGCCGACGCCCCGGAAAACCACCC
>CBHTUE010000364.1:0-3563 GCA_966096115.1 uncultured Phenylobacterium sp.
GAGCGAACGGGTCAGCAAGGCAAGCCCCTGACGCGCTTCGGTTCGCTCGCAAGGCAAGGGATGGATTGCATGCGCGATTTCCGTGACGCCAAAGCCATGGCGCGGACGCTCCGTGAGGCGCTGGCCGCCAAGGGCGCCTCGATCCGCAACAGTGAAGCGCTCGAACTGGTGGCCAGGATGCTGGGCGAGCGGGACTGGAACACGCTCGCCGCCGCCATCGAGGCGTCGCGGCTCCGCGACGCGGCCTGGGCGCGCCTCGAGGACGTCCACGCCCGGAAGGCGCCGGTGATGGGCTCGATCGTCGGGCGGGTGCGGGGCGGCTTCACGGTCGACCTGGGCGGCGCCGCGGCCTTCCTGCCCGGCACGCAGGTCGACGTCCGGGCGGGCTGGCGCCGCGACCTCGACGCGCTGATGGGCCACGAGCAGCCGTTCGCCATCCTGGCGATGGACCGCCCGCGCGGCAGCATCGTCGTCTCGCGCCGCGCCATCCTGGAACGGTCCGCCGCGGCAGACTGACCGGCGCGCCGCGCATCGGCCGTCGTCTCCGGCGGATTTCGTTTGTCGCCCCGCGTCAGGCCGCGCAAGCTCCGCCGCTGACCGGGCGCAGACCCGGCCGACGGGAGACGAAGTCATGGCCGATGACGCCGGCGCCATCATGAGCGAAGCCCGGGCCCGGGCCTATGCCACCCCGCTGGACCAGTTCGACGTCGCCGACGTCGACCTGTTCACCAGCGACACCTTCTGGCCGTGGATGGAGCGGCTGCGGGCCGAGGACCCGGTGCACTACTGCGCCCACAGCAAGTACGGCCCCTATTGGTCGGTCACCCGCTTCCAGGACATCGTGGCGGTGGACTCGAACCACGAGGCGTTCTCGTCGGACTCCCAGAACGGCGGCATCGTGATCAGCGACGCCTACGAGCCGCGCGAGGCGTCCAGCTTCATCGCCCTCGACCCGCCGGACCACGATGCCCAGCGCCGGGTGGTGTCGCCGATGTTCTCCTCGCAGGGGATCGCGTCGCTGGAGCCGCTGATCCGCGAGCGGGCGGCGAAGATCCTGGACGAACTGCCGGTCGGCGAGACCTTCGACTTCGTGGACAAGGTGTCGGTCGAGCTGACCAGCCAGATGCTGGCCACCCTGTTCGACTATCCGTTCGAGGACCGGCGCAACCTGCCGCGGATCTCCGACATGATCCTGGACATGCCGCCGCCGGACGCCACCCCGGAGCAGCTGATGGCGCGGCAGGCGGCGTTCTGGCCGATGGTCATGCCGTTCATGGAGCTGTGGAACGCCCGCAAGGACGCCCCGCCCTCGAACGACCTGATCTCCATGCTGACCCACGACCCGGTGACCCGCAAGAACGACAATCCCGAGCTCTACTTCGGCAACCTAATCCTGCTGACCGTCGCCGGCAGCGACACCACGCGCCACTCGATCAGCGGCGCGCTGATGGCGTTCCAGGACTATCCCGAGGCCTACGATCGCCTGCGCGCCGACCCCTCGCTGCTGGAGAGCGCCGTGCCGGAGATCGTGCGCTGGCAGAGCCCTGTCGCCCACATGCGCCGCACGGCGATGCGCGACGTGGAGCTGGGCGGCAAGACCATCAAAAAGGGCGACCGGGTGGTCATGTGGTACGTCTCGGGCAACCGCGACGACAGCGTGATCCCCGACGCGGACCGCTTCATCATCGACCGCGAGCGGCCGCGCCAGCACGTGGCGTTCGGCTTCGGCATCCACCGCTGCGTCGGCAACCGCCTGGCGGAGATGCAGCTGAAGGTGGTCTGGGAGGAGATCCTGAAGCGCTTTGAGCGGATCGAGGTGGTGGGCGCGCCGCGCCGGCTGCGCTCGAACTTCGTGAAGGGCTACGAGGCCCTGCCGGTCCGGATCGTCGGCTGAACGGCCACAACAAGAAGGTCACGGGGAACGCGATGACGGGGCGTTGGATGAAGGCCGCCGCGGCGGTGCTGGGTGGATTGTGCGTGGGCCTGGTCGGGCAGAGTGCGGCCACCGCCGCGCCGCCCACGACCACGGCTGTGGCCGGGTCGCCGTCGCTGGGCCTCGGGCTCTTCGACCTGAAGGCGATGGGCTACGTGGTCGAGGAGTACTTCGTCGCCGGAACGGCCACCTCCTACACCCTGGCCGGCGAGGCCACCGCCGACGGCCGCTGGACGGCAAAACCCGCCGCGACCGCACCCTATGTCACCCGCGTCGTCATGGTGCGGCCCATCGATCCCAAGAAATTCAACGGCACGGTCGCGGTCGAATGGCTGAACGTCAGCGCCGGGATCGACTCGCCGCCCGACTGGTCGTTCACCCACCGCGAACTGCTGCGCAGCGGCTATGCCTATGTCGGCGTCTCGGTGCAGCGGGTCGGCATCGAAGGTGGCCCCAGCATGCAGCCGGGCATCCCGCCGCTGAAGAAGTCGAACCCCGCGCGGTACGGGACGCTGAGCCACCCGGGCGACGCCTTCGCCTACGACATCTTCTCCCAGGCCGGCGAGGCGGTGAAGCACGGCGCCGTGCTGGGGCCGCTCAAGCCGAAGCGCGTGCTGGCTCTGGGCGAGTCGCAGTCGGCGATGTTCCTGACCACCTACGTCAACGCCATCGACCCGCTGGCCAAGATCTACGACGGCTTCCTGATCCACTCGCGGTTCGGCGGCGCGCCCGTGCCGCAGGCCGCCTCGGTCCCTGGCCAGCCGGGGCAGCGCACGACGGCGGCCATCCGCCTGCGCCCCGACCTGCGCGCGCCGGTCCTCACGCTGATCTCCGAGACCGACCTGCTCGGCAACCAGCTGAACGGCTTCTATGGCGCCCGCCAGCCCGATACCGCCAAGCTGCGCGTCTGGGAGGTGCCGGGCACCGCCCACGCCGACGCCTACATCTTCACCGTCAGCGCCGGCGACAACGGGATGCAGCCGATCAAGACCCTGGCCGCCGGCTGGGTCCCGGTCAGCAACCTGCTGGGCGCCAAGCTGGCCAAGCCGATCAACGCCGCGCCGCAGCACCACTACGTCGCCATGTCCGCCGTCGCGCACCTGGACCAGTGGGTCCGCACCGGCAAGGCGCCGCCCAAGGCTGAACCGATGACGGTCGAGCCGCCGGCCAACCCGGGCGCGGCGCCGAAGCTGGCCGTCGACGCCAACGGGATCACCAAGGGCGGCATCCGCTCACCGTGGGTCGATGTGCCGGTGGCCCGGACCAGCGGCTTCGGCAACTCCGGCGGGGCCTTCGGCTTCCTGGTCGGCTCCACCGAGTCGTTCGACACGGCGACGCTGGCCAGGCTCTATCCGGGCGGCAAGGCCGACTACCTGAAGAAGTTCGACGCCGCCCTCGCCCGCGCGGTGAAAGCCGGCTTCATCCTGCCCGCCGACCAGGCCGAAATCCGCGCCCTGGCCGAAGCGTCGTACCCGGCGAGCTAGCGGCGGCGGCGCACGGGCGGCGGCGTTTGCAAACCGCCCGCCATGCGCTACCACCCGCCGGCGCAGCGGCCCGGTAGCTCAGCCGGATAGAGCAGGGCTTTCCTAAAGCCAAGGTCAGGGGTTCGAGTCCCTTCCGGGCCGCCAGC
>CBHTUE010000365.1:0-3558 GCA_966096115.1 uncultured Phenylobacterium sp.
GCCCGCTCACCACCGACGTGGCGCCCGGCTACGACCACATCACCTCGGCCATCGGGGCCGCGATGATCGGCTGGTTCGGCACGGCGATGCTCTGCTACGTGACGCCGAAGGAACACCTGGGCCTGCCCAACCGCGAGGACGTGAAGGTCGGCGTGATGACCTACAAGCTGGCCGCCCACGCCGCCGACCTGGCCAAGGGCCACCCCGGCGCGCGCATGTGGGACGACGCCATCAGCCGCGCCCGCTTCGAGTTCCGCTGGGAGGACCAGTTCAACCTGGGCATCGACCCCGAGACGGCCCGCGAGTACCACGACGAGAGCCTGCCGAAGGAGGCGTTCAAGACCGCCCACTTTTGCTCCATGTGCGGCCCGAAGTTCTGCTCGATGAAGATCAGCCAGGACATCCGCGACGCCGCCCGTGGCCAGAACGACATCGACGCCGGCATGGCCGAGATGGCGGAGAAGTTCCGCGAGCAGGGCGGCGAGATCCTGGTGCCCGTTTCCCTCCCCTCCTAGGGCAACGACAGCTCGCCGAAGACGAACAGGGTGGGGCTGTTTGGATCGGTCTGAAAGGGCGGGAATGATCGTGGCCGCCCACCGCTGAACGCTGCGCGGCCTGTCCCTCTTCATGGCGGGGAGGGCGGCTAGGTCAGGCGGTCCAGCGACGGCAATGACCGTGTGTGCGTCCGATTCTGACGCATCAATGTACTATATTTGTTCTCATCCAATCCGGGATGGGAGACTTCATGCAGAACCCGAAACTCATCGCCTCCGTGCTCGCCGCTTTCGCCCTCTCGGGCGCGTCCGCGCACGCCGCCGGCGTCCTCGATCAGGAAGCCCTGCCGTTCGGCGGGAACCTGTACGAGGGCTTCGAGTGGCAGCAACAGGTGACCGCCGGCGTCACCGGCCAGCTGACCGGCATCACCCTGTTCGGCAGCGGCACGGACCTGACCGTGCGGGTCGCCAACGGCGGGGCCTTCTACGCCGGTCCGTACGCCTTCACCGGCGCGGCCCATCTGAGCCCGGGCGGGACGTTCATCGACCTGACCAGCGCGAACATCCAGGTGACGGCCGGGCAGGCGTTCGTCATCGACACGCTGAACGGCTCGGGGGGCAACATCAGCACGGCCGCGTCCCCGTATGCAGGCGGCCACCTCTTCCTCAATCTGGGGGCGCCGTCGGACCTGACGGCGTGCTGCGGCGTCAACGCGATGGCCTTCCGCAGCTTCGTGGAGGCGCCCGGCGGCGGCGGGGCGGTTCCTGAGCCGGCGTCCTGGGCGCTGATGATCCTGGGTTTCGGGGGCGCCGGCGTCGCGTTTCGCCGCAAGGCGTGCGACGTCGTCACGGCCTGATCCAACCCTCGTCTCTCGAAGAAGCCCTCCCCGTTCGCGGGGAGGGTGTTTCGCCCTAGTCCTTGATCCGCACCGAGGCGGTCTTGGGCGGCCAGACGCGGACGGCGACGGCGACGGCCACCGAACCCAGCACGGCCACGGCCGCGCCCATCCATTGGACGGCGTTCATGCCCGCGGCGGCGTAGTGGCCGGTCATGGCGCCGGACAGGAACACGAGGATCGCCGAGCCCCACTCGATGAGGTCTTTCTGGGTGATCTCGAAGGACATGTAGCGGCTCCCCGGTCTGGCGCTCTTGAGGGCGTGACCTTTGCACCGGCAGGACATGCCAAAACCTTAGCGCGTCGGCGATGCGACACTGTTGCGCAGGGCCGCGTCATTCGCCGCGCAGGGCCGTCGCCGGCCGCTTCGACAGCGCCTGGAACGAGGCGAGCAGGCCGCCGATCGCGGCGATCGCGGAGGCCCCGCCCAGCAGCGCCGCGACGCCGGCCCAGTCGACGCTCCACTTCGCCTCGAACACCTTCACCACCACGGGCCAGGCGGCCGCATAGCCCAGGCCGACGCCGGCGGCGCCGGCGATCAGGCCGACCAGGCCGTACTCGATGACGTAGGCGCTCAGCACCTGCAGCCGCGAGGCGCCCAGCACCTTAAGCGTCGCGGCTTCCCGCGTCCGCTCCTGCGCGCGGGCGGCGATCGCGCCCGCCAGCACCAGCAACGCCGCCATCAAGGCCACGGCCGCCGCGCCACGCACAGCCAGCGCCACGCGGTCGAACAGGTCGGTGGCAGCCTCCAGCTGCTCGCGCACCGAGAGCACGTTCACCTCCGGGAAGTCGGCGCCCAGCGTTCGGATGATAGCCTGTTCCTCGGCCTTGCTGGCCTTGGCGATGGCGACCTGCCGCGGGACCGCGCCCTCCAGCGCCGAGGGTGTCAGCACCAGCGGGAAGCTCGCGCCGAACGCGCCGAAATCGACCCGCCGGATGACGGCGACCCGGGCGGTGATCTCGCGGCCGTAGACCGAGACGGTGAGGGTGTCGCCGACCTTGATCCCCGCCGCCTTGGCCGGGTCCTGGCCCATGGCCACCAGGGGCGGGCCGGCGTAGTCCGCCGCCCACCAGCGGCCCTCGACGATGCCGGCGTTGGGCGGCTGCGGCCCGATCGCCGACAGGCTGACATCGTTGTCGTAGGCCCAGCGGCCTTCGCGGCCCAGCTTGTCCACCACCACCGGCTGGCCGCGCACGGCGGTGATGCGGCCGGTGAGATAGGGCGCGCGCAGGTAGGTGTCCTGAGCGGGCTTGTGGCCCAGCGCGCGGGCGATGGCCGCGTCGAAGGCCTGGGCCCGGTCGCCGCCGATCTCGGTGAAGACCAGAGCCGGCGCAGTCTGCGGCGCGATCACCGAGATCTGCCGCAGCAGGCTGGACTGGATCAGCACCACCGCCGCCAGCAGCGCCATGCCCAGGCCGATGGCGGGCGCCGCCGTGCGCGCCGCCGAGCGAGGGCCGGCCAGGTTGGCCAGCGCGATCCGCATCGCGCCCCGCGTGCCGCCGCGTAGCCGTCCCGCCAGCTTCGCGGCGCCCCAGCCGAACGCCCACAGCACGACGAACGCCAGAACGACGCCGCCGATCATCAACCCGGCGACCAGGGGCGTCGGCGCGGTCAGGATCGCCATGGCCGCCAGCGCCGCCGCGCAGACGAGCGCGCCGATCAACTCGGGCCCGAGCCGCAGTCGTCCGCTGAGGTCGCTGCGGTAGAGCGCCGCCGGTGGGGTGGTGCGCGCCCGCGCCAAGGGAGCCAGCGAGAACGCCGCCGCCGATAGGATGCCGAAGGCGGCGGCCTTCAGCAGCGGCCCCGGATAGATCGCGAACAGCGCCGGCACCGGCAGCTGGCTCTGGAAGAACGCCCCCAACGCCAGGGGCGTCGCCCCGCCGACCACCAGGCCGATCGCCACGCCCAGCACCGCCAGCAAACCGATCTGGGCCAGGTAGGTGTCGCGGATCAGGCCGCTCTCGGCGCCAAGCGCCTTCAGCGTCGCGATCGCCGGCTTGCGACCGTCCACATAGGCGCTGACCGCCCCTAACACACCCAGGCCGCCGGCCACCAGCGACGCCAGGCCGATGAAACCCAGGAAGTATTCCAGCTGGTCGATCACCCGGCTGACGCCCGGCGCCGCGTCGTTGCGGTCGCGCACCCGGAAGAAGCCGCGCATGTCGCG
>CBHTUE010000366.1:0-3528 GCA_966096115.1 uncultured Phenylobacterium sp.
GCCTGGGTCTGGCCGATGCCGGAGATGTCGTCGTTCTCGCCCTCGACCGTCATCAGGCCGATGTCGGTGATCCGATCGGGCCGCACGCGCCGGCCGCCATGCTCCAGCTCGCCCTTGGGCAGCAGGTAGCGCTGGAAGACCACGTCGATGGTCTGCAGGTAGAACTCCTCGGTAAGGTCCAGGACCGAGAGGTACTCGTCGTAGAACTCCACGTGCTTGTCGGCGCTGTCGCCGTCGCCGGCCATCAGGTGGGCCAGGTAGTTGCGGTGCGCCTCCTGGTGCTTCTCCAGGTTCATCGACATGAAGCTGGCCAGCTGCACGAAGCCCGGATAGACGCGCCGGCCGGTGCCCAGGTAGGGCGGCGGCACGTTGTAGATCATGTTGGTCTCGAACCACGAGAACGGGCGGTCCTCCGCCAGCTTGTTGGTCACCGTCGGCGACAGGCGCGCGTCGATCGGCGAACCCATGAAGGTCATCGAGGCCGGACGGCTTTCTTCCTTGTCCTCGGCCATCAGCGCGGCGGCCGCCAGCACCGGCGGTCCCGGCTGACAAACAGCCACCACGTGCGGGCGCGGGCCCATCTGGCGCAGGCAGTCGCGGATGTGGTCGATGTAGTCGTGGAAGTCGAAGCGGCCTTCCATGATCGGCACGTCGCGGGCGTTGGTCCATTCGGTGATGAACACCTCGTGGTCCTGCAGGAAGCCCTCCACCGTGCCGCGCAGCAGGGTGGCGTAGTGGCCGCTGAGCGGGGCGGCGATAAGCACGGCCGGCTCGATCTCGGTCTTCCCGGCCCGGCGCATGTCGCTCATGTCGCGGGCGAAGTGGGTCAGCTTGCACCAGGGGGTCGACCAGACCGTAGTTGGGCGCACCCGCACCTGACGGCCGTTGATCTCGACCGAGTCGACCTTCCACTCCGGCTTGCCATAGCGCCGGGTCAGGTTGGCGAACAGGTCGGAGGTCGCGAAGATCCTGCGCCCCACCTCGCTGTCGGCCGCCGGATTGAGCGGCGAACTCCAGAAGTCCCGCGCGGCCAGGGCCGCCCACCGCATGGGGGAGGCGGCATAGTAGCCGGCTTCGTAGAGACTGTAGAGCATCGTGGTCTGCCTTTGTGCGCCGCAACATACCATGCGGAACGTTAACGGGCTCCGCAAGGGCTCCCGCACCCTATGTACGAGGGGATTCGCCATCCGGCCTAACGCCGCGGCGCAGCGCCCGCCTTCGCGGCGCCGCACACTCCGGTCGAACCAACGGGCGCGTGGGGCCGTCGGCTAACAGCTCGAGGCGTTGTTCCCGGCCGCCATGGCGGTCTGGATCCGGGCGGCGGTCTTCTCTGGCCCCTCGCCATAGGGCAGCACGCAGGCGAACCGGCCCTTGGGCGTCATCAGGTAGCTGTAGGCCGCGTGGTTGACCGTGTAGTCGGCCCCTTCGCCCTGCTTCTGGTAGTAGACGCGATAGGCCTTGGCGGCGGCATCTACCTGAGCGGGCGAGCCGGTCAGGCCGACCAGATGCTTCGGGAAGGCGGGGTTCGCCACATAGGCCGCCACCTGCTTGGGCGTGTCGCGGCCGGGATCTACCGAGATGAACACGGTCTGCAGGTCCGCCGCCTTGGGTCCCATCAGCGGCTCCACCTGGGCCAGGGCGAACAGGGTGGTCGGGCAGATGTCGGGACAGTGGGTGAAGCCGAAGAACACGACGCTCCACTTGCCCTTCAGCACGCTCTGGTCGACGGTGCGGCCTGATGTGTCCACCAGTTGGAACGGTCCGCCCACCGCGGCGCTTTGAGGTCCGGGGCCCAGGACGCCTCTGCGGACCGCAAGGCCGGTGAGAATGGCGAGCGCCAGGGCCAGGACCGCGATGAGCGCCAGGATACGCCTGGACATCGGTATGCTCCTCATGGATGCCGGCCTGCGGGGCGTCGGGCGGGCATGACGGACGCGCACCCCCCGGCCCACGGCCTCGATACGGCCGGCGATCCGGCCACGCAAGACGTCTGGGACACCGCCGCCATCCGCCGCGGCCACCTGCGCATCCGCACCCTGGTCAACGTCCGCTGGATGGTGATTGTCGGCGAGGTCCTGCTGCTGCTCGCCATGCGCCTGGGGCTGGGTTACCAGGCGCCCTACAGCGCCTGCGCCGCGGTGATCGCTGCCGGCATCGCCGTGAACCTGGTCACCACCTTCGCGCGCGGCCCGGCCCAGCGGGTGCTGGACGATCCCGAGGCGGTGGCGCACCTGGCGCTCGACATCACCCAGATCGCCACCCTGATCGGGCTGCTCGGCGGCACCGCCAACCCCTTCGTTCTGGTGCTGATCGCCCCGGTGACCCTGGCGGCGGCCACCCTGCCGCTGCGGCCGCTGCTGCTGATCGGTGGGATGGCTTCGATCGTCTCGCTGATGCTGGCGGTGGTGGCGCTGAACTATCCGGGCGTGGCTTCCGAGCCGCGGCTGACGGTCGAGTATCGGATCATCGCCGCGGTCGCCAACGTCGCCGGCATCGCGCTGATCGCCGGCTTCGTGCGCCAGTCGGTGGTGGAGGCGGCGCGGATGGCGCTGGCGCTCGACGTCACCCAGGCGGTGCTGGCCCGCGAGCAGCGGCTGTCGGCCCTGGGCGCCCTGGCCGCCGCCGCCGCGCACGAGCTGGGTACGCCGCTGGCGACCATCTCCATCGTCTCCAAGGAGATGATCCGCGAGGCCCCGACCGCCCAGGTAAAGGAGGACGCCGAGCTCCTGCAGTCGCAGGCCGAGCGCTGCCGCGAGATCCTCAAGCGGCTGGCGGCGACGCCGGACAAGGCCACCGACGAGGTGCACGAGCGCCTGTCGCTGCGCCAGCTGGTCCAGGAGGTGATCGAGCCGCACGCCAACGCCTCCAAGGAGGTCCGCGTCGAGGCCATCGTCACCGGGGCCAAGGGGGTGAAGACGCCGGACATCCGGCGCCTCCCCGAGATCACCCACGCCTTCACCACCTTCGTGGAGAACGCCGTCGACTTCGCCAAGTCCGAGATCCTGGTGTCCGCCCGCTTCGACGCCGACAGCGTCACCATTGAGGTGCGCGACGACGGTCCCGGATTCGCCCCGGAGATCCTCGCCAAGCTGGGCGAGCCCTACGTGACCAGCCGGCCAGGCGCCGAGGGCTCGCGCACCGGCCATATCGGCATGGGCCTGGGGTTCTTCATCTCCAAGACGCTGCTGGAGCGCACCGGCGCCAAGGTGACCTTCCAGAACGGCAAACCTCGCGGCGCGGTGGTGGCCGCCCGCTGGGATCGCTCCATAGTTGAGGTTGTTTGACGTACACGCAGCGAAGCTTGCACAAACGCGTTTAGCTGCGACACTCGGACGCAGCTCAGACAAAGGGACGACGCATGACCGATCTGTCCGCTGAAGTCACCGCCCTGGCCGACAGGACTTTGTTGGTTCTGGACGACGACGCCCCCCTGAGGAACCGGCTTGGCCGAGCGCTCGAGCAGCGCGGCTTCGAGCCGACCCTGGTCGGCAGCGTGCAGGAGGCCATCGCGGCGGTGCGCAGCCACGC
>CBHTUE010000367.1:0-3502 GCA_966096115.1 uncultured Phenylobacterium sp.
CCCTCCAGGAACTGCATGAAGGCGGTGGTGTCGGCGTTGATGTAGTGGGCGCCGGTGGCGTGGAAGTTGGCGTTGCACGAGCCGGAGACGTGCACCATCGCCGGCACGTCCAGCTCGACCATCTTCTCGAAGAACGGATACCAGGCGCGGTCGGTGAGCGGCGGGGCGGTCCAGTGGCCGCCGGACGGGTCGGGGTTCAGGTTGCAGCCGACGAAGCCCAGCTCGTTCACGCACCGCTCCAGCTCGGCGATGGAGTGGGCGATCGGCACGCCCGGCGACTGCGGCAGCTGGCAGACCCCGGCGAAGGTTTCGGGGAACAGGTCGACCACTCGTTTGATCAGGTCGTTGCAGCGGCGCGTCCAGGCCTGGCTGACCGCCTCGTCGCCGATGTGGTGGGCCATGGTCGAGGCGCGCGGGCTGAAGATCGTGAAGTCGGCGCCGCGCTCGCGGATCAGGCGCAGCTGGTTCTGCTCGATGGTCTCGCGGATCTCGTCGTCGGAGATAGCCGGATAGGCGCTGTCGGTGTCGCCGCCCGCCTTGAAGGCCGCGGTCTGCGCCGCGCGCCACTGGTCGTGCTTGGCGGGCGCGGTGGTGTAATGGCCGTGGCAGTCGATGATCACTTCGAGAGATCCCTGTTGATCGCGTCCAGCATGGCTTTGAGGTCGGCGTTCAGCGCGCCCTTGTAGTCCGCCGCCCAATCCTGCCGCTCGGCGATCGCGCGGCTCATCAGGCCGGCGACGCCGGCCTCTTCGACGGTGCGGGCGGCCTCGCGCATCTCCTCGGCTCGGCGCGTCCCGTGCTCGAGGCTACGGCTGATCATGTACTGCGCCGTGCGGTTCCAGTCGGGGAGGGGCAGCAGGTCCGACAGCGAGTCCAGCACAACCTGCTCGACGCCGTAGTGTCGGGCGGCCAGCATGCTCTCGGTCAGCAGCGCCTCGACCCCCTTGATCATCACCGAGCGGCACAGCTTGGTCGCCGCCGCCTGGCCGATGACGTCGGAGTAGGGGGCGGCGCCGGTGAAGCCCAGCGGCAGGGCGCCGACCACGAAGTCCGCGGCGTGCACGCCGCCCAGCAGCATCGGCGAGGCGATCCGTTTCGGCCCGATCGGGCTCATCACCGCAGCCTCGACGTAGCGGCCGCCCGCGGCTTCCACAACCTTGGCCGAGGCCACCTTCTGGCCGGGCGAGCAGGAGTTCAGGTCGAGGAAGATCGCGCCCTTCGGCAGGCCGGGCCCGACGGATTGCGCGGCCGCGAGGTCCTGGTCCGCCGTGACCGCGCTGATCACCAGCTCGGCGTCGCGCACGGCGTCCGCGGCATCGCGGCCGACGCGGACCTGGAAGCGGCTCAGCGCCCGGCTGGGAAGGCTGTCCGGCTCGGCGAAGGCGGTGTCCCACACCGACAACGCCGCCTTGCCGGTCAGGTCCTCGCCCAGCGTCTGCCCGACCTCGCCGAAGCCGATCAGCGCGATGCGATGGAACGCCGTCATCGCGACCCATCCCAAATGCTGGCCGGCACATAGACCTCGCCGCGCATCAGGCGGCGCGCGGTGCGCAGGAGGGCGGAGCGGCGGACCTTTACGCCGCCGTCGACCAGCTCCACGTCCATGGCGACGGTGAAGAAGCCGGTGGGGTGCTCGACCTCGAGTTCCTTGACCGCCTCCACGTCGGCGATGCCCGCCACTTCGGCCGCCACCGAGCCCGGCGTGACGCAGGCGGTGGCGACGCTGACGGCGCCGAACACGCCGATCGCCTCATGGACGCGGTGGGGGATGAAGTTCCGCGTGCAGATCGCGCCGCCGTGCCGGGGCGGGGCGACCAGGCACATCTTCGGCACCGTCTTCTTCGCCACGTCGCCCAAGTTCATGCGCGGGCCGATCTGGAGCCGGATCGCCTCCACGCGGGCCTTCAACTCGGCGTCGGCTTCCAGGTCCTCAGGCGTCTCGTAGCCGGTCTTGCCGAAGTCCGCCGCCCGCATGACCACCACGGGCATGCCGTTGTCGATGGCGGTGAGCTCGATCCCATCCAACGTATCCCGCACGTTGCCGGTCGGAAGCAGGGCGCCGCAGGTCGAGCCGGCCACGTCGAGGAAGTCGATGGGGATCGGCGCGGCCGCGCCGGGCACGCCGTCGATCCGGGCGTCGCCGTCATAGCGGACCTCGCCGCCCGGCGTCTGGATCGCCGCCACCGCCAGGCTCCCGGTGTTGAGCATGTTGATGCGCACGTTTGTCACGCCGTCGGTGGCGGGGAACAGGCCTTCCTCGATGGCGAAGGGCCCGACGCCGGCCAGCAGGTTGCCGCAGTTCTGGCCGGCGTCGATGCGCGCCTCGTCCACCACGGCCTGCAGGAAGAGGTAGTCGACATCCGCCTCGGGATGAGTGGGCTCCCCCACGACCGCGATCTTGCTGGTGAGCGGGTGCGCCCCGCCCATCCCGTCGATCTGGCGCGGATCGGGCGATCCCATGGCCGCCAGCAGCACCGCGTCGCGCGTCGCCACGTCCGCCGGCAGGTCGGCGGCGCGGAAGTAGAGGCCCTTGGAGGTGCCGCCGCGCATGACCGTGCAGGGGATGGCCGTCTGGGTCATGAGGTCAGGGCGCCTCGTCCACGTACCTGAGGCCCTTTTCCGCCAGCCGCTCGCGCATGCCGTAGATGTCGAGGCCGAGTTCGCCCGCCTCGAACCGCGCGCGCTTCTCGGTCTCGTTGGCCTCGCGCTTTGCGGCCGCCTGGGCGACCGCAGCCGCCTCCGCCTGTCGCACGACGCAGACCCCGTCGTCGTCGGCCACGATCACGTCGCCGGGGTTGATCAGCGCGCCGGCGCAGACCAGCGGCAGGTTCACGTCGCCCAGGGTCTCCTTGACCGTGCCCTGGGCGTAGACCGCCTTCGACCAGACCGGGAAGCCCATCTCGGTCAGCACCGCGATGTCGCGCACGCCGGCGTCGATGATCAGGCCGCGCACGCCGCGCGCCTTCAGCGAGGTGGCCAGGAGGTCGCCGAAGTAGCCGTCCTCGCAGGGGCTGGTGGGCGCCACGACCAGCACGTCCCCGGCCTGGCACTGCTCGACCGCCACGTGGATCGTCCAGTTGTCGCCGGGCGCCACCGAGCAGGTCACCGCCGAGCCGGCGATCGCGGCCGGCCGGTAGATCGGGCGCAGGTAGCTGGCCAGCAGGCCCTTGCGGCCCTGGGCCTCGTGCACGGTGGCCACGCCGTATCCGGCCAGGGCGTCGATGACGCCGGCCTCGGCGCGGGGGATGTTGCGTACGACCAGGGCCATGGCGCGCGGGCTCCTACAGCAGGCTCTGCTCGATCTTATCGAGCGTCTGGTAGGCGGGCAGCACCTGGGCCACCGAACTGTTGGGCTCGCGGCCCTCGCGAATGGCGGCGAAAAACTCGCGGTCCTGCAGCTCGATGCCGTTCATGCTGACGTCCACCTTGGAAACGTCGATCGGCTGTTCCTTGCCGTCCACCAGGTCGTCGTAGCGGGCGATGTAGGTGCCGTTGTCGCAGA
>CBHTUE010000368.1:0-3385 GCA_966096115.1 uncultured Phenylobacterium sp.
GGCCGCAACGCCGGTTCGGCGCCCAGTTCGGTCGGCGGCGCGAAGCGCCAGGCGGCGGTGCTGAAACGGGTGGCGGCCAAGGCCGGCTGGGGCAAGCCCTTGCCCGCCAATACCGGCCTGGGCCTGGCCACCACCTTCGGCCAGGAACGCGACATGCCCACCTGGATGGCCTGCGCCGCCCGGGTGCATGTGGACCCGGCTACCGGCGCGGTGAGGGTCGAGAAGCTGACCCTGGTGGCCGACGCCGGCACCATCGTCTCGCCGGACGGTGCGCTGGCCCAGACGCAAGGGGCGGCCCTGTGGGGCATGAGCCTGGCGCTGTTCGAGGGCACCGCCTTCGAGAACGGGCAGGTCAAGGACACCAACCTCGACACCTACAAGCCGCTGCGGATGGCCGACGTGCCGCCGATCGACATCGAGTTCGTCCGCTCGACCGAGGCGCCGGTGGGCCTGGGCGAGCCGGCAACCACGGTCGTGGGCCCCGCAATTGGCAACGCCATCTACCGCGCCTGCGGCGCCCGCGTCCGCGACCTGCCGATCCGGCCGGCCGCGGTGAAGGCGGCGATGAAGGCCTAGGTCTTCTTCGCGCCCTTCTTGGCGGTGTTCAGTTCGATGGCGGCGCGGATCAGCGCCGTCAGCGCGGTCTCGTCGATCTTGTCGCCCTGTCGGATGTCGATGGCGCGGCGGACGTTGCCGTCCAGGCTGGCGTTGAACAGGCCGCTCGGGTCCGGCAGCGACGCGCCCTTGGCGAAGGTCAGCTTCACGACCTCCTTGTAGGTCTCGCCGGTGGTGAGGATGCCGGCGTGCGACCAGGTCGGCGTGCGGCCCCACTTCACCTCCTCGACCACCTCGGGATCGGCGGCGTGGATCAGGCGGCGCACGCGGGCCAAGGTCTCGCCGCGCCAGTCGCCCAGCGCTTCGATCCTGCCCTCTATGTGCTGTGCGGCGGCGGCGCCCGACAGAGGCGGCGCGGTCTTGGCGCGATCGGTCATGGCCGCCCCGCCGTGGCCGTCGCCCGCCCGCGCACCACGTACGGCAGGAAGAACAGGTAGAGGCCGCTGGCCAGCAGCGCGAACAAGGGGACCAGCGCCAGCAGGTAGACCCAGAACGCCGGCTGCTGCTGACCCAGGCCGAAGATCACGACGGTGTTGGTGATCACGCCCAGGGTGAAGGCGATGGACAGCCATCGGTGGATTTGCCGTATCAGCTTGCTCAAGTGAACCTCCCCATCCGAGGCGGCGGGCGCGCCGCGGCCTCTCGCAGAATTCAGCCCTCAGCGGGCCTCGATCAGTTTCCAACCGTTGCCCGACGGGTCGCGGAAGCTGGCGTCCACCGCGCCGTAGCGCGAGACCGGCTCCTGCGTGAACTCAACGCCTGATGCGCTCATCCGCGCGTGGGCCGCACGGCAGTCGTCCACGATCAGCACCAGCGGCGGCATCGCCCCCTTGGCGACAGCGGCCTTCAGGGCCTGGGCGGTGGCGTCGTCCACCAGCGGCGCCTGCGGCGTGAACAGGCCCAACTGGAACGACGGCTGGTCCGGGTGTTGCACCGTCAGCCAGCGGTAGTCGCCGTTGCGCGAGTCGGTGTGCACCCGGAACCCCAGCTTCTCGACGTAGAACGTCAGCGCCTCGTCCTGGTCGCGGACGTACACGCCGACCACACCCACCCCTTGCTTCGCATCACCCTGGCTCATCTCTGGGGACCTCCGTTGCGTCGGCCCCCGTCTTAGCCTCGGCCTCCTGCCGCCGCTTCTCCGAAACTGCGATTGTGAGGTCGGGGCGGTGGGCGGCGATCAGGTAGCAGGCGGGCACCCGGTCGAACCCGTGCGTCAGGTCCTGCTCCCGCGCCCGCAGCTCGCCCGGGCTCTCGCCGGTGATGTCGCGGAACGTGCGCCCGAAGGTCCCCAGGCTGCCCCAGCCGGTCTGGAAGGCGATCTCGGTCACGGCCAGGTCGGTGTCGCGCAGCAGCGCCTTGGCCCGCTCGATGCGCCGCGTCAGCAGGTAGCGGTGCGGCGGCACCCCGAACGCGTCTTTGAATGTGCGCGCGAAATGCGCCTGCGAGACCCCGCTGACGCTCGCCAGCCGCCGGACCGGCCATTCCTCGTCCGAGGCGGCGTCCATCCGGTCCTTGGCCCGCAGCAGCCGGCGCAGCAGTTCGGGATCCTGGCTCGCGGCCGCCGCCTGCTTGTCCCCGGAGCGTGTCGCCATGAGCGGAGCCTAAGGCGCCACCGGACGCCGGGTACAGGCCCTCGCCCCAACGAAGAAGGGCCGCCCGAAGGCGGCCCTTGCAACGTCGCGACCGGTCGGTCGGCCTATTCGGCCGCCTGCTTCGGCGCATAGCCCAGCACGGCCTTGGTCTCCAGGAACTCGTGGAAGGCGTAGTCGCCCCACTCGCGCCCGTTGCCGCTCATCTTGTAGCCGCCGAACGGGGCCATCATGTCGCCGCCGCCGCCGTTGATCGACACCTGGCCGGCGCGCAGCTTGGAGGCGACCTTGCGGGCCTTCTCCAGATCCGCGGCCTGAACGTAGGCTGCCAGGCCGTACTCGGTGTCGTTGCCGATTTCGATGGCCTGCTCGACCGTGTCGTAGCCCAGGATCGAGATGACCGGGCCGAAGATCTCTTCCTTGGCGATGGTCATGTCGTTGGTCACGTTGGCGAAGACGGTGGGCTTCACATAGTAGCCCTTGTCCAGGCCTTCCGGCCGGCCCGTGCCGCCGATGACCAGGGTCGCGCCCTCGTCGATGCCGGCCTGGATCAGCTTCTGGATCTTGTCGAACTGCACCTTGGAGACCACGGGCCCGAGCTGGCTGTTGCCGTTCGGGTCGCCGACGGTGACGCCGGCCGCCGTTTCACGGGCCACCGCGATCGCCTCGTCCATCCGCTTGCCGGGGACCAGCATGCGGGTGGGCGCGTTACAGGACTGGCCGGAGTTGGTCATCATGGTGGCCACGCCGCGGCCCACGCCCTTGGCGAAGGCTTCGTCGTCCAGCACGATGTTCGGGCTCTTGCCGCCCAGCTCCTGCGCCACGCGCTTGACGGTCGCGGCGGCCGCGCGGGCCACCTCGATGCCGGCGCGGGTGGAGCCGGTGAAGGACACCATGTCCACTTCCGGGTGGCTGGAGATCGCCGCGCCCACGGTCGGGCCGTCGCCCTGCACCATGTTGAACACGCCCTTCGGCACGCCGGCCTTGTGCATGATCTCGGCGAAGATCTGGCCCGAGAACGGGGCCACTTCCGACGGCTTCAGCACCATGGTGCAGCCCGTCGCGATGGCCGGGGCCACCTTGCAGACGATCTGGTTCAGCGGCCAGTTCCAGGGGGTGATGAACCCGCAGACGCCGATCGGCTCCTTGACGATCATCGTCGGGCCGCGGTCTTCCTCGAA
>CBHTUE010000369.1:0-3370 GCA_966096115.1 uncultured Phenylobacterium sp.
GATGGCTCCCGGAGCAGGACTCGAACCTGCGACAAGTCGGTTAACAGCCGACTGCTCTACCAGCTGAGCTATCCGGGATCAGGCCATCAAGAGGGCGGGCGTATACGCCGCCTCGTTGGGGCGCGCAAGCGCCGGGGACGACCGGTCGCAGGGAGGCGCGCGTTCCCCTCGGAAAGGCTCTCGCGGACCGCGTTGGGCGAACGATGGTCCTCGGAGGTTGCATTCGCGCGGGCCTCCGTCGCCCCTCAGGCGATTCGCGTTGTGCGCCGCAGCGCGGGCATCAACATGGTTAACGGTCTGTGCATCATGAACATGAAGCTCCGCAAGGAGCGGTGGGAAAACGGGGATTTTCGATGAGGACTGCATTTCTAGCCACCCTTGCGGCAGGGGCTCTCGCGCTCGCCGCGCCGGCCAGCGCGGCGGTATCGCTGGCGTTCGACGGCGGCCTGGCGTCGCCGGGCGCCGGCTTCATGGTCATCGACAACTTCGATGACGGCAGCGGCATCACCACCGGCACGCCGGGCCTGGGTAACGACTACATCATCACCACCCAGTGCTGCGGACCGGACGGAGCCGCGCCGGCCAACTCCATACCCTTCGGCACCAAGTACCTCTCGGTGCTGGGCGGGGGCGCGATCACCTACAACTTCGTCGGTCCGGTCGCTGCGTTCCAGTTCGACTGGGGTTCGGTCGACACCTACAACCACCTGGTCATCCACCAGGTGGGCGGCGTGGATACGGCCTTCAGCGGCTCGGGCGTCTCGGTGCTTCCGGCCAACTACGGCAACCAGACCTCCAGCTTCACCAACGGCCTGTTCACGGTGAAGGCGCTGGGCGGCCTGGGGATCACCGGGTTCTCGATGTCCTCGGACACCAACTCGTTCGAGATCGACAACCTCGCCGTGGGCGTGCCGGAACCGGCGACCTGGGCGATGATGATCGTGGGCTTCGGCGCCGCCGGCAGCCTGATCCGCCGCCGCCGCGCGATGGCGCTGACCGCCTAGACAGCGGTCGGATCGGACAAGACTGACGCCGTCGGCTCAAAGGGCCGGCGGCGTCATCATGCTTAAATTGCGCCTGTGCGGCGAATCCGTAGTCGCCTCGCACAAGAGTCCAATTGTGCTCGCGCCGACAAAGCCTCACTCAGCCCCACCGCATGCTTAGTCGCGGGTTAATTTTGGGGCCCTGGGACCGTTCCGGGGCAGACACGGTCCAAGAGGTTTGTAATGCGTATGAGTGTGTTCGCCGCCGGCCTCGCCGCCGCGGCTATTGCTGCCGCCGCGTCGCCGGCCAGCGCCCTGACCTTCAGCTTCGATCCGGGCGCGGCGTCGCCGGACAACGGCTTCACCGTGATCAACGACTTCGTCGACGCGACGGGCATCACGGGCTCGAACTTCAAGATCAAGACCCCGCCGTCGGACAGCGAAGGCGCCTTCCCGGCGAACTCGGTCCCGAGCGGCTCGTCCTATCTGTCGGTCCTGGGCGGCGGCTTCGCCAACATCTCGTTCGGCGGCGCCTTCTCGGCCTTCCAGTTCGACTGGGGTTCGATCGACTCCTACAACACCCTGACCATCCACGGCTCGAACGGTGACCGCGTCGTCGTGCCGGGCACCATGGACTTCCCGAACGCTGCGAACGGCAACCAATTCCTGCCGGGCACCAACGGCCTGTTCAAGGTCGTCGGCGGCGCGGGCGAGACCTTCACCGGCATCACCCTGGCCTCGAGCTCGAACTCCTTCGAGATCGACCGCGTGGCCGTCTCCGGCGCGGTGCCGGAACCGGCGACCTGGGCGATGATGATCCTGGGCTTCGGCGCGGCCGGCAGCCTGCTGCGTCGCCGCCGCGCGATGACGTTCGCCGCCTAAGAACGGCCTGAGTTCGGCAAGCGCCGCCGGCCGCGAGGCTGGCGGCGTTTTGCTGTCCGGTGTGGACGCCAAAAAAAGCCCGGCGCGGGAGCGCCGGGCTGTACTGAAGTTGGTGATGGTGGGTGTCTTCGAAGAAGACGAGAACGAAACTCTGCCGATGTGGTTAAGGGCGTCTTAACGCTAAGGCCAAGCTTCGCGCGGGCCGGACAGCGGGGCTGGACGTGAGGCCCGGATCGTCCGATCAACGGGCCGATGCGCATCCACTTCACCGGCATTGCAGGGGCGGGCATGGCCGCGGCCGCCCTGATGATGCGCGAGGCCGGCCACACCATTTCCGGCTCGGACGAGGACGTCTTCCCGCCCATGTCGACCTACGTCGAGGGGTTGGGCTTCCCGATCCACTGGCGGTTCGACCCGGCGAATCTCGCGCCCGGCCTCGACCTGCTGGTGCTGGGGGCCAGCGCCAAGCTGGGCGGCGAGGCGAACGTGGAGGTGCAGGCCGCCCGTGCGCGAGGCGTGCGCATCACCACCTTCCCGGAGCTGGTGGGCGAGGCGACGGCGGAACGCGCCAACACGGTGGTGGCCGGCTCCTTCGGCAAGTCCACCTGCACGGCCCTGCTGGCCCACATTCTGCGCGTCAGCGGCGTCGACGCCGGCTGGATGATCGGCGCCATCTCGCCCTCGCTGCCCGACACCGGCCACTGGGGGACCGCACCGCCGGTGATTCTCGAGGGCGACGAGTACATCGTCAGCGGGACCGATCGCCGTTCCAAGTTCGTGCTCTACCACCCGCGCGACGTGCTGCTGACCTCGCTGGTCCACGACCACGTCAACGTCTTCCCGACGTTCGCCGACTACGAGGCGCCGTTCCGCGAGCTCCTGCGCCTGATCCCGGCGGACGGGCTGCTGGTCGCCCGGGAGAGCGCCCCGATCCGAGCGATCCAGGGCGAAACCGCCGCCCGCATCGTCTGGTACGACACCGCCCCCTGCGACGGCTGGTATTCGGAAGCCGTGACCTACGGCGAAACCTCGCGGTTCACCCTGGTCGGGCCGGGCGGCCGTCGCGTGGCGCTGGCGACCACCCTGCTGGGCGAGCACAACATCGAGAATATCGTCGGCGTCAGCGCCTATCTGCTGGAGCGCGGCCTGGTCGGCGAGGACCAGCTGGCGCGCGCCGTCGAGAGCTTCGCCGGCATCCGGCGGCGCCTCGACCGGCTGACGAAAGCCTCGGTCGTGCCGGTGGTCGAAGGCTTCGGCTCGTCGTACGAGAAGGCCCGCTCGGCGATCGAGGCGATGCTGCTGCACTATCCGACGCGGCCGCTGACGGTGGTGTTCGAGCCGCACACCTTCTCGTGGCGCAACCGCGACGCGCTGAACTGGTACGACACCGTCTTCGAGGGCGTGGCCCGGGTGCTGGTCATCCCGCCGCCGCACCACGGCGAGGCGGGCCACAACCAGTCCAGCTTCGGCGAGATCCTGGCCCGGGTCGCCGCCACCGGCGTTCC
>CBHTUE010000370.1:0-3359 GCA_966096115.1 uncultured Phenylobacterium sp.
CCTACGCGCCGACCTTCGCCTTGCCCTTGATCGCCGCCACCCGGTCGATGGCCGCTTCCGCCTCGGCCATGATCCGCGCCACGATCTCGCCGGCCGGCAGCACGTCCTTCACGCCCCCCGCCGACTGGCCCATGGCGAAGCACGAGCGGTCGGCGTCGAGGCCCTCGATCTGGCCGCCGATGCCACCCATCACCCCGGCCCGCGACGACAGCATCGCCTGCTGCGGGAAGGGCTGGATGTCCTGCGGCCGGGCTTCCCAGTCGGCGACGTAGGGGTTCTTCTTCACCCGCATCGGCTTGCCCGAATAGCAGCGGGTGCGCGCCGTATCCTCGTCCGTCGCCTCGACGATCGTGTCCCGGTACATCTGGCCCGCGTGCGCCTCGGCCGAGGCGATGAACCGCGTGCCCATCCACACGCCCACGGCGCCCAGGCTCAGCATCGCGGCCAGCCCGCGGCCGTCGTAGAGGCCGCCCGCGCCGACCACCGGGATCTTCACCTGCTCCACCGCCTGCGCCACCAGCGGCAGGGTGCCGACCAGCCCGGTGTGCCCGCCGCCCTCGCCGCCCTGGCAGATCACCGCGTCGCAGCCGGCCTGCTCGGCCTTCACCGCGTGCTTCACCGCCCCGCAGACCACCATCACCTTCAGGCCGGCCTTCTTCAGCCGCTCCATGATCGGCATCGGAATGCCCAGGCCCGCCACGAACGAACTGGCGCCCTCCTCGATGATGATCTCCACCGACGCCGTCAGGCTCTCCGGCGACGCGGCCAGCAGGTCCACGCCGAACGGCTTGTCGGTCAGCGACTTCACCTTGCGCATCTCGTCGCGGATGAAGTCCGGCGAGCGCCCGGCCATGCCCAGCACGCCATAGCCGCCGGCGTTCGACACGGCCGCCGCCAGCTCGGCGTAGGAAACCCCGCCCATGCCCGCCAGCATGATCGGATGCTTCACCCCCAACAGGTCGCAGAGCGGCGTATGCAGGGTCATCGGTCGTCCTCCCGTATTTGCCGCGACCATGGCGCCGCGCCCGGGCGATGGAAACCGTGACGCGAGGTCAGTTGCCCGCCCCCGCGCGCCGTCTTGACGTTGAGAGGTTAGTTCGCCGGCGGCCCCATCACCTTGCCGTCCGCGGACCGGCCGTACCGCTTGAACCAGCTCATCATATAGAGCTGCGTCCGGATGTAGTTCGACGGCTTGGCCCCGGTGCCGTGGTACTCGCCCTCGAACTGCAGCAGCGTGGTCGGCACGCCCTTCACCTTCAGGGCCGAGAAGTACTCCTCGGTCTGCGGCATCGGCGTGCGGCGGTCCAGCACCCCGGTCATCAGCAAGGTCGGCGTCGTCACCTTGCCCACGTGCATCAGCGACGAGTGCGCCAGCCAGTCGGACGGGTCCTCCCAGAACGGCTTCTGGAAGAAGCTGTAGGTGAACAGCGGCAGGTCGGTATGGCCGGCCATGCTCAGCCAGTCGATCACCGGGCAGCGCACGGCGGCCGCGGCGAACCGGTCGGTATGGCCGATCACCCAGCTCGACAGCACGCCGCCGCCCGAGCAGCCCGAGACATACATATGGGTCGTGTCGACGAAGCCCTTGGCGACCAGCGCGTCCACGCCGGTCATCAGGTCGTCGTAGTCCGGGCCGGGGTAGTTGTGGTCGATGCCGTCGGAGAACGCGTGGCCATACCCGGTGCTGCCGCGCGGATTGAGGTAGAGCACCACGTAGTCGTTGGCGGCGAAGTTCTGCCACATGTAGCTGAAGCCGGTGTTGTAGTTCCCGTACGGCCCGCCGTGGATCTCCAGGATCAGCGGGTACTTCTTCTTCGGATCGAACCCGGGCGGGGTGATGTACCAGCCCTGGACCTGGGTGTTTCCGCTCGACGTCCAGTTCAGCTCCGTGGTCTTGCCCAGCTGCTTGCCCAGCAGCATCGCGTCGTTCACGTGGGTCAGCTGGGCGAAGTCGCCGGCCTTCCTCAGGCTGAACCGCGCCACCTCGGCCGGATGGTCCGGATCGGTCACCGTCCCCGCCCCGATCAGGTCGCGCGACACCGAGTTCAAGCTCAGCATGTGAACGCCCGTGGTCACCGGCTTCACGCCGCCCTTCACCGAGGCGAACTGCACATTTCGCGAGCCGTGGTCGTCGGCGTCGAAATAGACCCCCGAGCTGTCGGGCGCCCACTTCAGGGTCAGCGGATCGCGGTCGTAGTCGCCGCTGACCTTGCGCATGTCGCCGCCGGCCAGCGGGATCACATAGAGGTCCTCGACCGAGTGGGTCTTGGTCGACCGTGGATAGCCGGTGAAGGCCACGGTGCGGCCGTCCGGCGAGACGACCGGGCGGTTCCACGAGCCGGGGGTGTTCACCAGCACCCGGAGGGTGTCCGTGGCCACGTCCACCACGAACAGCTGCGAGCGCTCGTAGGTGATGTCCGCATTGAAGTCGCGGCTGGCCTGGAAGACGATCTGCTTGCCGTCCGGCGTCCAGTCGAAGCCGATCGGCCCGCCCAGCTCGCCCGCGCCGATGCTCCACTTGCCTTGCGTCAGCTGGCGCAGCGCCCCGCCGTCGGCGGCCACCACGAACAGGTGGACGTGGCCGTCCTCCAGGAAGCCCACCTGGTCCTGCCGGTAATGCAGGTTCTCGACGATGCGCGGCGGCGCGGTCCACTTGGCGCCCTTGGGCTCGGGCGGCATCGAGATGTTCCACTTGGCCTTGTCTGGCGTGAACATCGAGAACGCGATCCACTTGCCGTCCGGCGACCAGCGCGCGTCGGCGACCTTGTCGGTGGCCCGCGTCACCTGGGTGGCCGCGCCGTCCACGTCGATCCAGCGCACGAACACCTGCGGCTTGCCGTCGGCCTCGCCAATGAACAGCACCCGCTTGCCGTCCGGCGACCAGCGCGCCGCGCCACCCTTGCCCAGGAAGCGGTTCTGCGAGCCGTCGGCATTCACGATCCACAGGCCGCTATCCCACTTGTCCTCCAGGCGGTTCACCTGCTGGCGCGTGTAGATGATCCGCGAGCCGTCCGGCGAGATCTGCGCGTCGCTGATCCGCTCCAGGTCGAAGTAGTGGTCGGTGGTCAGCCGCGTCGGCGACGCGGTCTCCTGCGCCCAGGCGGCGGCGGGCGCGCCCGCCAGCAGCACGGCGACGACGGCGAGGCTCTTCAGGATCCGCATGCAGTCCCCCGACAACAAGGCTTGAAGGGGGACCAAATCACCATCCGGGAGCCGTGGAAAGCGGCGCTCTCCTGACCCCCAACCGGCGAGGAGAACGCTCCGTAGTACGAATCCAAATTCAGCCGGCTGCCGGGTTCGCGCCCCTTCCTCCTCGATGGAGGAAGGGAAGGGATGGTGGTGGATGCAGTGCGACGAGG
>CBHTUE010000371.1:0-3277 GCA_966096115.1 uncultured Phenylobacterium sp.
TGGAGGACTTGCAGGTGTGGTCGTCGCCGGCCACCGCCAGCACGCCGCCCTTGGGGAACACCCCTGCGAAGTTCGCGTGCTTGAAGACGTCGCCCGTGCGGTCCACGCCCGGGGCCTTGCCGTACCACATGCCGAACACGCCGTCGTAGCGCGCGCCGGGGAACAGGTTCGCCTGCTGGCTGCCCCAAACGGCGGTGGCGGCGAGGTCCTCGTTGAGGCCTTCCTTGAACACCACCTCGGCGGCCTTCAGGTACTTGCCCGCGCGGCCGGCCTGCTGGTCCAGCCCGCCCAGCGGCGACCCGCGATAGCCCGAGACAAACCCTGCGGTGTTCAGGCCGGCGGCCCGGTCGAGACGGTTCTGATCGATCAGGACGCGCAGCAGCGTCTGGACGCCGGTGATGAACACCCGACCGTCCGTGAGCAGAAATTTGTCGTCGAGCGTCACTTCTTGGTGCCGCATCGCAATTTTTATCCTTTCGGGCCTCCCCAGGGCGCCTGCAAGATCATATAAGACGGCCGCAATTGCTTGCCAAAAGCATGCCCCCACGGAAGCGTTCCGGGGCAAGAACAATATGGTCTCATGTCGTTTGCGGGAGGAAATGTTGTCTGAGGTGCTCGACGCTGTCGATGCTAAGATCCTGGATCTGATCCAGCACGACGCCGGTTTGTCCGTCGCCGAGATCGCCGAGCGGGTCGGATTGTCCTCCAGCCCCTGCTGGCGGCGGATCAAGCGGCTGGAGGACGCGGGCGTCATCCAGCGCCGCGTCACCATCCTCGACCGCGACAAGCTGGGCCTGGGCTTCGAGGTCTATTGCACCGTCAAGCTCAGCCTGCCGACCAAGGACAACCTCGACAGCTTCGAGACCGCCATCGGCAAGTTGGCCGAAGTAGTCCAGTGCGCCACCGTCACCGGCGCCGCCGACTATGAGCTGCGCATCGTCACCCGCGACATGCACGCCTTCGACGACTTCCTGCGCGACAAGATCCTGGGCCTGGGCCTGGTCTCCAACATCGAGAGCCGCATCGTCATCCGCTCGGTGAAGAACACCACCGCCGCCCCCCTGGGCCTGGTCAGCCCCTACGTGAGCGCGCAGGGCTAGGCACCGCCGCGCAACGCGGCTCCCACAGCAACACGGAACGTCATCCCTGGGCTTGTCCCGGGGACCCAGACGCGCCAGCGTCGCGGTGATCACGCGGCGTCGCCGCCGCTTCACGTCCGGCAACGCCTCGTATCTGGGTGGCCGGCACAAGGCCGGCCATGACGGTCAGGAGGGGTACGTAGCGTGAAGACCTGGCTCGCCCTCGCCGTCCTCGTCCTGGCGGTTCCCGCTGGTGCTGCCCCACCGCCGCCGCCTGCCCTCACCCCCCTCGCCCAGGACGACCGCCGCGACCTCGTCATCGAGGGCGTCGCCAACCACGAGGGCCGCTGGTTCGTCAGCGCCGTGGCCGCGCGGACCATCTTCCGCGTCGAGGCCGGCAAGCTCGTCCCGTTCCTGGCCGCCTCGCCCGACACCGGCGCGATCTTCGGCCTGGGCGTCGACGCGCCGCGCGGCGTGCTGTGGGCCGCCGAGTCCTGGGGCGAGGGCCTGCCCGGCGGTTCGGGGCCGAAGCACACCGGCCTGATCAAAGTCTCGCTCAAGGACGGCCACGTCCTCGCCCGCTATCCGGCGCCCGCGCCGGACGCCGTGATGTTCGGCGACGTGGTCGTGGACCCGGCCGGCGCCGTCTACGCCTCCGACGGCGGCACCGGCGCGGTCTGGGTGCTGGCGCCCGGCGACACGGCGCCCCGGCTGGTCGGCAAGCCCAAGGGCGCGACCTCGGCGCAGGGCATGGTGCTGTGCCCGCTCGACGTGATGGTGGTGTCCGACTACGCCACCGGCCTGCACCGCCTGGAGCTGGGGGACGGCTCCAGCCGGCCCCTGAAGGTCGCGCCCGGCGTGCTGAAGGTGGCCGGGATCGACGGCCTGACGCTGCTGGGCGGCCGCACCGCCCTGGACGTGGCCGCCACCTACAACGGCGCCCCGCCCTACCGCCTGATGCGCCTGAAGATCAGCGCCGACTGCGAGCGGCTCGAGGCGGCCGACACCTTGATCAAGGGCGACGGCATCCCCGACATCGCCCTGGCCGCAGCAGCGCCCGGCGGCCTGGCCGTGGTCACGAACAGCCAATGGGGCGGCTTTGAACAAGACGGCCGGCGAAAGACGGTCGATCCCGGCCCGGCGACGGTTGCGCTCGTGAAGCTGGCGCCGATCTATCGCTGACATCGCCCGTCTGGAGCACCGACCATGATCGACCTCGTCATCGACCAGCGCCGCAAGGATCTCGGCGGCTTCGAGGTCGGGCGCGTCCTGCCGTTCCATGCGCGCCGCATGGTCGGCCCCTTCGTGTTCTTCGACCACATGGGCCCGGTCGACTTCGCCGCGGGCTTCCCCAAGACCGTCGACGTCCGCCCGCACCCGCACATCGGCCTCAGCACCGTCACCTACCTGTTCGACGGCCACATCACCCACCGCGACAGCGTCGGCGCGATCCAGGAGATCAATCCCGGCGAGGTGAACTGGATGACGGCCGGAAGCGGCATCACCCACTCCGAGCGCTTCGAGACCCTGCGCGCCCAGGGCGGCCGCATGCACGGCATCCAGGCCTGGGTCGCCCTGCCGACCGAACTTGAGGAGACCGCCCCCAGCTTCGCCAACCATGGCGAGGGCGACCTGCCCACCTACGAGGGCGGCGGCATGTGGGCCCGCCTGATCGCCGGCAAGGCCTTCGGCGCCGAGGCCAAGGTGAAGACCCACTCGCCGATGTTCTACGCCCACTGGCGCCTCGACGCCGGCGCCACCGCCGCCCTGCCCGCCGAGTACCCCGAGCGCGCCGCCTACGTGGCGCAGGGGTCGGTGACCATCGACGGCCGCGAGTTCCACGCCGGCCAGATGGTGGTCTTCACCCCCGGCCAGACCGTGCCGGTCACCGCCGTCACCGACGCCATCGTCATGCTGCTGGGCGGCGAGCCGGTCGGCCCGCGCTTCATCGAATGGAACTTCGTCTCCTCCTCGAAAGAGCGCCTCGAACAGGCCAAGGCCGACTGGCGCGCCGGGCGCATGAAACTCCCCGACGCCGACCACGACGAGTTCATCCCCCTGCCCCCGGATCCGCCGCCGCAAGCCCCGGCGATGAGCTGACCTCGTTCCTCCCCCACAGGGGGAGGTGGCGGCGAAGCCGACGGAGGGGGCTTCCTCTCCGGTGTGCGCGGAAGCCCCCACCACCCCATAGATGTCCC
>CBHTUE010000372.1:0-3207 GCA_966096115.1 uncultured Phenylobacterium sp.
AGATCTATCCCGGCTGGCTGCAGGGCGTGCTCACCTACGTTATTCCGATCACCTTGATCCTCACCGTCCCCGCCCCGGTGCTGACAGGCCGCGTCGATGCCGGATTCGTGGGGGTGGGGGGGGGCGGCTTATCGTTTTGGCCGCGGGCCGTTCCGGAAAGCCTAGAGTTGCGCCAGCATGTAGTCGGCGGCGGAGACCTTGAATTCGCCGCCCTGCTCGACGTTCAGTTCCTTCACGACCCCGTCCTTCACGACCATGGAATAGCGCTGCGAGCGCTTGCCCAGGCCGAAGCGGCTGCCGTCCATCTCCAGGCCCACGGCGGCGGTGAAGTCGCCGTTGCCGTCGCCCAGCATGATGATGTCGTCGCCCACCGCCTGGTCCTCGCCCCAGGCCTTCATGACGAAAGCGTCGTTGACCGAAAGGCAGGCGATCACGTCGACGCCCTTGGCCTTCAGGTCGGGGGCCAGCTGCTTGAAGCCCGGCAGGTGCTTGGCCGAGCAGGTCGGGGTGAAGGCGCCCGGCAGCGCGAACAGGGCCACGGTCTTGCCAGCGAAGAACTCGCCGGTCTTCACGGGCTTCGGGCCTTCGGCGGTCGCCTGGCTCACGGTCACGTCCGGCACCTTGTCGCCCACTTTGATGGTCATGGCGGTCAGTCCTCATAGGCTTGGGGGGAAGTTCGGAGGACGTTGATAGCCCCGAAGGCGGCGGCTCGGTAGCGCAGGATTTCTGGGGATCGGGATTCTGCCCCCTTGAAGTCGCCACGATCCGGCGGGACCTTGGCCGCATGGAAGGCGCCTTCCTCTCGGGCCAGATGCTGATCGCCATGCCGGGCATCGGCGACCCGCGCTTCGAGCGCTCGCTGATCCTCATCTGCGCGCACGATGCGGACCACGCCATGGGCATCGCCGTGAACCGGCCGGTGGACGGCCTGACGATTCCGGACCTGCTGGAGCGGCTGGAGATCAAGACGACCGCCGACCTCGACGAGGACGCGGTGCTGATCGGCGGACCGGTGGAGGTGGAGCGCGGCTTCGTGCTGCACACCGACGACTATCGGGCGGAATACAGCGTCGACGTCGAGGGCGGCCTTGCACTGACCACCACCCGCGAGGTGCTGGAGGCCATGGGCAGCCACAACGCCCACCCCAGGAAGGCGATCCTGGCCCTGGGCTACGCCGGCTGGGGCGCCGGGCAGCTGGAGCGCGAGATCCGGCAGAACGTCTGGCTGACGGTCGAGGCCGACGAAGCCCTGGTCTTCGACGACGACTACGAGACCAAATGGACCCGGGCGCTGGCCAAGCTGCGCATCGACCCGAAGTTCCTCAGCGCCGAGGGCGGGCGGGCCTAGCCTGCGGCCGCTATCGCGCGATCGGGGCGCAGGTGGTGATCACCAGGTCGGAAACCAGCGCCTTGTCCTTCTTCGGCCGGGCGAAGCGCACGGACTGCTTCTTAAGGACCATGAGCCAGGCCTGATCGGCATCGCCGGCCAGCGGGCAGTCGACCCGGTCGCCCAGCACCACCACCTGGGCGCCGATCGCGTTCTCCGGCTCGACCGCGTAGGAGAACCACGGCTGCTCCACGTCGCCCTTGGCCAGCACGCCGATCGGCGTCGCCGTCAGCACCCGGCCGACCAGCCGCTTGGACGTGGGGGGCTCGCTCTTCTGGGCGGGGCCGCCGCCCCCGCCGAGGTGCAGGATCGAGCAGCCGGCGAGCATCGCCGCGAGACCCAGCAAAGCCGCCAACCGCGCCCGTCCCATGCCCGCCTCCACAACCTGCGATAGGACCTAAGTACGGCCTTCGCGCCGCCACGACCAGACGTCGGAGCGGCGCGCCGACGAAACGTGCGCGCGCCTACGCCGAGGCGATCTTGTCGCGATCCGCCGCGTTCGTGGGGTTGTAGACGAGCAGGCTGAGGTCGGGGCGCCCGTCGACGGCGAAGGCGGAGTACTCGAACGCGATCGGCCCCAGCACCGGGTGGCGGATGTGCTTCACGGCCTCGCCATGGCTCAGGACCTCGTTCTCCGCCCACATCGCCCGGAACTCCGGGCTGAGCCGGGAAAGTTCCTCGACCAGGGGCTCCACCGCCGACGCGGCCCCCGCGCGCGCGGCGTCGACGCGGAAGGCGCTCACCACGAACCGCGCGACGCCCTCCCAGTTGTCGTGAGCGGCGCGCATACGCGGATCCAGGAAGATGAACCGCAGGGCGTTGCGCTCCGGCGGCGGCACGGACCCGTAGTCGAACAGCAGCACCGTCGCCGCCCGGTTCCACGCCACCACGTCCCACGTGGCGGTGCGGATCATGGCGGGCGTGGGCTCCAGGGCGTCGAGCACCCGTTGCAGCCGCGGCGTGACGCCGTCATCGCGGCGGTAGCGGGCCTCCGGCGGGCGACCGAGCCCAAGCAGGAACGCATGCTCGCGCTCCGCCTCGGTCAGCATCAAGGCGCGCGCGATGCGGTCGAGCACGTCGGCCGACGGCGCCCCGCCGCGCCCCTGCTCCAGCCACGTGTACCAGGTCGGGCTGATGTTGGCCCGCTGCGCCACCTCCTCGCGGCGCAGGCCCGGCGTGCGGCGGCGCTCCGGCGGAAAGCCGAAGGTCGCCGGGTCCAGCCGCGTGCGGCGGTCCTTCAGATAGCTGCCGAGGCGCCGGTCCTCGGCGATGCGCGCGCCCATCCTGTTAGTCTCTATACCATGATAGAGTCACTACTTTACCAGGATACAGCAGACGCGCAGATTTGTCCCCAGCGACCTTCTGGAGGCTTTTGCGATGCGCGTTTTCATCACCGGCGCGACCGGTTTCGTCGGCTCGGCGCTCATCGCCGACCTGATCGCCGCCGGACACCAGGTCCTGGGCCTGACGCGGTCCGACGCGGGCGCCGAGGCCCTGGCGGCGGCCGGGGCCGAGCCGCACCGGGGCACGCTGCAGGACGAGGACAGCCTGAAACGCGGCGCGGCCCAGGCCGACGCGGTCGTCCACCTGGCGTTCAACCACGACTTCACCACCTACATGGCCAACTGCGAGGACGACCGTCGCGTGATCGGGGTGCTGGGCTCGGTGCTGGCGGGGTCGAACCGTCCGATGCTGGTGACCTCCGGGACCAACATGACCATCGGCGCCCCCGGCCCGCCGGCGACGGAGGACGACCCGCCCGTCAGCTCGGCGGCGGTGGCGCGGGCGGCGGCGGAAGAGGCGGCCGCGGCGCTGGCCGC
>CBHTUE010000373.1:0-3107 GCA_966096115.1 uncultured Phenylobacterium sp.
CTAAGGGGCGCCCCGCGCCGCGTGCGCCGCGCGTAGCGCCTCGGCGGTGGCGGCATCGGCGGGGACGAAGGTTTCCAGGGTCAGTTCCGACAGGGTGATGTCCACCGGCGTGCCGAACACCGTCGTCGTCCCGAACATCGACAGCATCGTGTCGCCGACCATCAGCTGGAACGGGATCGCGACGCCGCCGTAGTCCTCCGGGCGGCGGTCAGGGGCTGCGGGGCGGGGATAGCCGCGGATCTCCTCGATCAGGGCGATCAGGCCCGGGTCGGCGGTGAGCTCGGCCTGGCGGCGCAGGCGTTCCACGATGTGGGCGTGCCATTCGCCCAGGTTGGCGATGCGGGGCGCCAGGCCCTTCGGGTGGAGGGAGGCGCGGACCACGTTGATCGGCGGGGACAGTAATTCCGCGTCGATGCCGTCCAGCAGCGGCAGCGCCGCCGCGTTGGCGGCCACCAGGTTCCAGCGCAGGTCGACCACCAGGGCCGGGTAGGGCTCGTGCGCCTTCAGGATCACGTCCACGGCCCGCCGCGCGGCGGCCAGGCCCGGGTCCTCCAGGCTGCGCTCCGGGAAGACGGGGGCGAACCCCGCGGCCACCAGGATCACGTTGCGCTCGCGCAGCGGCACCTCCAGCTGGTCGGCCAGGTGCAGCACCATTTCGCGGCTGGGCTGGGCGCGGCCGGTCTCCAGGAAGCTCAGGTGACGGGTGGAGATCTCGGCCTCCAGCGCCAGGTCCATCTGGCTCATCCGCCGGCGCATCCGCCATTCGCGCAGGTGGTCGCCGACGGGCTTGTGGGGCGTGGTCATGGGGCGAGCCTAGCGCGCGGGCGAGGCGCGTCCATGACCTGGGAGGTAATGGCAGCGACGCCGTGCGCGCCGAGATTGCCAGTCCCCGGATCTCGCGGCATCGTAGTGCCGGGGGAACTCATGCCGACATTCGGTCGTCTCAGCGCGCTGACGCTCATCGCTCTCGGGCTGACGGTGGCTGCGACCGCACGCGCACAACCGGCGGGTTCGGGCGGCGCCTGGGCGAACTATCCCAGCCCGGCAGAGATCGCCGCCGCGGCGCCCGACTCCGCACGCACGGGCCAGGGCGGGCGCGCCGTCGCCTCCTGCCACGTCGAGGACAGCGGCGAACTGAGCCGCTGTGGCCTGCTTCGCGAGACGCCGGCCGGACAGGGCGTTGGCGCCGCGCTTCTCGCCTTCTCGGCGAAGTTCCGCCGATCGCCACCCGGCCCGAAGGACCTGCGCGAGGTGGTGATTGACGCCGACTGGTTCCGGGTCGACGCCCCGACGACCTGGCAGCAGCGTCCGACGCAGAGTGAGCTCATGGCGGTCTATCCGTCAAAGGGTCGGGGCATCGACGGGCGCGCCGTCGTCAGCTGTCTGGTGACAGTCCAGGGTGCGCTGGCGGACTGCGAAGCCGTCTCCGAGAACCCGGTAGGACTTGGGTTCGGAAACGCCGCGATCGCACTGACGCCTCAGTTCACGATGAAACCGGTGACCTGGCGTGGCGCGCCCGCGCGGACGACGGTGCGGATTCCGATCAACTGGAAAGGCTTTGCCGGCCTAGTGGGCCAGCCGGGAAGCCGCAGGGTCGTTCCGGCGAACCTGCCGTGGACCGAGGCGCCGAGCTTCGCGGACGTGGCGGCTGCCTACCCGAAGAAGGCCCGCGCCGAAAAACGGGCTGGCCACGTCGCGCTGAGCTGCGACATGAGCCCGGAAGGACGGCTCGTCGGCTGTATAGTCGGCGCGGCGGACCCGAGCGGGCTGGGCTTCGAAGGCGCCGCCAAGGACCTCGCGAAGAAGTTCCGCTTCGCCGTGGCCACCGACGCCGACCGCAAGGCGACCCGCGACATCACCGTGCACGTTCCCGTCACCTTCGATCCGGCGGCGCTGGACCAGGCTGTGATCGGCAAGCCCAGCTGGGCGGGTTTGCCAAAGGCGGAGCAGATGCAGACGGCGTTCGCCGGGCTGGGCGTCACCGGCACGGCGCGGGTGATGCTGGAATGCACGGTGGAACAGGGCGGCGGCGTCTCGGGCTGTCGGGTCGCCACGGAAGACCCTGCCGGCAAGGGCATCGGGGCCGCGGCGCTCGCCCTGGCGCCGGCCTTCCGGCTGACCACCTGGACGGCCGAGGGCCTGCCGACAGTGGGCGGCACGGTCCGTATCCCAATCCGATATGAGGGCGGTGCGGCGCCGGATCCCGGGGCGAAATAGCCCACGCCTCGAAGGCGCCGCCATGTCCGCCCGCGACAAACCGTCCTGCCGGCAAGCTCCAGCGTGCGCCGTTGCTTAACCAGGCCCGCGCCATAGTGGCTGTTTCGACCGTGGCGCCCCGAAGGACGACGCAAGTTTGGACGAGACCCTGAGCCGGCCGGAGCCGGGCGCGGACGACGCCCCCTCGGCCTACCGCACCACCCTGGTGGGACTGCGGCAGCCCTGGCAGCTGTCGGCGATCTTCAACGGCCTGACCGCCGCGGCGACCGCCGCGCTGGGCCTGCCGGTGTTTGCCCTGGCCTTCGGCCTGGCCTCGTTCGGCCTGGATCAGGCCCTGCAGGTGTTCTATCGCCGCTGGCTGCGCTCGGCCGAGACGGACCCGCAGGACGCGGGCCTGACGCGGCTGGCCGCCTGTTCCGCGTTGCGCTCGACCGTGTGGATCGCAGCCCCCGTGGCCACGGTCTGGCTCGTCGGCGGGCCCGCGGCCTACACGGTGCTGGCGATGTCGGCGGGAACCCTGGCCGCCACGGCCGGCGCCGTCGGCTGGATGTCGCGCCGGGTGTGGGTGGGGACGGCGGCTCCGGCGGCCCTGGGCGTCGTAGCCGCGGCCGGGCCCAGCCTGCTGACGTGGTCGGGCCTCGGCGTGGGGTTCAGCGCGCTCGCGTTCGCGCTCGCCTGCCTGTTGATCATCGTCGCCACGCAACAGATCATCTCCGGTGCGGTGCGGGACCGGGCGCAGTCCAACGCCGCGATGCGCGAGCTCAGCCGCGCCCGCAATGAAGCCGAGGCGGCCAACCAGGCCAAGTCGCAGTTCCTCGCCAACATGAGCCACGAAATCCGCACGCCGATGAACGGGGTGCTGGGCATGAACGAGCTGCTGCTGCGCACCG
>CBHTUE010000374.1:0-3097 GCA_966096115.1 uncultured Phenylobacterium sp.
ACAGGGTGTCGCCGCTAGAAATCCACCGCCAGGCCCTTGCGCTCCCAGTCGCCGAAGCGGGTGGGTTCGGGGCCTTTGGGGCCGCCCTGCTCGGGGGGCCGTTGCGCCTCGGCCTCGGCGGCCGCGCGGCGGGCTTGCGCCTCTTCCAGGGCGCGGCGGGCGGCGGGGGAGAGCTCTTTCCCGGGCGCGGCGTTTGGCGGTGTCTCGTCCATGTCCTTGATCTAAGCCCTTGCGCCGCCGGCCCCAAGAGGGCACGCCGCGCGCCGTGAGTTCTCCGCCCGACCTTGAAGCGCCCAGAAACGACGTGCCCGGCCTGCCGGCCCGCGCCGCCGCCCTCGACCTCCTGACCACCGCCCTGTCGCGCCGGGCGGGGCTGGACGAGGGCCTGAACCATCCGGCCCTCGCCGCACTGCCGCCCCGCGACCGCGCGTTTGCCCGCGCGCTGGCCATGGCGACCCTGCGCTGGCTGGGGCCCATCGATACCGCCCTGCAGGCGCGGCTGAAGAAGCCGCCGCCCGAAGCCATCGTCCACGTCCTGCGCCTGGGCGCGGCCCAGCTGCTGGTGCTGAAGACCCCGGCCCACGCCGCGGTCGGCGCCACCGTCGACCTCGCCGCCAAGCAGAAGGGCGGCGAGGCGTTCAAGGGGCTGGTCAACGCCGTCCTGCGCGGCCTGACCCGCGAGCCGCCGGTGCTGGACGACCCCTCCCTGATGGCCCCCACCTGGCTGCAGGCCCGCTGGCGCGCCGCCTATGGCGAGGCCGAGGCGACCGGGATCTGCGCCGCGATCGGCGTCGAGCCCGCCACCGACGTCACCCTGCAGGACCCGGCCGCCGCGCCGGACCTCGCCGCCGATCTGGAGGCCGAGATCCTGCCGGCTGGAACCCTCCGCGTGGGCCTCAAGGGCGAGGTGTCCGCTTGGCCCGGCTTCGCCGACGGGCTGTGGTGGGTGCAGGACGCCTCGGCTGCCGTCACCGCCCGCCTCCTGGAGCTCAAGCCCGGCGACACCGCCGCCGACCTCTGCGCCGCCCCCGGCGGCAAGACCCTGCAGCTGGCCGCCGCCGGCGCCAAGGTCGTCGCCATCGATCGTTCGGCCAGCCGCATCAAGCGGGTGTCCGAGAACCTCGCCCGCACCGGCCTGGGCGCCGAGGTGGCGGTCGCCGACGCCGCCGAGTGGCGCGACACCCGCGAGTTCGACGCGGTCCTGCTGGACGCCCCCTGCTCGGCGACCGGCACCTTCCGCCGCCACCCCGACGTCCTGTGGGTGGCGAGCCCGGCCGACATCCCCAAGCTGGCCGCCGTCCAGTCGCGCCTGCTGGACTCCGCCGCGCGGCGCGTGAAGCCGGGCGGACGCCTGGTCTACTGCGTCTGCTCGCTGGAGCCCGAGGAGGGCGAAGGCCAGGTCGCCGCCTTCCTGGCGCGCAACAAGGCCTTCGCCATCGACCCCGTCGCGGCCGGTGACGGCGGCGCGCCGGAGGCCTCGCTGCGGGCTGACGGCACGCTGCGCATCCTCCCCCACCACCGCGCTGGCGGAACCGACGGGTTCTACATCGCGCGGCTCAAGCGGATGTCCTGACGCGACGCGATTGTCGCCGCCCCCCGCATCAGGCTAAGCGGGGGCATGGCCGTCATCATCGCCCCCTCGATCCTGGCGTCGGACTTTGCCCGGCTGGGCGAGGAGGTGGCCGCCATCGAGGCTGCCGGCGCCGACTGGGTCCACGTCGACGTCATGGACGGCCACTTCGTGCCGAACATCACCCTCGGTCCCGACATCGTGAAGGCGCTGCGCCCGCACGCGAAGATCCCCTTCGACTGCCACCTGATGATCAGCCCGGCAGACCCCTACCTCGAGGCGTTCCGCGAGGCCGGCGCCGACTACATCAGCGTCCATCCCGAAGCGGGGCCGCACCTGAACCGCACGCTGAAGCAGATCCGCAAGCTGGGGGCCAAGGCCGGCGTGGTGTTCAACCCCTCGACCGACCCCAGCGTGATCCAGTGGATGATGGATGAGGTCGACCTGATCCTGGTGATGTCGATCAATCCCGGCTTCGGCGGCCAGACCTTCATGCATTCGCAGCTCCGCAAGATCGAGGCCCTGCGCGCCATGATCGACGCCGAGGGCCGCGACATTCCCCTCGAGGTGGACGGCGGCGTGACGCCGGAGACCGCGAAGCTGTGCATCGCCGCCGGGGCCACGGCCCTGGTGGCCGGAACCGCCGTCTTCCGCGGCGGGGCGGAGCGTTACGCCGCCAACATCGCCGCCCTGCGGGGCTAGCCGCGATGGCGGGGCCGTTTCGCCTGCCGGGCCGCCACCTGGCGCTGGCCATCGGCGTCGCGGCCGGGCGTGCGATCTCCGAGGAATGGCGCGCCGCCGAACCGGGCCGCTGGCTTCCCGGCCGTTCGAAGCCGGAGGGGTTCAGCCTGTCGCCTCGCGACGCGCGGCCGCCGGACGTGGACGCCGGACGCCGCATTCTGGCGGGGGTCTTCAGCCTGGGCGGCGCCAGCCTCTCCGTCGGCATCGGCGGCGACCCCTGGGACCGGCCCAGCCCCAGCCGCGCCTTCGCCGAGGCGCTGCACCGCTTCGACTGGCTGCCCGGCCTGATCGCCGAGGGGCCGGAGGGCGCCACCGAGGCGCTGCGGCTGGTGCTGGAGTGGCGGCGGATCTTCGGCCGCTGGAACGGCTTCTCCTGGGCGCCGGAGGTCATGGCGCGGCGCGTGTTCAACCTGGCCTGCGCCGGCCCGGCCCTCGCCGCGCGCGCGTCCGAGGCCGAAACCGCCGGGCTCGCGGGCGACCTGCCGTTCAACCGTGCGGTGGCGGGCCGCGTGGCCTACGAGGCGGTCAACGACCCGCGGGCCGGGCTCGAGCCGACCGCGGCGACGCCTGACAGCGTGCCCGGGCAGCGGCTGGCGTTCGCCCGGGCGGTGCGTGAGGAGATGGAGGTGCGCAAGCGCCGCCTCGGCGTGCTCTCCTACGACGACCTGCTCAGCCGGCTCGCCGACGCGCTCGAGGACGACGAGTCGCCGGCGCGCCGGCGGATGCGCGACCGGTGGAGCCTCGTGCTCGTCGACGAGTTCCAGGACACCGACCCGGTGCAGTGGC
>CBHTUE010000375.1:0-3094 GCA_966096115.1 uncultured Phenylobacterium sp.
CCGCCCCGCCGGTGACGCGGCGCGCCACCAGATCGGCCGAGGCCTGGCGGTTGGTGACCGCGGCCGCGGCGGCATCACGCTCGGCCTCGAGGCGCGCGAAATCGGCGTAGGCGATGGCGATGCCGGTGGTCAGCGCCAAGCGGGCCGCGCCGGCGGCCGTGCGGGGAGCCTCGGAGGCCGAGGTGGCCGCCTTCAGGGCCGCACGGTTACGCCCCCACAAGTCCAGGTCGTAGCTGAGGTCGAGGCTGGCGCGGCCGGTGTCGTTGTAGCCCCTGGGGACGAAGTCGGCCGGGATGCCGTTGTTGTAGGACTGCTTGGCCTCGGCGGGGTCGGCGCTGGCCGACAGCGACGGCAGCGTCGCGCCGCGCGCCTGGAGCGCCCGGCCCTCGGCGGCCCGCACGCGGGCGGCGGCCTCGGCCAGGGTGGGCGAACCGGCCAGGGCCTGGTCCATGACGGCGCTCAGCTGCGGATCGCCGTAGGCGGTCCACCACCGGTCGGCGGGCCAGTCGGCGGCGGGAGCCTGGAAGCTGCGGACGCTGGCGAAGGCGGTCGGCTCGGCCGGCCTGGGCGCCTCGCCCAGTTTGGGGACGGTGGCGCAACCCGCCAGCGCAGTCGCGCCGACGAGCAGGCCGATGAACGAACGGGACATGTTCGCGCCTCGGAGGGAAAGGGATTGTGCCTGAGACGATCTGCCCCTCTGGACTGACCGTACCGTACGGTCATATATTCCGCGCAACTGGACGGCGTCAAGATGCGGCCCTAGGAATTTTCAGATGGCGGTGGCGGCATTCCACAACAAGCGGGACCAGGCGCGGGAAGCGATCATCCTCGACGTCGCGCGCGACTGTTTCCTGGCCGAGGGCTATGCGGCGACCTCGATGTCGACCATCGCCGCGCGCCTGGGCGGCTCGAAGGGCACGCTCTATAACTACTTCAAGAACAAGGAAGATCTGTTCGCCGCGGTCGTTCAGCGCGAGTGCGGCGAGCTTCAGGCCACGCTGTTCAACAGCATTCCCGAGGCGGCCGAGGGCGTGGCCCGCCTGCCTCACCTGGCCCGCGCCTTCCTCGAAAAGCTCATGTCACCTCAGGCGAAGGGGATCCACCGGCTGGTCATCGGCGAGGGCGGCCGGTTCCCGGAGATCGGGCGGATCTTCTACGAAAGCGGGCCCAGCGTGGTGCTGGACCGCATCGGGGCCGACCTGCAGCTGCTGATGGACGAGGGACGGCTACGCGAGGCCGACCCGCTGATGGCCGCCCAGCAGTTCAAGGACCTCGCGATCTCCGGCGTCTACTGGCCCCATATGTGGGGCGCGGTGGGTGAGCTGACGGAAGAGCAGATCGACGAGCAGGTGGCCCGCGCGGTCGACACCTTCCTGCGCGCCTACGCCGTCTGACCCCGCCCGTGCCACGGCTGTTCCACGTCAGCGAGGACGCGGCCATCGCACGCTTCGACCCGCGGCCGGTCCCGTCGCCGGACTCCGGTATCACCGGCGACGCCGTCTGGGCGGTCGCCGAAAGCCACCTGTCGAACTACCTCCTGCCGCGTGACTGCCCACGCATCTGCTTTCGTCCCGGCCCCGGCACGACGCATCACGACCGGGGCAGGTTCCTGATCGGCGCGCGCCGGGTGGTCGCGTTCGAGGCAGCGTGGCTGGAGCGGGTGCGCGACGCCTCGCTGGCCGTCTACGAGATGCCGCCGGAGCCGTTCGTGTCGGCGCTGCCGGAGGCCGGCTACTGGATCGCGCGCCAGCCGGTCACGCCGCTGTCGGTGACACGCGTGGACGACGTACTGGCCGCCCTCGCCGACCGCGGGACCGAAGTGCGGGTGTTGCAGGATTTCTGGCGGCTGCGCGACGCCGTCGTGGCGTCGAGCCTGCAGTTCTCGATCATCCGGACGAAGAACGCCCGTCCCCGGTCGGAGAGCCTAGAACCCCGGCGCTGAGCGCAGGATGTTGCTGGCGATGAAGGCTGCGCCGGCCCAGAAGGCCGCGCCCAGGATGGCCACGAAGACGAGGCACGCGATGGAACGGACGGGCCGTTCCGCGTGCCGCGCCACGCCGGTGAAGGCGAGTTGGCGCCGCATAGATCCTCCCAAGTCACTCTTTTCTACAGATCGGTCGGGTCGAGCCGGCCGAATATGACGATGCTGACACAACTCGATGGGGTTGGGTAGGGTTGAGGCCGCCTTATCCATACGCTTAGCGCGACGCCCCCGAGACGTGGCTGGAGGCCTGAGCCATCTGCTGCGCGGCCCGGGCCTTGAGGTAGCCGTGCAGCGCGGCGATGTCCTGCGAGGACCATTCGCCGAACCGGTCTGGCGCGATCTCGCTCATCAGGCCCACCTTGCGGTTGCCGGCGGCGACGCCCGTGCGCATCAGCCGTTCGAAATCGGCGTCGTCATAGGCCGCCGCAATGGTCAGGTCGGGCGCGTTCACCACGCCGCCGCCCTTCAGCTCCGGCCCATGGCACTCGACGCAGGCGCGGGCCATGGCGCGGCCGCGGGCATGCTGCGGCCCGACGTCGGCCAGGGCGAGGCGCCGCTCGATGACGATCGTGTCGGGCTCGGAATGGAACATGCCCAGCAGCACGCCCAGGCGAGCCTTCGGAGCCAGCTTGAAGCGGGGCTGCGTCTCGCCGCCCGCCGGGAAGCTGCGGACGTAGGCGATCAGGTCGGCGGTCTCCTGGTCGGTCAGGTGACTGAAGGCGCTGGACGGCATGATCCAAAGGCGCCGCCCGTCCGCGCCCACGCCGTGGCGGATGGCCCGGTCCAGGTCCGCGTCCGAGGCCTTGGCGGCCGCCAGGGTGACGTTCGGGCCCCAGGCCTTCATCAGGCCGGGCTCGTCGTGGAACATCAGGCCCTGCAAGGTCTGGCCGTGGCAGCCCTGGCAGCCCGCGACCACGGCCACGCGGCGACCGCGCTCGACGGCGTCGGGACCGGCGGAGGCCACCAGGGTGGTCGCGGGCTTCTCGACCGGCCAGCGGATCATCGCCTCGCTGACCGCGTAGGCGCCGCCGACGGCGACCACCGCGACGCCCATGAGGATGGCCAGGCCGTAGCCGGCCCACTTCGCAATCCGCTGCATCACACACACCC
>CBHTUE010000376.1:0-3068 GCA_966096115.1 uncultured Phenylobacterium sp.
TCTTGAACGGCACCATGCCGGCGTTGACGAACAGCAGCGTCGGGTCGTTCTGCGGCACCAGCGGCGCCGATGCGACGACCGCGTGTTCCTTGCGCTGAAAGAAGTCCAGGAACTGGGTGCGGATCTCGTTCAGGGTCGCCATAGGTCTCGGTCTCGACAGGTACGCGTGGGGGCCCCGGAAGATGGGGCCGCGTCGATTTACGCGAAACGGCCCCGATCGCAAAAGGCAGTGCTGGGCCCCGTTGTCAGAACACCGGTATTCCGCCTACCGTGCGGCGGGGGGCGCAGGGAACCGCTGGGGGGCGGCATGGGAATTCAGAAGCGGGAGCGCGCGACGGCGTGGGGGCTCGGGATGGGTCTTGCGCTGGGACTTGCGGGTGCGGCGCTCGGTCGGTCGGCCGAGTGGGGCCAGGGCGATCACTATCAGAATGGTTGGACCGTGCTCATCGCTGGCAAGCCGGTCTGCACCGATCCCTACGTGCGGCCGTCCGAGCGCGAGATCGAATGCCGCAGCGCGGTCGCGCCGCGATAGGGGCTGATCCGAGGGGCCATCCGCTGCTAGCGTCCTCGCCGAGGAGGATACGGTCATGCCCGACGATCTGAGCAATGTCTCGCAGGCGGCGGCCGGCGAGGTGATCGACCTGTGGCCGGCCGGGCCGCCGCGGACGATCCAGGACGTGCCGCCCGAGAGCACGTTCTCACCGCCGGCGGGCCTGGCGGCGCACACCACGATGCTGCGCAACGTCTCGACGCCGACGCTCACCGTCTATCGGCCGACGAACGCGAACGGCTCGAGCGTCGTGGTCTGCCCGGGGGGCGGCTGGAGCATCCTGGCCTGGGAGCATGAGGGAACCGACGTCGCGGCGTGGTTCGCCGACCGCGGCTACACGGCCTTCCTCCTGAAGTACCGCGTCTCGGCCACGCCGGAGGACCCCGCCCATTTCGCAAAACAGATGGCGCGCAACGACGGGATGCTGGCCGAGCCCCTGCCCACCGCCAAGGCGCCGCGGGCCATGGGCGACATCGTCCGCGACGAGCGGCTGCTCTATGCCCGCGAGGTCGCCGCCGACGACGGCCGCCGCGCGCTGGCGATCGTGCGAGAGCGGGCGGGCGAGTACGGGCTGGATCCCGGGCGGATCGGGATGATCGGCTTCTCCGCCGGCGCGTTCCTGGTGGTAGATGTGGCGATGGACCCGCAAGGCCCGCCGCCGGCGTTCCTGGTCCCGATCTACGGCGGAGAGACGCGGGGCAAGCCCGTGCCGGCCGACGCCCCGCCCCTGTTCACCGTCATCGCCCACGACGACCGACTGCTGTTCCACATGGTTGAGGGGCTCTATCTGGACTGGTCGGCGGCCGACCGCTCGTCGGAACTGCACATCTTCGCCCGCGGCCAGCACGGCTTCGGCATGGTCCGCCAGGGTCTGCCGTCCGACCGCTGGGTCGACCTGCTGGGCGCGTGGCTGGCGGACCAGGGGTTCGGCTAGCGGGGGCTCAGAAGTTCTCAGCCCAGGGCCGGACGTCCAGTTCCAGGGTCCAGGCGCTGCGGTGCTGCTGGTGCATGGCCCAATAGGCGTCGGCGATGGCGTCGATGTTGAGCAGGCCGTCGGGGCCGCGCTGGTCCTTCAGCTGCGGCAGGCGCGACAGCAGCCGGTCGCCGCCGATGCCGCCGTCGACCACCACGTGGCCCACGTGGATGCCCTGGGGCCCGAACTCGCGGGCCAGGCTCTGCGCCAGGTTGCGCAAGGCCGCCTTGGCGGCCGCGAACGGCGCGAAGTTGGCCTTGCCGCGCAGGCTGCCACTGGCGCCGGTGAAGAACAGGCTGCCCTCCCCGCGCGCCAGCAGCACGGGCAGCGCCGCCTGCGCCACCTGGAACGCGCCCAGCGCATGCTCGCGCCAATGGGCCTCGAACTCGGCCTCGGTGAGCTTCAGGAACGGCGAGGGCCTGTTGCTGCCGGCGTTCTGCACGGCCACGGCCAGCGGGCCCAGCTTCTGGGCCTCCGCCACGAAGCGCCGGGCGTCCTCGGCCGTGGAGACGTCGCCGACGGCGAAGGCGATCGTGAACCCCTCGGCGCGCAGGGCCGCCTCGGTGGCGGCCAGCTTGTCGGCGCTCCGGCCGGCGATCAGCACCGGGTATCCCTCGCGCCCGAACCGCCGCGCGATCGCGGCGCCCAGACCCTCCAGGGCCCCCACGCCCGCCACCAGCACGCTTCCGGCGGGGCCACCGGGCAGGGAAGACGTCGACGTCATGGCGGACCTCAATCGAAGAAGGCGATGGTGCGGAACTCGATGCTCTCACGCGGCGGCGCGTCGGGCGGCGTCGTGGGATCCTGGAAGGCCCCGTGCGGCGCGAAGCGGGCGACGCCCTCGTCACTATCCCAGCACTTGATCAGCAGCGCCTCGTCGGGCCGTTGCTCGCGCACAGACCACCAGCGCTGGCCGGGGCTGTGCGCGACGCCGTAGATCTCGCCCGTGCGGTGCTGGAACCGCAGCTCCGAGGGGATCAGGTCAGCGGGGTCCACGCTGGCCGCGTCCGCCACCGCCAGCGGCCAGTCGACGGCCGGCCGGGCGATCGGGCGCCAGACGTTGATGATCGCCGCGCGGCGGGTCAGCAGATCCTCGGCCTGGGCGCCCATCAGGTCGCGCACGCGCTGCGGGCCGCTCAGGATCGTCTGGTCCACGTGGACGCGGGTGGCGGGCTGGCGGGGCACGCCCTGGCTGCGGTCCTGCGCGCCGGACTGCCGCCGGCGCAGGGTGTGGTCGAACACGACGACGCGGGCCGCGCCGGTCGCGGCCTTCACGATCTCGGCCGCCTCGGGATGGCCCAGCGCCAGGGTCTGCGCCTCGTCCCAGAAGTCGCGGACGGCGGTCTTGTGGCCGATGAGTTCGAAGCCGTTGGCGTCCAGCCGGAACCGCTCCGACGCCGCGCGCGCGTCGGCGACCCAGACGGCGCGCTCGTCGAGCACGATGTTGGTCCGCGGCTGGCCGGCCGGCGGCGGGTCGTAGGCGTAGGTGAACTGGCGCTCGCCCGAACGGCGCGTGAAACCCAGGCGCCCCTCGACGGCGGGCAG
>CBHTUE010000377.1:0-2929 GCA_966096115.1 uncultured Phenylobacterium sp.
AACACCGAGAAGTCGAGCAGGAAGGTCGGGAACACCTTGGCCGGGCCCAGCGGGTAGGAGGCCACGCGGCCAGAACGCAGGATCGGGAAGCCCGCGGCGTTGGCCGACAGGCCGCGCGGGAAGCCCAGCGCCATCATCTCGTCGCCGGCGTTGACCTGGTATTTGTCGAAGGTGTCGTCGCCGGCCAGGTAGCCCTGCGGGATCGCCGCCTTGGCGAAGGCCGGCGGGGCCTTGATCGAGATGGCGGCCACGTCGCGGCTGGGGTGGTGGGTCCACAGCTCGCGGCCCGCGTCGTCGCGGATCTTCAGCGGCTGGGGCGAGTAGTTCCACGAGCCGTCGGCGTTGGCGACGCGGTAGCCGATCTTGGCCGTGCCGCCGGGCATCTTCTGGAACACGTGGTTGGCGGTGATCAGCACCGTGCGCGGCTGGCCATCGGGGCCGGGGGCGGAGATGAGGAAACCCGTGCCGACGGTGCGCGTGCCGTCGCCCAGCGGTTGTTCCAGTTGAACGGTCGCCTGGATGAGTTCCACGGCGAGGTCCATGACCATGGCGGGCCCCGTGACTCGATGATGCGGTTTGCGCGTCTAAGCTGCGCGCTCTGGATTGATACGGAGTGAATCACGCGGCGGGTTCGCCCACAAGCAGCCACATTCTGGTGAGGCCGCGCCCTTGTGACGCGCGCGGATGCGCACACCCGGCGGATCAGCCTCCAGGACATCCGCTTCAGGCGGCGCAGGACCTAAGCCGTCACCTGCGGCACGGGGCGGATGATCGGCTGTTCGCGGTAGCGCGCGACGACGGCCCGCTCGCCGTCCCAGACCTCGACGTGGTCGCACGACAGGTGCTCTGCCAGCAGGTCACCCGCGCGGGCAAAGGTGGAGCCGTCGTGGGGCAGTTCGATGGCGTCGAAAACAAGCGCCGCGCCCGAACTGTTGAACAGGTGGAACGTATACATGGGCATATAGCAGCCTCCTGACGCTACAATGAGCGGGAGCACTGCTTTCGGCGTCTCTCAGCCATCGGCGCCCGTGGATGGTGCCAGCCGACGATGACTGAAACCTAGCACTGAAAACCTGGCGCGAGAGTCCAATGCCCGACACAACTTCGCGATTGGCGCCGGTGCGAAACGTTCTGTGCGCTTGAGCCGGCGGACCAGCCGTCGCATCTAGCGCGACATGAACTCGAAGCCCCCCGCCGCGCCGAAGATCCCGCACACCATCACCCAGCTCGGCCGCACGCGGACCGACGACTATGCGTGGATGAAGGACGACAACTGGCAGGCGGTGCTGCGCGACCCCAAGGCGCTGCGGGCCGACGTGCGGACCCACCTGGAGGCGGAGAACGCCTACACCAGGGCGGTGCTGGCCGGGACCGAGGCGCTGCAGGCGCAGATGTTCGCGGAAATGAAGGGGCGGATCAAGGAGGACGACAGTTCCGTCCCCTCCCCCGACGGGCCGTGGGACTACTATTCGCGCTACGACCTGGGGGGCGAACATCCGATCCATGCGCGCCGGCCACGCGGCGCGGCCGACGGCGAGCAGGTGCTGCTGGACGAGCCGGCGCTGGCCAAGGGCAAGGCTTACTTTCACGTGGGCCACGCCAGCCACAGCCCCGACCACGCGCTCTACGGCTGGGCGGCCGACGAGCAGGGGTCGGAGTACTACACGATCCGCGTGAAGGACCTGGCGAGCGGCGCCGAGGTGGGGCCGCCGATCGAGAGCGCCTACGGCGACTTCTGCTTCTCGCCGGACTCGGCCTGGGTGTTCTGGATCTGGCGCGACGAGAACGCCCGACCGGCCAAGGTCTTCCGCCGCCCGGCGCGCGGCGGGGAAGACACCCTGGTGTACGAGGAGTTGGACGACGGGATGTTCCTGGGCGTGGGCGTGGCCGCCGACGACAGCCACATCCTGATCCACGTGGGCAACCAAGAGACCACCGAGATCCTGCTGATCCCGGCCGAACAGCCGACGCTGCCGCCGGTGATCGCCGAGCCGCGGCGGGTGGGCGTGAAGTACTCGCTGGACCACTGGACCGACCGCTGGGTGATCCGCACCAACGACGACGGGGCCGTGGACTTCAAGCTCTGCGTCAGCGACGCGGCCGTACCGCATAAGGCCAGCTGGATCGACTGGATCGGCCATGAGCCCAGCCGCTACATCACCGGCTTCGCCAGCTACGCCGGCCACCTGGTGCGGGCCGAGCGGGTGAACGCCCTGGACCGGCTGGTGGTGATGAGCCGTGACGGGACCGAGCACATCGTGGCCTTCGACGAGGAGGCCTACGCGCTGAACCTGGAGGGCGGCTACGAGTACGAGACCACCCTGAGCCGTTTCGTCTACCAGTCGCCGACGACGCCGCGGCAGACCTTCGACTACGACCTGGCCACCCGCCAGCGGACCCTGCGCAAGACCCAGGAGATCCCCTCGGGCCACGACCCGGCGCGCTATGTGGCGCGGCGGCTGGAGGCGCCGGCGGCGGATGGCCAGATGGTCCCGATCACGCTGCTGATGCTGAAGGACACGCCGCAGGACGGGTCGGCGCCGGTGCTGCTGTACGGCTACGGCAGCTACGGCCACGCGATGGATCCCAGCTTCTCGATCCGCAACTTCAGCCTGGTGGACCGCGGCTGGATCTGGGCGGTCGCCCACATCCGCGGCGGCTCGGACAAGGGCTGGGGCTGGTTCCTGGACGGGCGCAAGGACAAGAAGCCCAACACGTTCACCGACTTCATCGCCTGCGCCGAGCACCTGGTGGCCGAGGGCTATGCGACGTCCGGCCGGATCGCGGCCTACGGCGGCTCGGCCGGCGGCATGCTGATGGGGGCGGTCGCCAACCTGCGGCCCGACCTGTGGGGCGCGATCATCGCCGCGGTCCCGTTCGTCGACGTGCTGAACACCATGAGCGACACCACCCTGCCCCTGACCCCGCC
>CBHTUE010000378.1:0-2819 GCA_966096115.1 uncultured Phenylobacterium sp.
AACTATCTTCCCTCCCTTAATGGGGAGGGACAGGCGCGCGAAGCGCGCCAGGGTGGGGAAGTGCGGGCCGGAGCTCCGTGGGTGGGGAGGATCGTGACTCCCCCACCCTGACCGCCTTTGGCGGTCTGTCCCTCCCCATTAAGGGAGGGAAGAGGTCAGCGCGTCGGAACCGGCGTCTCGCCGCGGTAGTCGTAGAACCCGCGGCCGGACTTGCGGCCCAGCCAGCCGGCCTCAACGTACTTCACCAGGAGCGGGCAGGGCCGGTACTTGGAGTCCGACAGGCCCTCGTACAGCACGTTCATGATCGACAGCACCGTATCCAGGCCGATGAAGTCGCCCAGCTGCAGCGGCCCCATCCGGTGGTTGGCGCCCAGGCGCATGGCCGTGTCGATCGCGTCGACGGTCCCCACGCCCTCGTAGAGCGTGTAGATCGCCTCGTTGATCATCGGCATCAGCATGCGGTTGACGATGAAGGCCGGGAAGTCCTCGGCGTTCGAGGTGGTCTTGCCCAGCGACTGGGCGAAGGCCACCGCCTGCTCGTAGGTGTCGGCGTCGGTGGCGATGCCGCGAATGATCTCGACCAGCTCCATCACCGGGGCCGGGTTCATGAAGTGCAGGCCGATGAACTTGCCCGGCCGGTCGGTGGCCGAGGCCAGCCGGGTGATCGAGATCGACGAGGTGTTCGACGCCAGCAGGGTGTTGGGGCCCAGGTGCGGCGACAGCGCCTTGAAGATGGTCTTCTTGGTCTCTTCGTTCTCGGTGGCGGCTTCGATCGCCAGGTCCGTCTTGCCGACCGCCTGCAGTTCCACCGCCGGCTTGATCCGCTTGATGGCCGCTTCCATGGCGGTGTGGTCGATCACGCCGCGGGCGACCTGGCGGGTCATGTTCTTCTCGATCTGGGCGATGCCCTGTTCGAGCCGTTCGGCGCTCACGTCGTGGAGCAGAACGTCGTAGCCGCCGAGGGCGACCACGTGGGCGATGCCGGAACCCATTTGGCCGGCGCCGATGACGCCGACCGTCTTGATGTCAACCATTCAGACCTGGCCTCGATAGCCTTCAGAGCGCTTCCGCTCAATTTCGTGGCAGCTTTCTAACACGCGTATGGCGCGGTGCGGCAAGAGGTTTGCTGCGTCGCAAAAGATCAGGCGACCTGCACCGTGGCGCCGGCGCCCCGGTTGGCGGTCTGATTGGCCGCGATCTCGGCCAGCAGCCAGTCGCGCAGGGCGTGGATGCGAGCCAGCTTCCGGCTGCCCGGCTGCCAGACCATGTACATGTCCAGGTCAGACACGAAGTGCTCGTGCAGCGGCCGCACTAGCCGGCCCGACGCCAGCTCGTCGTCGACCATCCCGTCGACGACCAGCGCCAGGCCCAGCCCCTGGGCAGCGCCTTCCACCATCAGCAGGGAGTCGTCGAACACGGGCCCCGTGCGCGGCGGGGGCTCCAGGCCGAACTTCGCGAACCACAGGTTCCAAGGCCGGTTGTCCCGGTGCAGCAGGCGGAACTTCAAGAGGTCCGCCGGGGCCTGGATCTTGTGCGACGCCGCGAGCTCCGGGCTGCAGACCGGGAAGGTCCGCTCGGTGAGCAGGCGGTGGCAGGACAGGTTCTCCCAGTCGCCGGTGCCGTAGCGGATGCCGACATCGACGCGCTCGCTGGCGAGATCGGCGTGCCGGTCCTCGACGCGGATCTCCAGGCCGGCGCCGGCCGGACCGGCCACCAGCCGCGACAGCCGGGGGGGCAGCCAGCGGCGGCCGACATAGCCGCCCACGCTGAGCACCAGCGGATCCAGCTCGACCGCGCCGGTGAAGGTCGCCACGCCGTTGTGCAGGATACCCAGCGCCCGGCCGATCTCGCCGGCCAGGCGCAGGGCCTCCGGCGTGGGCTCCATCCGATTGCCGCGGCGATCGAACAGCGGCGCGCCGAGGTCCTCCTCCAGCCGGCGGATCTGCTGGCTGACGGCGCCGTGGGTCACCGAGAGTTCCTCGGCGGCGCGGCTGTAGCTCTTGTGCCGGGCGGCGGCCTCGAGGGCGCGGAGGGACAGGAAGGGGGGCAGGCGTCTCACGGCGGGTTGTTAGCTCCGATAACAAGCGCGAGCAAAACCTATCGTTTCGCTGCGGCGCGGCGCCCACCGTATACCGATGCTCTCGGAAAACAAAAATTGTTGAAATAAATCAATTATGTACTGCGTAAATGCAGCCCAGCGGCGGCGTGCGGCCGCTTGTCCGCCTGATCCGTGCGGATAGGCGCCATGTCATCTTCATCGTCCTGCCGAACGGCCGAGGCGCCGAGCCCCACGCTGATCCCGTCCCGTGAACGCACGGTCTGGCTCAGCCGCCATATCCTGCCGCACGAGCCCGCGCTGCGGGCCTGGCTGCGGCGTCGCGTGAACCGCGACCTGGAGGTCGACGACGTCGTCCAGGAGACGTACGCCGTGCTGGTGGGGTTGCCCGCGGTCGACCATATCCGAGCGCCACGGGCCTACGCCTTCCAGACGGCGCTGTCGGTGGTCCTGCAGCATGTGCGGCGCTCGAAGCTGGTGCGGGTCGACGCGGTCGGCGACATGGCCGCCCTCTCGACGCCCGCCGACGAGCCCTCGCCGGAAAGCCAGGTCGCCGCGCGGCAGGACCTGCTGTGGATGCACGAACTGATCCTGGGCCTGCCGCCGCGCCAGCGGGAAGCGTTCACGCTGCGCAAGGTCGAAGGCCTATCGCAGCGCCAGATCGCTCAGCGGATGGGCATCGCCGAGAGCACGGTCGAGAAGCACATCGGCCAGGCCCTGCGCGTCGTGATGAGCGCGCTGAAGACGCGCGCCAGCCTGGCCT
>CBHTUE010000379.1:0-2800 GCA_966096115.1 uncultured Phenylobacterium sp.
GCCAGGGTGGCGAAGATGAAGTCGGTCTGCTTCTCCGGCAGGAAGTTGAGCTGGCTCTGCGAGCCCAGGCCGTAGCCCTTGCCCAGCAGGCCGCCTGAACCCAGCGCGATCATCGACTGCAGGATGTGGTAGCCGGAGCCGGAGGGGTCGCTCTCCGGGTTCAGGAACGTCAGGATCCGCTCGCGCTGGTAGTCGTGCATCACGAAGAAGAAGAACGGCGGCGCGACGGCCACCACGGCGGCGATGCCGGTGGCGATGACCTTCCACGACAGGCCTGCCAGCACGACGATAACCGCGCCGGTGAGCGCGATCAGCATGGCGGTGCCCAGGTCCGGCTCCTTGGCGACCAGCAGCACCGGCATGGCGATCATCACCGCCGGGATCAGCAGCCACCAGGACAGCCGGGCCCGCTGAGCGCCGGCGCCGTGGTAGAGGCGGGCCAGCGCCAGCACGATGCCGATCTTCATCACCTCGGAGGGCTGGAAGCTGAAGGCCCCCACGCCCAGCCAGCGCTGCGCCCCCAGGCGCGTCTGGCCCACCAGGTCGACGGCGACCAGCAGCAGCAGGCCGACCCCGTAGATCGGATAGGCGAGCGCGAACCAGACGCGCACGTCCACCACCGCCAGCACCAGCATCACCGCCAGCAGGATCGTGAAGCGCATCAGGTGGGCCGCGGCCCACGGCGTCCAGGACGACCCGGCGATGGAGAACAGCATCAGCCCGCCGGCGCCGGCGATCAGGCTCAGCACCAGGACGAAGACCCAATCGATCTCCGACAGCTTGACGACCAGCCGGTCGCGTTCACCGGGGCGGGTCAGGGCCGAGACGGTCATGTGGCGGCCCTCGTGGTCGTGGCCGGCGCGGCCGCGGGCAGCGGCTCGGGGGCGTCGGGCAGGTCGTCGTCCTGCTTCACCTCGGCCGGCAGGTCCGGCATCGCCGTCGGCTTCTGGATCATCTTCACGATGTCCGGATCCTTCAGCAGCACCGTGCGCATGATCTCACGCGCCCGCGGCGCCGCGGCGGAGCCGCCGAAGCCGCCGTGCTCGACCAGCACGCTGACGGCGTAGCGGGGATTGTCCTGCGGGGCGAAGCCGATGAACCAGGCGTGGTCGCGCAGCTTCCACTCGCCGGCGGTGCCATGCACCCCGCGGCCGGCGCCGTAGGAGAAGGCCTGCGCCGTGCCGGTCTTGCCCGCCATGCGGATGCCGCCCAGGCCCAGGTCGCCGACGGCGGCGGCCGTGCCCACGGTGGTCACCGCGGCCATCGCCTCACGGACGAAGCGGATGTGGTCCTTGTCGACCGGCAGGTCGCCCCAGGCGGCGCCGGACTTCTGCTCCACCCCGCCGATCGAGCGGATCAGGCGCGGGTGCAGCGCCTTCTCGCCGTTGGCCAGCCGCGCGCACTGCACACACAACTGCAGGGGGTTCAGGTGGGTATAGCCCTGGCCGATGCCCATGCTGGGCGTCTCGCCCGGGTGCCAGACCGGGTCCTTGGGGAACCGGCGACGCTTGTACGCGGTGTCAGGGACCAGCCCGGCCTTCTGACCGGGAATGCCGATGTCGAAGATCTCGCCCAGTCCGAACTTGCGCGCGGTGGCGGCGATCTTGTCCGGCCCGACGGACAGCGCGCACTGGTAGAAGTAGATGTCGCAGGAGGTGGCGATGGCGTTGTGCAGGTCCTGCGCGCCGTGGACCTTGTCGCATTTCCAGACCCGGCCGAAGACCCAGTGCCCGCCGCACACGTGCACGGTCTTGGGATCGTAGCCGTTCTCGAGCGCGGCCAGCGCGACCATGGTCTTGAAGGTGGAGCCCGGCGGATAGGTCGCAGTCAGCGCCTTGTTGAACAGCGGCTTGTGATCGTACTGCGCCAGCGCCCGGTACTCGGCGCCGCTGAGGCCGCGCACGAAGCGGTTGGCGTCGAAGCTGGGGCCCGAGAACATGCACAGGATGTCGCCGTTGCGCACATCCATCACCACCGCGCCGCCGCTCTCCGAGCCGAACACCTCCTCGGCGCGCAACTGGACGTCGGCGTCCAGGGTGAGTTCGATGACCTTGCCGGGGACGGCCGGGATGTCGCCCTGGGGGTCCTCGCGCACCTGGCGGCCGTTGGCGTCGACCTCGACCTTCTGGGCGCCGGCCTTGCCGCGCAGGTCCGTGTCGAAGGCCTTCTCGACCCCCTGCTTGCCGATCCGGAAGCTGGGGTGGAGCATGATCGGGTCCGGCTCGGCGCCCTTCTTCTTGATGTCGTCGATGTCGTCCTTGTTCACCTTGGCCACGTAGCCGATCACGTGGGCGAAGGCGCCGCCATGCGGGTAGACGCGCACCTCGCCCATGTCGGCCGTGACGCCCGGCAGCTCCGGCTCGCGGACACTGATGGCGCTGAACTGCTCCCAGCTCATGTCCTCGAAGATCTGCACCGGCGCGCGCTTCGGCGCGGAGTTGATTTCGCGCAGCAGGCGGCGCTGGCGGGTGTCGTCCAGCGGCACGTACTCGGCCAGGGTCTTCAGCGTGCCTTCGGTGTCGAACCCCTTGTCGCGGGCCACCATCAGCCGGAAGTTCGGCCGGTTGGCCGCCAGGATCGCGCCGTTGCGGTCCGTGATGATGCCGCGCGGCGCCGGCAGGAGCTTGAAGTTGAACTGGTTGGAGGTGCTGAGCTTCTCGTAGCGCTGGGTTTCGAAGAGCTGCAGGTAGGCCAGCCGGCCGCCCAGCGCCGTCAGGCCCAGGCCCGCGAAGGCGCCCAGCAGGATCGCGCGGCGGTGGAAGGCGCCCTGCCGCTCGTTGACCTCTTCGAAGAAGATGGA
>CBHTUE010000380.1:0-2653 GCA_966096115.1 uncultured Phenylobacterium sp.
CTCCCACTGGGCGGCGATCTCGGCTTCGGTCTTGCCCAGGTCATAGGACGGCGACCAGATCTCCGCGGCCTCGGTCACCTTCACCAGAACGATGTGGTTGAACGGGCTTGCCGAGCCGCGGGCGCGGTAGCTGGCTTCGATCTCGTCGTAGAGCCTGCCGCCCACCAGCACCTCGGCGACGCCCTTGAAGCGCCAGCCCTTGCGCAGGATCGGGTCGACCACATTGATCTCCACGGCCGGATTGGCGCGCAGGTTCGCCACCGTCTGCGGCGAACAGATATCGGCGAAGGTGATGTGGTCGTCGTCCCAGGGCCGCGTGGTGCCCTTGGGCGACAGGTTCGGCTTTCCGTCCGGGGTGACGGTGGCGACGAAGCCCAGCTGCTGTTCGTCCAGCACGCGGCGCATATCGGCGGTCAGGATGCCCATGGGCACAGTATAGCGGGAGGCCTTGGTCGTTTCGCGCCAAACAGCGGTCAGGCGCCCGGCGGTTCCGGCATTGCCGCGCCCTCGGCCACCAGCCAGTCGCGGAACCGGTCGAGGGCGCGGCCCTCGGCGCCCGGCGCACACAGCAGGGCCGCCGCCGACTCCGTTCGGCGGAAGCCCAGGGGCGCCACCAGCCGGCCGGCCAGCACATCCTCGTAGCAGAGCGGCCAGGAGACCACTGCCGCGCCCAGGCCCGCCACGGCTGCCTCGATGGCGAAGTGGACGTGGGCGAAGGGCCGCTCGTGGGCCGGCGGCAGCTCCAGGCCGGCCAGGGCGGCGAGGATCGGCCAGGCCTCGGCGTGGGTGGCGATGCCCAGGCGCGGCGCCTTCAGCGGATCGCCGCCGACCCGTTCCGAGAGCTCCGGCGACATCACGATGCCCAGGAAGTTGCGGGCGAACGGGGTGCAGAGCGGATCGGACAGTCGGCTGGTCGGCACCAGCCGCACCACCGCCTGCGCGCCGCGATGCGAGGTGGCGTGGGCGGCGAGTTCGGAGAGGGTCAGCCGGACCTCCGGGTGCGCCGCCTGGAAGCGCGGCAGGCGGGGGATCAGCCACTTGACTGACAGGCTGGCGTTGACGGCGACGTGCAGGTCCTCGGCTCCGGTGCGCGTGTGGCGGACGGCCGCGGCGATCTGGTCGAAGGCTTCGGAGAGCGGCGGCAGCAGCTCGCGCCCGGCGGCGGTGAGCTCCAGGCGGTTCTTCGGGCCGGAGAACAGCTGCAGGCCCAGGGTCCGCTCCAGCGCCTTCACCTGCCGACTGACTGCCGAGTGGGTGACGTGCAGTTCCTCGGCGGCGAGGGTCACGCGGCCGGTGCGGGCCATGGCCTCGAAGGCGCGCAGCGCGTTCAGCGACGGTAAAGGTCCTGATGTGAGATTTTCGAACATTGAAGGTCAAATAAGTCGATTTTCGTCGAACGGCAATTCCGGCACTAGCTGCCCATGGAACCCCAGACCCCTCCCGAAAGCCTCGCCCCCGTCGATTACGATCGGGTCCAGCACCAGACCTACGCCCAGGGCCGCGCCCTGCCGGCGGCGTCGATCCAGCGCTACATGGAGACCTACGCCGCCCACCTGCCGGCGCGTCGGCCGCTTGTCGGCGTCGACCTCGGCTCGGGCACAGGCCGGTTCACGCCGGCGCTGGCCGAGGCGTTCGGCGGCCCAGTCTATGGCGTCGAACCGGCCGATGGCATGCGACGGACCGCGGAGGCCGGCGCGCGGCATCCACAGGTGCGCTATCTGGCGGGCCGCGCGGAGGCGATCCCGCTGCCGGACGCCACAGCCGACTTCGTGCTGATGTTCCTCAGCTACCACCACGTGGCCGACAAGCCGGCGGCGGCCCGCGAGATCGCCCGCGTGCTGAAGCCGGGCGGGCGCCTGCTGCTGCGCAGCACGTTCAAGGAGCGGATTCCCGACCATTGGTGGCGGGGCTATTTCCCCCGCAGCGGCGACGTGGAGCGGGCGATGTTCCCGACCGTCGCCGAAACCTGCGACCTCTTCGAGACTGCGGGCTTCCGCACTCTGGAGGTCGTGCAGACCGAGGTCCCGTTCAAGGGCAAGGTCGAGGACGCGGTCGCGCGCCTGAAGCTGCGCGCCGTCTCCACCTTCGAGCACTTGACCGAGGCGGAGCTGACGGAAGGCTTCGCCCGGATCGACGCCGACCTGGCGAAGGGCGCCATCGTCGAGAAGCCCACCCTGGCGGACTTCATCGTCTTCGAGCTCGAAGCGGCCCGATGATGCGGTCGCCGCCGTCTCCGCCTGGTCATGTTCCAACGCTGTCGGCCTCAGTCGCCTGCGCGTCCAAGAAGAGGTAATCGCATGAACGCCCCCTTCAGAGCCCTTGCCCCTAGCGGCGCGGACCCCCTATACGCGGACCGCAAAACGGAGAGTCTCATGGAGATCCGCGAAGGTCTGACCTTCGACGATGTTTTGCTCGAACCCGGCCCGTCGGACGTCATGCCGACGCAGGTGGACGTCTCCACCCGGTTCACGCGCGAGATCAGTCTGAACATCCCCCTGGTGTCCGCCGCCATGGACACCGTCACCGAGAGCCGCTTGGCCATCGCCATGGCCCAGTCGGGCGGCATCGGGGTGCTGCACCGGAACCTGACCGTGGAGGAACAGGCCGACCAGGTGCGCGAGGTGAAGCGCTACGAGAGCGGCATGGTCATCAA
>CBHTUE010000381.1:0-2580 GCA_966096115.1 uncultured Phenylobacterium sp.
CAGCCAGCACGTGAGGACGCGAGGAGCGCCAGTTTCGCCGCTCTCGGGTCCTTCCGACGAAATCGGTGTGAATGGGTCCCCCGGACAAGCCGGGGGATGACGAAGGTGGGAGGATCAGGAGGCCGGCGCGTCCGGGTAGGTGTCCAGGACGGGGCCGAGGGCCGCTTTCAGTTCGCCCAGCCAGGGCTCGAAACGGCGCCAGTGGTCGGCGGCGTCGGTGAAGATCGGCTGGCGCACCTGCTCGGAGCTGGCCGTGCGCACGGCGCGGTCGTTCTCATAGAACTTCAGGCATCCGGGTTCGAACGGCAGGCCGCAATAGTCGAGGAGCCTGCGCACCTCGGCCTCGGGATCGGCCACCATCCGCTCGTAGATCACCCGATGAACCTTGCCCGGCAGCACGGCGTCGAAGTGGGCCATCAGCTCGACGTAGTCGCGGTAGTAGCGCCCAAGGTCGGTGAGGTCGTAGCTGAAGGCCTGGCCGATGGCGAAGTGCTGCTTGAAGGTCGAGAAGCAGCAGCCCAGCGGGTGACGGCGCGCGTCGATGATCCGGGCGTTCGGCAGGATCAGGTGGATGAAGCCCACGTGGGCGAAGTTGTTCGGCAGCTTGTCGATGAACTGCGGCCGGCCGAGTTTGCGCACCACCTGGGCGCGCTCCAGGTACTCCTCGCCCAGCGCGGCGATCTCCGGCGGCGACAGCGCCGCCAGGATGTCGGGATAGGCGCCCTCGGACTCGCGGCGCGCGCGGCCGGCCAGCCGGGCGGCGAGGTTGGGGATGTGCGGCAGCTCGTGGGTGCCCTCGACCTGGCTGTGGCTGGCCAGGATCTGCTCGATCAGGGTCGAACCGGACCGCGGCAGGCCGAGGATGAAGATCGGGTCCGGCCGCGGACACCCCTGCCCCGCATGGGCGGCGAAGAAGGCCTGGTTCAGCAGCGCCTTGGTGCGGCGCATCTGGCCCGTGGTCTCGTCCGGATCGTAGTCGAGGCGCGCGCGCTGGAGGGCCGCGCCCTTGGCGTAGTCGGCGAAAGCCTCCGCGTCGCGCCCGGCGTCCTCGTGCGCCTTGCCGAGCGCGAAGTGCAGCTGCAGGCGATCCGGCTCGGACAGGTCGGGACGGGCCATGGCGGCCTGCATCGCCGCCACGTCGGCCGCGCCGAACTTCACCGTCTTGAGGTTGGCCAGGCTCCACCACGCCTCGCCCAGGCGCGGGTCCAGGTCCAGGCTCCTGCGGTAGGCGGCCACGGCGTCGGCCTGCCGCCCGATGGTCTTCAGCGCGTGCCCGTAGCTCATCCACGGCAGCGCCTCGTCCGGATGCGCCTGCACTACGGCGCCGTAGGCGTCGGCGGCGGCCTCGTCCTCGCCCAGTCGGGTCAGGGCCGAGGCGCGCAGGTGGCGGTAGACGGGGTTGGCGGGGTCCGTGGCCAGCAGCGTCTCGGCCTCAGCCAGCGTCTCCTCGGTGCGATAGCGCCAATTCAGCACCATGGCGTAGGCGTAGCGGGCGTCGATGAACCCCGGGGCGATCTGCAGGCAGCGGGCCAGCAGTTCTTCCGCCTCGGCGTTGCCGCCGGCGCGCGCGGCGACTTCGGCCAGCATCCATAGGGCCAGGGGCTCAGCCGGCCGCTGCGCCAGGGCCGCGCGCAGGACCGCGTCGGCCTCGGCGAGGCGTCCGCCCACCAGGGCGTCGGCCGCGCGCGCCATCGTGGGGTCGGACACCGTGGCGCGCATCTGCCGGGCGTAGGCGGCGTCGGCCCCGGCCATGTCGCCGGCCAGCCGCAGCCGGTCGCCCTCGGCGCGCCAGCGGGCGGCCTCGACGGGATCCGCCGCGGACGGCGTGGCGGCGGCCGGCTTCGCGGACGGGGCGGCGGCGGAGACGCCGCCGATCCTGATGCTGTAGCCGCCGGACGACCAGGTGCTCATGGCGGCAAACCTAGCAGGCCTGCGCGGCGAAAACATGCGGCCCAAAAGCAATGGGGCGGCGGATTGCTCCGCCGCCCCAAGCTCGTTCCGAACCGTCGTGTGGGCTTAGAAGTCCACCGACAGGCCGATGTAGGCGTAGCGGCCGAAGGCGTCATAGACCTGCGGCCAGGTGTTGCCGTTGCAGGGCCCGGTCGGGCAGTTCGACGAACCATTCAGCGGCGGGTCGACGTCGAAGACGTTGTTGACGCCGGCGCGGAACTTCAGGTTGTCGCGCATGACCCAGGTGGTCGACAGGTCGATGTAGTCACGCGACTTCAGGACCCGGTCGGTTTCGTATTGCAGGCCGGTGTTGTTCAGCTGCGGATCCTTGGAGTAGGCGTCCAGGCCGACCTTGTTGAAGTGGCGCCATTGCAGCGACACGTTCCAGTTCTTGAACCAGTCGCCGTATTCGAAGGGCGTGCTCCAGGTCAGGCGCACCTTGTGACGCCATTCCGGGGCCGGGACCAGGCAGACGGTGCCGTAGAGGCCGGCGCAGTCATAGTAGGGGTCGCCCGGCAGCGGCTGGGTCTTCAGGCTGTCCAGCCAGGTGCCCACGAAGCTCACCGACACGCTGCCCGCGTTCTCCAGGCCCAGCTTGTCCAGGTCGGTGCGGTAGCTGGCGTTGACGTC
>CBHTUE010000382.1:0-2388 GCA_966096115.1 uncultured Phenylobacterium sp.
CATGACCCAATACGCCCTGTTCGACACCGCCATCGGGTTCGCCGGCATCGCCTGGAACGAAGCCGGCCTCGTCGCCTGCCACCTGCCGGAGCGTGAGGCCGAGCCGTCCCGTCGCAGCTTCCTGCGTCGGTTCCCGGACGCCAGCGAGGCCCCGATCCCGCCGCACCTGGCCGCCACGGTCGAGGGCATCCGCGCCCTGATGCGCGGCGAGAAGGCGACGTTCGAGGACACGCCGCTGGACCTCAGCCGCACGCCGGAGTTTCACGCCAAGGTCTATGAGATCGCCCAGGCCATTCCGCCCGGCGAGACCCTGACCTACGGCGAGATCGCGGTGAAGCTGGGCGACAAGCTGCTGGCCCGCGACGTGGGCGCGGCGCTGGGCAAGAACCCCTGGCCGATCGTTGTGCCCTGCCACCGGGTGACGGCGGCCGGCGGCAAGCCGGGCGGCTTCTCGGCGCGCGGCGGGGTCAACACCAAGCTGAAGCTGCTGGGCATCGAGGGCGCGGCCGCTGCGGCCCAGGCCGACCTTTTCGCCTAACGCGTCTGCATTCTTGCCGCTGCGTGCCGGGCCGCCGCCTGAAGTATTCATCGGTCGTGGCCCGGAAGTTGCGAACCGAAGGGTCCCACGCCCGTTAGGACCCACGATGACCCTTCGATCGCTCGCCCCCGCTCTCGTGCTTGTCGCCGGCCTCGCGTTCGGCGCGTCGGCGCATGCGGCGACCTGCGGCGGCGCCCCGCCCGCGGGCGCGACGGAGTTCCGCGGCCCGGTGCTGGAAGTGCTGGACGGCGAGCGGCTGTGCGTCGCCCTGGCCCCCGATCCCTCGACCTGGGTCGCGGTGCGGCTGGCCGACGCCCGCATCAACGTTTCCACCGCTCCCGCCCCGCGCGGCGCCTTGATGGCCGCCAGCTTCGGCCAGGACGTCACCTGCCGCATCGTCGGCCGCGACGCTGAGGGCGTGATCGCCGAATGCCACAGTGACCGCGGCTCGGTCGGCCGGCTGGCGCAAACCAAGAAGATCCTCGTCGCCGGCGAGGCCTGGCGCTGATCGCCCCGATGGTTTCGGCCGCGCTCGAGCGGCGCCTTCTCCAGATCTCCGTCGCCCTGGCCGGGCTGGTCCCGGTGAGCGCGGGCGCCATCGGCGCCGTCGACCGGCTGGGCCTGCACGCCGGCAGCCACGGCCGCTACCTCTCGGGCCTGCTGCTGGCGATCGGCCTGATCTTCTGGTGGACGATCCCGGCGATAGAGCGGCGCGGGGCCGTGGTGCGCACGCTGACGGCCATCGTCCTGGTCGGCGGCCTGGCGCGGCTGGCGGGCGTGCCGCAGACCGGCGCGCCATTGTCCGTGGCCCTGCCACTGGTAATGGAGCTGGGCGTGACGCCCGCCCTGGCGCTGTGGCGCGAGCGGGTCGAGCGGCGACTTTCGGCCGATTGAACTCCCAACGCCGTCATCCCCCGGCTTGTCCGGGGGACCCATTCACACCGAAGCCTGCCGAAGGCCCGCGAGCGCCGAGACGGCGGATGATCTCGATCTCACGTGGGGCCGAAGCATGGCTCCCCCGGACAAGCCGGGGGATGACGATCAGGAATCAGGTCACGGACCTAGCCGGTCATCCGCCCGTAGAGCTCGGCCAGGATGGCGACCGCGGCCTCGGTCTCCCTGTGGTCGATCACTTCCTGGTCGTTGCCATAGCCGAACATGTCGCCGCCCCAGACCGCCTGGACGACGATCCCGTCGCGGCGCGAGAGCATGCTGACGTCTCGGTAGTAGAGCCCGTAGTTCACCTCGGGCTGCGGGATCAGCCAGCTGATCTGGCCGCGCACCGGCGTGATCGTCTCGTCCTTGCAGAGCGCGCGGGCGCCGTAGCCCGTGCAGTTGATCACCACCTTCTCCTTGAGGCCGCCGAGCTCGGAGAGCTCGCGGAACTCGCGGCGCTCGACGCGGCCCCCGGCGGCCAGGAAGTCGGCCATCAGCGTGTGGGCGTAGTCGGCGACGTTGTACTGCATCGACGAGGTGCGGCGGACCGGCCCGCGGGAGAACGGCGTGGCGCCGGCCGGCAGGACCTCCGGGCGCGGCGTGATGTCGAAAATGCGCTCCCGGTACTCCGCGAAGTCCAAAGGCGGCCGGGTCTGGGGCGGGACCGGGATCGGCACCAGCCCGGGCGTCGAGGCCGGCGGGTCCGGGATGAAGTAGCGGTCGCTCCACTCGATCGGATTGCCGGGCAGCCCGAGGTAGCGCCGGAAGCGCTTGAACGAGATGCGCGTCATCTCCTCCCACTGGGCGGGGAACTGCGGGCTGACGGCGTTGGTCAAGGCGATACGGCTGTCGGGCGTCCAGCTGCCGGTCGCCCGCGCCGAGCGCGCGTCGGGCAGCAGGTCCTTGGCGTAGAT
>CBHTUE010000383.1:0-2352 GCA_966096115.1 uncultured Phenylobacterium sp.
CGGATCGTGAGCCGGGCCATGGGGGCGGAATGGCCGGCGAGGGCGACGGTTCCGCGTCGGAGTGAGGCCTTTCGGGACGCCGGCCTAGCTGCCGAGTGAGCTGCCGCCCTCGACGTAGAGCACCTGGCCGGTCGTGTAGCCGCCGCGCATCAGATAGAGGTAGGCCTCCGCGCACTCCGCCGGTTCGCCGATGCGCGGGATGAGCTGGCGCCCCGTCATGCTGGCGATACGCGCCGCCCGCTGGTCGGCCGGGATGCTGTCCCAGACGCTGGTGTTGATCAGGCCGGGGCAGACGCAGTTCACCCGCACGGGCGCCAGTTCAACCGCCAGCCCCTTGGTCAGGTGCTCGACCGCGCCGGCCATCGCCGTGGAGATCGTCGAGCCCTTGGTGGGCCGTTGCGCGATCATGCCGTCGGTCAGCGTGATCGAGCCGCCGGGCGGCAGGACGGCCGCCCCGTGCTTGGCCAGCGCCACCGCGCCCCAGAACCGCACCCGGAACAGGCTCTCCGCCGCCTTCAGGTCCACGTCGGCCAGCGGGCCGCGGCGCGGGCCGCCCCAGTCGCCCGCCGTCGTGACGATATGGTCGAAGCCGCCGCTGCCGGCGAAGAAGGCCGCGACCGAGGCCTCGTCGGTGACGTCGATCGCAGCGCCCTGCGCGTTCAGCCGTCCGGCCGCCGCGGCGATCCGCTCGGCGCTGGTGGACGCGATGGTCACCGATGCCCCGTCCGCCTTCGCCGCCTCGGCCACGGCGAAGCCGATCCCCGATCCGCCGCCCACCACCAGCACCCGCTTGCCCGCCAGGCTCATCGCACTCTCCCTTGTTCGTTGCGCGGGATTTTGGCGCCCTGGAACCGGCGCGTCAGCGCCCTAAAATTGAAGCCACGAAAAACACGAAACGGACAAAGGCCCGCGCTCACGCGTCGAAGGCCGCGCCTGCGTCAGCTCAGGCTGGCGCGGTCGTCGCGCGGGCGAAGATTGCGCTCAGCGCCTCGCGCCCGCTCATCAGGTCGCCCAGGGTGTAGCCGTCCAGCACCGCCAGGAACGCCTTCACCGCATCGTCCAGCGCATGGGTCAGCTGGCAGACCGGGGCGATCACGCAGGTGGAGCAGTCGACCACCTCGAAGCCGTCCTCGGTGTGGCGCACCACCTCGCCGATGTTGATCGCCTCCGGCGGCTTGCCCAGCCGCACGCCGCCGGAGCGCCCCCGGACGCTGGCCAGATAGCCGGCGTTGGCCAGGTCGTTGACCACCTTCATCAGATGGTTCTGGGAAATGCCGTAGGCGCGCGCGATCTCGCCGATCGAGCACAACCGGTCGGGCCGCGTGCCGACATACAGCAGCACCCGCAGCGCATAGTCGGTGTAGCGCGTCAGTTTCATCGCCGACGCCCCGTCGGAATTTCGGTCGGAAAAAACATGCGCCAACATTGCATATTTTTAAGCTGCGCTATACATGCGCCGAAGATACATCAATTCCCAACGAGGGCGGGCGCGTCTGGCGGCCGCGACTGAAAGGACTTCCAATGCGGGCCGTGGCCTTCCTTCGCTCTACCCTGCGCGCCGTCGGCCTGGGCGCGCGCCGGCCCCCGCCGCCGGCCGGCTTCGCGCTTCCCGCCTGGTCGTTCCGGTTGAGCCGGGTCGCGGCGGTCCGCCGCTAGACGTGGTCGCCGCGCCGAGGCCCCCGCGAGGCGAGGTCCTAGCGCCGGCACGGCCCTTCCGTGTCCTTCGTGTCTTTCGTGGTTCGACTCAGGGCGCTAACGCGCCTTACGGCACGTACCGGGCGCGCCAGTGGGCAGCGACGAACTCGCGCAGGTCGCGGTAGGCCACCGTCTCCATGTCGCGCAGCGCCGCCAGCTTCTCGCCCAGGTCGCCGGCGTCGAACCGGTTGCGGGCCCGCAGGACGGCGGCCGAGTACCAGGCGTAGCGGCTGGCGTCGTCGGAGAGCAGCAGGCCGTCGTTGATCAACCGCAGCGCCAGGGCCACCGCCGTGGCCGTGGCCGCCAGCGCCAGCGCCAGCTTCACCCCGGCGTCTGCGGGCGACAGCCCCGCCGCCATCAGAATCCCCGCCGCCGCGGCGGCCAGCACCGCCACCGCGGGCAGGAACTCGCTGCCGCGACGCACCACCTGCGAGCGGCGCCCCGGCGCGCGCAGGGAGTCGGACAGCTTGCGGTCCACATAGGCCAACTGCACGTCGAACCGCTGGCTGCGCAGTAGCGGCAACAGGATGTCGAGCCCCTCCGAGGGCTGAGGCGGCGGCGCGGACTTCGACCATTCCGGCACAACCCAGACGTCGGCCTCCTCGATCGTCCCCGCCAGCCGGGCGATCTGGGCGGTGAGGTCGTCGGGCTTGGGCA
>CBHTUE010000384.1:0-2271 GCA_966096115.1 uncultured Phenylobacterium sp.
CAGGCCGGAGCGCAGGATCAGCCAGGCCACCGCCACGCCGACCACCGCGCCCCATAGCAGCAGCCAGTGCCCGCCCTGGGTGTAGTGCTGCGCCTTCAGGTGCTGCTCGGGCGTAAGAACCGCCAGATAGGCCGCCGTGGCGGCGGCCGGATCGAATCCCTGGGCCATGCATGTGTCTCCCCGACTGCAGCGCAGCTTATCGCGGACGTGGCGCCTCGACACCGGTCGTCATCCCCCGGCTTGTCCGGGGGGACCCAATGCACACTGAGGCCGTCGGAAGATCCCGCGAGCGTCAATGCGGCGGACGCCTACGATCCCGCGTCGGGCGGATGCACGGGCCCCCCGGACAAGCCGGGAGATGACGAGCTAGGGTGGGCGTGAACGGGGAGACTCACATGAAGCTTCGCCTTGCCGCGCTGAGCCTGGCTGCGGTCCTGCTGGCCTCGGCCGCGCCCGCGCCGACCTACGATCTGCTCATTCGCGGCGGCGAGATCTACGACGGGTCCGGCGGCGCGGCCGTACACGGCGACGTGGCGATCAAGGGCGACCGGATCGTCTACGTCGGGCCGCACGCGCCCGGGACGGCGGCCAAGGTCGTTGACGCCAGGGGCAAGGCGATCGCGCCCGGTTTCGTCAACATGCTGAGCTGGTCGAACGAGAGCCTGATCCAGGACGGCCGCGGCCTGTCGGAGCTGAAGCAGGGCATCACCCTCGAGGTCATGGGCGAAGGCGACTCGATGGGTCCGCTGACGCCGAAGATGAAGGCGCTGGCCGTCCAGCGGCAGTCGGACATCAAGTACCCGGTCACCTGGACCACCCTGGACCAGTACCTGCGTGTCCTGGAGGCCAAGGGGGTCTCGATGAACGTCGCCTCCTTCGTCGGCGCGACCACCGTGCGAGCCAACGTGCTGGGCGAGGAGGACGTCGACCCGACCCCGGCCCAGCTCGCCCAGATGAAGGCCCTGGTGCGCGCGGCCATGCAGGACGGCGCCATGGGCGTGGGGTCGTCGCTGATCTACGCCCCGGCCAACTATGCGGAGACCGACGAACTGGCCGCCCTGGTCGGCGAGGCCGGCAAGTGCGGCGGCTTCTACATCAGCCACATGCGTTCGGAGGGCGACCGGCTGGTCGAGGCGGTGGACGAGCTGATCGAGATCTCGCGCCGTTCGGGGACGCCGGCCGAAATCTACCACCTCAAGGCCGCGGGCAAGGCCAACTGGGGCAAGCTGGACACCGCGCTGGCCCACATCGACGCCGCCCGCGCCAAGGGCCAGCGGATCACCGCCGACATGTACACCTACACCGCCGGCGCCACCGGCCTGGACGCCGCCATGCCGCCCTGGGTGCAGTCGGGTGGGCTGGAGGCCTGGATCGAGCACCTCAAGGACCCGGCGACGCGGGCGAAGGTGCTGGCCGAGATGCGGGCGGACAAGCCCGGCTACGAGAACCTCTACCACCACGCCGGCGCCGAGGGCACGCTGCTGCTGGCCTTCAAGAACCCGAAGCTGAAGCCGCTGACCGGCAAGACCCTGGCCGAAGTGGCGAAGGTGCGCGGGACCAGCCCGGAGGACACCGCCATCGACCTGGTCATCGAGGACGGCACCCGGGTCGGCGTCGCCTATTTCCTGATGAACGAGGACAACGTCGGCCGCCAGACCGCCCTACCCTACGTGAGCTTCGGCTCCGACGAGTCCGGCCAGGCGCCGGAGGGGCCGTTCCTGCTCGCCAATCCGCACCCGCGCGCCTACGGCAACTTCAGCCGGTTCCTGGCGAAGTATGTGCGCGACGAGAAGCGCACGACCCTGGCCGACGCGGTGCGCAAGCTCAGCGCCCTGCCCGCCCACAACCTGGGCCTCCGCGACCGCGGGATGCTGAAGGTCGGGAACTACGCCGACGTGGTGGTCTTCGACCCCGCCGCCATCCAGGACCACGCCACGTTCGACAAACCGCACCAGTTCGCCACCGGCGTCAGCGAGGTGGTGGTCAACGGCCGCCTCGCGCTGGAAGGCGGCGAAGTCACCGCCGCCCGCCCGGGACGCGTGGTGCGCGGCCGCGGGTGGTCCGGCTGGAAAGACGGCGGCTGCCGGAAGTCGGCGGCGGACTGGAGCTGGTAGGGCCGCCCGCACGAGCGCAGTTCCTCCCCCTTTTGGGGGAGGTGTCAGCGAAGCTGACGGAGGGGGTCCTCCACGACGGTCGGACCCGCGTGTCGCACGACGTTCTGAGCGGACCCCCTTGTTTGTTGGAAAGTGGCTAGGTTGGCGGGGTCTTCCG
>CBHTUE010000385.1:0-2248 GCA_966096115.1 uncultured Phenylobacterium sp.
CCGATGCCGTGGCGCAGGCGGTACTGGCCTTCGTCGAAGGCCTCGAAGATCAGCGCGGCCTGCGGGTGGCCCACCGGCTGGCCGGTGTCGTCGGGCAGCAGGTTCTGTTCGGAAACATAGGCCACGTAGGCGCTCTCATCGTTCTCCGCGAGGAGGTGATAGAACGGCTGGTCCTTGTGCGGCCGGATATGCTCCGGGATCGAGAGCCAGTACTCCTCGGTGTTCGAGAAGTTGGGATCGACGTCGAAGATCACGCCCCGGAACGGGTACACGCGGTGGCGGACGACCTGGCCGATACCGAATTTGGCGAGTCGTGTGCTCATAACCGCGAATCTACACCCCCCGATCTGACTGGAAGGTGAACGTAGTGACGCGGGGCGTTCATTCAACCGTCGTCTTTCGGGCGCCCGCGACGCTTGCTACAGTCGCCTGGAAATGAGGCGCGTCGGGGAAAGCGCGCCTGCGTAGGACATGTCCATGAGTGAGGCGCTGCGTGCGCCCGGCCCGGCGAATCATAGTCGGGATCGGTCTGCGGGGGAGAAACCGGGCGAGGCGCCGTGCTACGCGGCCCTGGACCTGGGCACCAACAACTGTCGCCTGCTGGTCGCGACGCCGACGCCCGGCGGCGGCTTTCGCGTCATCGAGGCCTATTCGCGGATCGTGCGGCTGGGCGAGGGCCTCTCTGCAAGCGGGCGGCTGTCGGATGCGGCGATGGAGCGCGCCCTGGCGGCGCTGAAGGTGTCCGGCGAGAAGGTGCGCCGCCGCCGGGTGGTGAAGTTCCGCGCCATCGCCACCCAGGCCTGCCGCATCGCCGCCAACGGCCAGGCCTTCATCAACCGTGTCGCCAACGAGACCGGGGTGAAGCTGCAGATCATCACCCCGCAGGAAGAGGCGCGGCTGTCGGTGACCGGCTGCCTGAACCTGCTGGACCATCGTCACGAGGCGGCCCTCGTGGTCGACGTCGGCGGCGGTTCGACGGAATTGTCCTGGGTCGACCTGAAGGCCGGCGCCCCGGGCCACATGCCGCCGGTGCGGGCCTGGCTGTCGGTGCCGATCGGCGTCGTCACCCTGGCCGAGCGCTTCCCGGAGGGCGAGGTCGCCACCGAGGGCTGGTTCCGGCAGATGGTCGACCACGTGCGGGCCGAGATCGCCGCTTTCAAGCGCGCGGACCCGCTGCGGCCGGTGTTCGAGGCCGACCGGGCGCACCTCGTCGGCACCTCGGGGGCGATCACCAGCCTGGCCGGCATGCACCTGCGCCTGCCGCGCTATGACCGCAACCGCGTGGACGGCATCTGGATGACCCGCGGCCAGTGCGACGCGGCGGCCGGGGGCCTGCTGGCGCTGACCGCGCAGGAGCGGGCCGCCCAGCCGTGCATCGGGCCGGACCGCGCCGACCTGGTGCTGGCGGGCGCGGCGATCCTGGCGGCGGTGCAGGAGGAGTGGCCCTGCAGCCGGGTGCGGGTGGCCGACCGGGGCTTGCGCGAAGGCATCCTGCTGTCGCTGATGTCGGACCGCGCCGGCGGACGCCGCCGCCGCAAGCGCCGCCGCGGCCGTGGCGGACGTCCTGAGGGCGCATCATGACCGAACCGCCCGAAGTGCCCCCGCGCAAGCGGATGGTGAAGCTGCCCACCGGCGGCCAGGAGGGCGGACGGGGCAAGCCGGCGCGCCTGAAGACCGCCAAGCAACGCACCCCCAGCCAGCAGGCCTGGCTGGAGCGGCAGGTCAACGACCCGTTCTCGGCCAAGGCCCGCGCGCTCGGCTATCGCAGCCGCGCGGCGTTCAAGATCACCGAGATCGACGACCGGTTCCACTTCCTGAAGCCGGGCGCGCGGGTGGTGGACCTGGGCCTCGCGCCGGGCGGCTGGACCCAGATCGCGATCCTGCGCGGCGTCACCCACATCGTCGGGGTCGACCTGCTGCCCGTCGACCCGCTGCCGCCCGCCCAGATCATCCAGATGGACTTCACCGACCCCGAGTGCGCGCCGAAGCTGATCGAACTGCTGGGCGGCAATCCGGACGTGGTGCTCTCCGACATGGCCCCCAACACCGTCGGCCACCGCGAGACCGACCACCTGCGCATCGTCGGCCTCATCGAGGCGGCGATCGACTTCGCCATCGAGGTGCTGCGGCCCGGCGGGACCTTCGTCGCCAAGGCCTTCCAGGGCGGCGGCACCGACCAACTGATCGCCGGCCTGAAGCAGCACTTCGACACCGTGAAGAACGTGAAGCCCAAGGCCAGCCGCCAGGA
>CBHTUE010000386.1:0-2230 GCA_966096115.1 uncultured Phenylobacterium sp.
GGACAAAGGCGGCTTCTTCATCGACAAGGAGCGGCTCGACCTCTCCGAGCGCAAGGCCGTCGAGTACTGGATGAAGCGCTGGGGCGTTACGAAGGACCAGCTCACCGCCGCCCACCGCAAGGTCGGCCGCCTCACCAAGGACATCGCCGCCGAACTGGGGAAGAAACGGTAGCGGCCAAGCCCCGCGCGCCACGTCGTCATCTTGAACCACGGACAACACCGAAAGCATAGAAGAACGCCCGCCCGCCGCACCGCCGGCCCGGCTCCGCGGTTCCGCAGCCTTCCATGTTTTCCTTGGTTGAATCCCACCGGGCTGACGCGCCTCCGCTTGAGGCTGGCGCTCTCGTCGGCCAAAGAGAGGCCATGACCGCTTCGCCCGAACCCGATCCCAAGGAAGTCCGCCGCTCCAAGCTGATCGGGCGGATCATCATCATCGGTTTCGGCTTGCTGCTGCTGGTCTATTTCGTGCCTCTGGCCATCGACTGGTTCGCGACCCACCCGGCGAAATAGCCGCCGCCCGGAATGTCGGCGCGCGGCCACGGCGCACGTCCTGGGGCCGGTCGCGCCAACGCATGAGGACCCGTCGATGCTCTACGCCATCCTGGCCTACCACGAGGAAGGCGTCGTCCAGGCCTGGAGCGAGGCCGAGGACGCCGCCCTGATGGCCGACCTGCGCCAGGTGCACGAGCGGTTGAACGCCGAGCAGCGGTTGGGCCCGGCCGCCCGGCTTGGCGGGACCGCGGCCGCCTGCACCCTGCGCGGCCCCGGCAAGGGCCTAGTCGTCGACGGCCCCTTCGCCGAGAGCAAGGAGCACTTGCTGGGCTTCTACGTGGTCGACTGCGCGACCCGCGACGACGCCATCCAGGCCGCCCGCGACCTCAAGGGCAAGAACCCGACCGCTGTCTACGAGATCCGCCCCATCGTCCTCTACCTGCCCAATACCCCGTTCCCGGAAACCGACGCCGGCTTGGCTACGGTTCGCTGACTACAGGATCGCATCGGCCATCAGGTCCTGGGTCATCGCCTGCACCGGCGGCCCGCCCAGGGGCGCGATCAGCTGGATCAGGCCCACGAACAGCAGGTCGTGCTCCGGGTCGATCCAGAACCAGGTCCCCGCCGCCCCGTCCCACTGGTACGTCCCGCGCCCGACCCGCGAGCCCGCCCGCACGGGATCGGTGAACACCGCCCCGTTGAAGCCGTGGCCGAACCCCGGGCGGATCATCTGCAGCCCCACGCCGAAGCCGCCGGCCATGATCTCTTCGGAAATGTGGTTCGCCGTCATCAGCGCCACCGCCGCCTCCGAAAGGATCGGCACCCCGCCCAGCTCGCCCCGGTTCAGCAGCATCTGCGCCAGCCGCGCATAGTCGTCGGCCGTCGAGAACAGCCCGCCGCCGCCCGACGGCAGCCTCGGGATCGTCCGCCCGTCGCGGCCGCTCAACGGCGGATCCATCACCACCAGCCCCCGGCTCTTGCTGACGCGGTACAGGGTCGCCAGCCGCGGTATCTTCTCGGCCGGCACGTAGAAGTCGGTGTCGATCATCCCCAGTGGCTGGAAGATCCGTTCGCGCATGAAGTCCGGCAGGCTCTGCCCCGACAGCCGCTCGGCGATCGCCCCCTGCACGTCCATGGCGATGGAGTAGCGCCACTTCGTCCCCGGCTCGTAGGCCAGTGGCGCCGAGGCGATCCGGCGCGTCATCTCGCCGAGGTCCGCCGCCTGCCACACGCCCGCGGCGATATAGGCCGCATCGGTCGCATCGTTGGGGTCGAAGCCGTAGCCCAGCCCCGCCGTGTGGGTCATGAGTTCGCCCATCGTCGGCGCCCGCCCACCCGGGCCGGCGACGCCTGCGAACTCCGGCAGGTGCCTGGAGATCGGGTCGTCCGGCGACCACAGGCCCTGGTCGTGCAGCAGCATCATCGCCACCGCCATCACCGGCTTGGTCATCGAGTAGATGCGGAAGATCGTGTCGTCGCGGAGCGGCTCGCCGCTCGCCAGATCCTTCACACCCAGCCGCGCCCGATGGACCACCTTGCCGCGCCGCGCCACCAGCGTGACGGCCCCGGCCAGCTTGCCCTCGGCGATCAGCGCGCCCAGCGCCGCATCCACCCGCGCCAGCGCTACCGCCGACAGTCCCACCGTCTCCGGCGACGCGACCTCCAGAACCGTCACGCCGGCTGCCCCTCGGCAGCCTTGCGGGCGCGCGCGACCACCTCCTCCAGCAGCGCCGCCCCG
>CBHTUE010000387.1:0-2123 GCA_966096115.1 uncultured Phenylobacterium sp.
GCGTGGATGCGCGCGACCAGCTCGTCCTTGTGGAACGGCTTGGTCATGTAGTCGTCAGCGCCGCCCGAGAAGGTCTTAACCTTGGTCTCGATCTCGGCCGTGCCGGACAGGATCATGATCGGGGTGTTGATCTTGCCGACGCGAAGGGTCCGCAGGACGTCCATGCCGCTCATGTCGGGCAGGTTCAGGTCGAGGAGGATGAGGTCGTAGTCGTAGATCTTGCCCAGATCCACGCCTTCCTCGCCCAGGTCCGTCGTGTAGACGTTGAATCCCTCGGACTTCAGCATCAACTCGATGCTCTGCGCGGTCGCGCTATCGTCCTCGATCAGCAATACGCGCATTCGCCTCTCCTACCGCGTCCCCGCATCCCCCGGCACGTCTTCCGACAGCGCCGTATGGCTCGCCGTTAACCTGCCCTACCGTTCTTTAAGACCGGTTAATGCTGCTGGCCCCACCGGGAGAATCGTTAATCTGATTTCGGAATCCGACTCAAGCTGAGCTGCTGAGTCGTCCGGTCGCAGGCCTGTTGAATCTTTCGTGATTGGACGCGGCCTGCGAACCAGAGGGCGGGAACGCCTTGCCCCGTAAGGGGTTTCTGAGCCGCCACTTCCGGCCGGAGACCCGATATGACCGACCTCCAAGACCTCCAAGAGAGACTTGCCCGCTATCGGCTGCCGCTGAAGCGCGACCACTTGAAGCAGGCCCGCGAGTACGCCGCTCCGGCGACCCGGTTCGCCTCGCGCAACCCCGCGCTGCTGATCGGCGCCGGCGTGCTGGCGATCGCCGGCATCGTCGCTTTCGCGAACCGCAAGAAGATCGCCGCCAAGGCCTCGCCGATGATCGAGGAGGCCAAGGTCAAGGGTCAGGCGCTGATGGATGACGCCGCGGCCAAGAGCCAGGCATTGCTGGACGCCGCCAAGACCCAGGGCCAGGACCTGCTGGAGACCGCCAAGGCGCAAGGCCAGGCGATCGGCGAAAAGGTTAGCGAGAAGGTCCGGGGCCGGCGCACCGGTGCGATCGGCAACGACTACACGCCCACCGACATCCACTAGGCGCAGGCGTCCGAAGGGACGACACCGTGAAGGACCCGGCGCTCCCAAGAGCGTCGGGCGCCGTCGCGAGCCGGTGACAGACGCCAAGGGGACATGTCCCCAATCGCCCCGTCCGCGACATTCCGTCCGGGCCGTTACAGCCACGCTTGATCTTCACCCCTCCTTAAGCGCGCGCGGGCGAATGTGCGTGCGTTGTCGGGTCGTGCGCGCGGGATGGGTTCCCGCGCAGCCAGGGGTGTTTCTTGAAGAGTCTGGTCGCCGCTGTAGAGCGGCTTGATCCTCTGACGGTGTCGGGCCGTGTGGCAGCCGTGAACGGCCTGCTGATCGAGGCCCGCGGCGGTCTCAGCCGGCTGGCCGTCGGCGCCCGCGCCGAAATCACCCGGTTTTCCGACAAGCCCGTGGCGGCCGAGGTGGTGGGCTTCCGCGAGAACCGTGCGCTGCTGATGCCGTTCGGCCCCGTCGAGGGCGTGGCGCCGGGCGCCGAGATTCGCATCCAACCCCTGGGCTCCGCCGTGCGTCCTACGAAGGCCTGGCTGGGCCGCATCGTCGACAGCTTCGGCGAGCCGATCGATGGCAAGGGGCCGCTGCCGCAAGGCATCGTGGGTTACCCGCTGCGCGCCTCACCGCCGTCGGCTCACTCCCGCGCCCGCGTCGGCGAACGGCTGGACCTCGGCGTGCGGGCCATGAACGTCTTCACGACCTGCTGCCGCGGCCAGCGCCTCGGCGTCTTCGCCGGCTCCGGCGTCGGCAAGTCGGTGCTGCTCTCCATGCTGGCCAAGAACGCCGACTGCGACGCGGTCGTGGTGGGCCTGATCGGCGAGCGGGGCCGTGAGGTCCGCGAGTTCATCGAGGAGACCCTGGGCGAGGAAGGCCTGCGCCGCGCGATCGTCGTGGTCGCCACCTCCGACGAACCGGCGCTGAAGCGCCGCCAGGCGGCCTACATGACCATGGCCATCGCCGAGTTCCTGCGCGACCAGGACATGGAAGTCCTCTGCCTGATGGACTCGGTCACCCGTTTCGCCATGGCCCAGCGCGAGATCGGCCTGGCCGCCGGCGAGCCGCCGACCACCA
>CBHTUE010000388.1:0-2048 GCA_966096115.1 uncultured Phenylobacterium sp.
CCACCAAGCCGCCCGTGGAGCCGGACGACGTGTCCCGCGCCGTGATCGCCGAGCGGCTGCTGAAGCAGCGCGAGGCGGTGACCGCGCGGCTGCGGCGGCTGGGCGCCCAGATCGTCGACGCCCCGGCCGACATGCTGTCGACCGCGCTGCTCAACGGCTACCTCGACGTGAAGCGACGAGACCTGATCTGATGGCCGAGCTGCACCTGAAGAGCTGGCGGTTCCGCGCCGAGCGCGAGGCGGATTGGCGCCGGCTGGAGACCCTGCTCACCAAGGCCGAGAAGGGCGGCGCGGCCAACCTGCGGCGCGACGAGCTGCTGGAGATCCCGTTGCTGTATCGCCAGGCGCTGTCGTCGCTGTCGGTGGCCCGCTCGATCTCCCTGGACCAGAGCCTGACGGCCTATCTGGAGAGCCTCTGCACGCGGGCCTACTTCTTCGTCTACGGCGCGCGTACGCGGCTGCCGCAGCGGCTGGCGCGGTTCTTCAAGCACGACTGGCCGGCGGCAGTGCAGTCGCTGTGGCGCGAGACCCTGGTGGCGGTCGCCATCGGCATCGTCTCGACCATCGTCGGCTACGTGCTGGTGCGGCGCGATCCGGACTGGTTCTACAGCTTCATGGATCCCGGCATGACCAGCGGGCGCGACCCGATGGCCACCACCGCCTACCTGCGTCAGACCCTCTACGACAAGCCGGACTCAGCGATCCAGGGCCTCAGCAACCTGGCCAGCTTCCTGTTCACCCACAACGCCCAGATCTCGATCTTCGCGTTCGCGCTCGGTTTCATGTTCTGCCTGCCGACGGCCGGGTTACTGGCGACGAACTTCGGCATGCTCGGGGCCTTCCTCGCCCTGTTCGCTTCCCGCGACCTGGGCTTCGAAGCCGGGGGCTGGCTGATGATCCACGGCACGACGGAGCTGTTCGCCATCATCCTGGCCTCGGCGGCGGGCTTCTCGATCGGCTGGGCCGTGGCCTTCCCCGGCGAGCGCAGCCGTGTGGACGCCGCGGCCGAGGCCGGCAGGCGGGCGGCGACCGCCATGGCGGGCGTGGTGGTGATGCTGTTCGTGGCCGGCATCCTGGAGGGCTACGGCCGCCAACTCATCCAGCGCGACCTGGCGCGCTATGCGGTGGCGCTGGCCATGCTGACCCTGTGGCTGACCTACTTCTACTGGCCGCGGCCGAAGGTGGCCGAATGACCAGCACGGGCATCGCGGGCCGGCTGAAGGGACTCACGGCCAAGGGGCGCAAGCTGCCGGCCGAGCCCGGCGACGGCTGGCGCGAGCTGGTGACGCCCGAGGGCGTAGACCTGCGGCTGAAGGTCGGCTCCTACGTCGAGCGCTTCGTGGCGCTCCTGATCGACTTCCTGATCCTGCTGGCCGGGCTGATCGCCTTCAGCGTGCTGGCCCTGCTGGTGTCCTGGGCCACCAAGGCCAACTGGGTGACCGAGGCGCTCAGCGTGGTCTGGCTGCTGGGCGTCTTCGTCATCCGCAATTTCTACTTCCTGATCTTCGAAGTGCAGCCCCGTGCGGCGACGCCGGGAAAACGCGTTATGGGCCTGCGGGTGATCGCCGCCGACGGCGGGCGGCTCACGGCCGATGCGGTGTTCGCCCGCAACGCCATGCGCGAGGTCGAGGTGATCCTGCCGCTGACGTTCTTCCTGTCGCGCGGCGAGGGCGTCGATGCCTGGCTGATCACCCTGGGCGCGATCTGGACCGGGACTTTCGTGCTGTTCCCGCTGTTCAACCGCGACCGCCGGCGGCTGGGCGACCTGGTGGCCGGCACCATGGTCGTGAAGTCGCCGAAGAAGGTGCTGCAGCCCGACCTGGCCGACACCGAGCGCAATGCCGCCCAGGGCATCGCCTTCACTCACGCCCAGCTGGATGCCTACGGTATCAAGGAGCTGCACGTGCTGGAGGAGGTGATCCGCACCGCCGACCGCAAGGCCATCGCCGAGGTGGCCGCCCGCATCCGCACCAAGATCCAGTGGGAGGGCGCGGCCGACATCCCCGACCGCACGTTCCTCAACGCCTACTACGCCGGCCTGCGCGGACG
>CBHTUE010000389.1:0-1720 GCA_966096115.1 uncultured Phenylobacterium sp.
CCAGGCGATGCCGGCGAACCCGATGGCGGTGTCGAACAGGGCGTATTGGGTCATGAAGAGAAGATAGTGGCGTTCGCCGACAACCGCTGGCGGCTTTCGGACATTTACCTCGCCGCACACACCGCGTGTCATCCCGGTTTTCGCGCAGCGAAAGACCGGGACCCATGACCACCATAGACGCCCAGGGAGACGCGTGCGCCGCCCCCGCAAACTCCCTCAGATGATGGTGTTCATGGGTCCCGGTCTTCGCCTGCGGCGAAACCGGGATGACACTTTGGGTGGAGATGGTGGCGTGGGACGGCGGACCGCGCAGCGGCCAGGCCCAGCCATAAATCTCATGGCAGCCAGTCTGCCTCCGGACCTGGCGATCTCAAGGACGGCGCAGAGCGCCGCCGCGGCGCGGCCGGCCGGAGGCCGGTCCTTGACATCGCCAGGTCCGGAGGCTCGCATCATCCATGGGATTTAAGGGCCGGTGACATCCGACGATGGCCGATTGGACCAGGATCGCGGGCGCTGTCGTGGTGTGGACCATCATCGCTTCTTGGGCGCTGAGCCCCTTGGTCGCGTTTCTCCTCGTGACGGAGGTAAAGCCGGGTGGAGCCCGCTTCCGCACCGCAGCCCTCCCATTCTTCGCGAACCCAGACCACCTCACGGCCTGGGGCCGAGGGCTGCTAGTCGTGTACCGCTGTCTGATCTGCACCTTCTTTGGGGGCTTCGCGCTGCTAGGTCTCGTAGCGTGGCTCAGCTAGGAATCCGCCCCTTCCTTGACCTCCGCGCCCCTTTGAGCGCATAAGCCCGCCCTTCCGGCGCCAACCTCGGTCAGCGCCCTCTACCGCCACGACCCCCATGGCCCCAATTCAAGGGTGACTCTGGGACGAGGGCGGCGAGGCCCCCCGTCCACGCAATCGTGCACGGGGGTCGACTGCGTTTGGGCCATGGAGTTGGACTTTGTTTGACGCGCTAACAGATCGGCTGTCTTCGGTATTCGACCGTCTCGGCGGCCGCGGCGTGCTGTCCGAGAAGGACGTCGCCGAGGTGATGCGCGAGATCCGCGTCGCCCTGCTCGAGGCCGACGTGGCGCTGCCGGTCGTGCGCGACTTCATCGCCAAGGCCACGGAAGCCGCGACCGGCGAGGCGGTGATCCGCTCGGTCCGCCCGGCCGACCAGGTGGTCAAGATCACCTACGACGGCCTGGTCGACATGCTGGGCGGCGCCGGCGAGCCCGAAGGCCTGAACCTCTCGCTCAACCCGCCCACCGTAATCCTGATGGCCGGCCTGCAGGGCTCGGGCAAGACCACCACCGCCGGCAAGCTGGCGCTGCGCCTGGTCAAGGAGCGCAAGAAGGTCCTGCTGGCCTCGCTGGACACCCGCCGTCCGGCCGCCATGGAACAGCTGGGCATGCTGGCCGAGCAGGCCGGCGCCAACTTCCTCCCGATCGTCCAGGGCCAGGCCGCCCCGGACATCGCGCGCCGCGCCATGCAGTCGGCGAAGCTGCAGGGCTTCGACGTCCTGATCCTCGACACCGCCGGTCGGACCACGATCGACGAGGCGATGATGAGCGAGGCGGCCGAGATCGCGAAGATCTCGAACCCGTCCGAGACGCTGCTGGTCGCCGACGCGCTGACCGGCCAGGACGCGGTGCGCACGGCCAAGGCCTTCCACGAACGCCTGCCGCTGACCGGCCTGGTGCTGACCCGCGCCGACGGCGACGGCCGCGGCG